>CAMLRO010000007.1 GCA_946482425.1 uncultured Lactobacillus sp.
CCTTAGCAATATCAACTGCATCGTCAATTGCGCCTTTAGAAATTTCCTTATCAGCATTGGTTTTATCAGAGTTGATACCATCTTGCGATGAACTATGAACATGCTTATTCTTTTCGTAAGCATCATCGGTCTTAGGTGTCTTGCTATCATCACCAAATTCATTGTGAATGGTATCAATCGCATCACTATGGTTCTTGGAAATTTGGTTGTTGGCATCAACAACATCGTTAGACTGGTCTTCAATACCAAAGTCGTTTTCAATGGTGGAAATATCGCTTTGAGCATCATGAGTAATCTGATCAATCTTGTCCTTGTTAGTTGACGCGTTACCAACAGAAGAATCGATCTGGTTAAGCTTATCCTTGGTGTCTTCAACAACTTTCTCAACGTCACCCTTTAGACGATCTTTAGCATCTTTATTTAAATCACTATTTTCAATATCACTCTCAGCCTTATTAGCATCTGCCTTAACTTTTTCAAGAGCCTTCAACTTGTTAAGAGAAGTCATACCCTTGTCGTAAGCTGAACTGGCATCCTTAATGTTTTTAGCATCTTTAATTGCTGCAATAGCATTAGTAATATCGTCGATGTAGTCTTTGTAATCAGCCTTTTGCTTGTCGGTTAATTTATCAAGACCAGCTTCAGCTTCTAAACCAGCTACACCATCTGTACCTGACAAAGCATTCTTTTGTTCGGTATCAAACCAATCACTAGGTTTAGTCCAAATAGCGTCGATTACTTTACCTATCTCGTCCTTATTAGTTGGAACATCCTTAATGTCAGTCTTAGCATCAATATCAGACTTTTCTTTATTAAAGGCATCGTCGATTGCTTTATTAGCTTTTTGCTTCTGATCTGCAGTTAACTGTGAGCCGTTAATAACGTCATGCGCTTGAGCACGTTTATTATTAAGAGTTTTTTCAGCTGTTGTCTTAGCACCATCAAGTTGAGCATTGTTAATAATATCGCTAATTCCAGGTACTTTATTACCACCATTGTCTTGATCATCAAAGCCATTAACAGTATTGTTAATAATTGTATCAGCTTCGTCTTTTACCTGTTTAGGAGTCTTAATATTACCCTTATCATCTGTGTCAGAGATATTAATTATCTGATCCTTAGCTTTATCAACGAGCTTTTGTACTTGATCCTTCAAAGGTCCTTGATCAGCAGGAGACATGCCAGAGTTTTCGATATCGCTATTGGCATCTTTCTGTTTCTGCTCAAGTTCAGCAATTGCGTCATTCTTAGCCTTAACAATATCGGCTTTTTGTTTGGCAAGTGTCTTAACTTTGTCAATTCCAGCTTCACCAAAGTCAACTGTTTCGTTATTTTCAGCAACACCTTTTTCGGCATTTTGAACATTAGTTTTGGCTTTGTCAAAGTCAGCCTGGCTTGCACCTTTTGCTAAAGTAACACCATTAATCTTAGAAATAGCCTTATTCTTGGCCGCTTCAACTTGTTTCTTAAGTGCTGTGATAGTATCAGCTGGCAGACCATCCTTATTCTGATCGGATTGAACAAATTTATCAATTTCACTTTCAGCAGCAGTAGCATACTTGTTGATAGCAGCAATCTGTTTATTCTTTTCTGCAAGAAGTTCAGTTGGTAATTTCGCTAACTCAACCGCGTCTTCAGCTTTTTGTTCCGCTGTTTTTGCATCATCTACAGAAGATGCTTGGTAAATATTGCTGGTTCCAGTTTGCACAGCATCGTCAATATCAGCTTCACCTTGTGCAACATCACTTGCAGTAAGTACAGGGTTGTCATTTTCATCTGTCTTAAGTTTGTTAAGATCATCCTTAGCTGCATCGGCTTTTTGTTTCAGAGTCTTAATTTGGTCAACCTTATCGGTGTAATCATTAGTCAAACCGGTAATGGTATCGACACCTTTTTGACCAGCAGTCTTAATTGCATTTAATGGATCATCTGTTGCATTTTGAGCATCTTTAATGTTCTTAGCTGCAGCAGCACGCTGTTTTTCAATAGCATCCTTCATTTCTTTAGCAAGTTTTTGCTGCTCTTCATCAGTCTTGCCTACTTCTTTAGCAACCGCATCAGCAGCAGCATCAGCTTTGTTAACAGCATCAGATAGCTCGCCTAAAGCGGTGTTAACTGCTTCGACTTTATCAATATCGGTATTAATTCCGCTTAAGGCACTTTCACCATCACTTTCAGCACCGTTAATGTTTGATGTACCGTCAGCATTTGAAATGGCTCCATTAGCTGCATCAACAGCATTATCTACCTTGTCTTTCAGGTCTTGATATTGATTATAATCTAGCTTTCCACTATCCCTGTCTTTCTTTAGACGGTCATAAATTTTATCAGCGGCAGCAGCAAGCTTATCTTTAGCAGTCTGTTTCTCTTTTGCTGATGAGGAACCATTATCAACGTGACCCTTGATTTCTCCTTCACCATCGTTTTTAGCATTATTAACTTTATCAGGTGTGTCGGCATTATCAATGTCTTCTTTAGTCTTGTCACGGTCTTTGTTGATATTATCGATGATATTTTGTTTATCATCTTTATTAATAGTATCGTCTTTATTAACTTGATCAATGGCATCATCAGCGGTCTTGTCAACATCTGCTTTAGCAACATTCTTAACAGCTTGCAGTTTAGCATCTGTTAGTGCTTTATCAATATTAGTCTTGCCAAGGCCTTTTTCAGAATCGATTTGATCCTCAGTAGCACCTTCAATTCTGATATGTGCTCTATCGTGAGCAGCCTGAGCCTGATCTTTAAATTGCTTCTTCTGTTCGTCAGTTAAGTCGGTCAGTTTGTCAATAGCACCGGTAGTATCGGCAAGTTCTTGAGCAAGTTCCTTATTAGCAGCATTCTTTTTATCCCAGAGAGCATTATCTTTATCTGTATCACCAGTACCAGAATCTTTAATGTTCTTAATACTGTTAAGGGCATTATCTTTGATGTCAAGTACTGTCGAACTGGTAGTTGCCGCATTAATATCAGCAATTCCTAAGTTAGCAACATCATCAACGCCGGCTTTGTCTCTTGGGTTAGTCAATTTATCCTTAGCGGCTTGTGCGGCATCCTTAACAGCTTGAACAGCGACAACCTTAGTCATTGCTACGTTAGCTGTGTCACCAGTTGAGTTAATTGAATTGATGGCATCGTTAGTTAAGTCACTGATAGCATCTTTGTCGAAGGCATTATCAATTGCAGACTCAGCTTGTTCAGCAAGTGCTGGAATATCTTTGAGAGCCTTATCGTATGCAGCCTGAGCTTGCTTCTGTTCATCCTTACTTAAAGTTTTATATACATCTTCTAAGTTTTGTAAAGCTTTGTCTCTAGCACCATCAATTCTAGCTTTGGCTGCATCCTTGGCCTTGTCCATATCATTCTTATTTGCCTTGGCCTCAGCTTTTTGGATGCTGGTTTCACCATCTTTTTCAGCCTGATTAGCATCTTCAACGGTAAGTTTGTTGCCAACTTCTGTTTTAGCATCATCACGAGCTTTTTGAATATTGTTAATGGCTGCTACCTTATCAGTATCTGACATAGTTGAGCTGTTAATCCGATCAACTGCTTTTTGAGCATAGTCTTCCAGCTTTTTCTGATCATCAGCTATTGTCTGGTCTAAGCCCTTGGCCTTACCCAGAATATTCTCCATATTGGTAATGCCAGCATCACTTGCCGAATTAATCAAAGCAATAGTATTAGAAGTTGGATCTTTAACCTTGTTGACGGCTTCATTATACGCATTTTGCAGGTCCGTCTTAATACCAGTTTTACCAGCAGTACTAATATTGGTTAAGCCATCAATAGCAGCACTATCAGCATTAAATTCGTTTTGTAAATCAGTTAGAGCCTTGTCTCTAGCAGATTGCAAGTCAGCGTTATTTCTAATGTTATTTAATTCTTCAATACCTGCATTGTGTGCTGAATTAACAGTGTTCTTATCAGCTGCGCTAACAGCTTGTTCTGCATTATTCAAAGCAGAAGCAATCTGGTCAAGGTAATCGTTCTTTTCAGTGTTAGATAAATTAGGGTCTGCTTGAATATGGTCATGCAGTTTTTGAGCTTGATCTTTCAGATCTGCAATCGCTTTATTCTTAGTTTTTGCTAATTCAGCCTGTTCTGCATTTCCAGAAACGCTGTCAACAACTGTCTGCATAGCATTGATACCAGTGTTCTTGTCAGTAACAATATCGGCTGGAGTATGGTCATTAGATACAGCAGTTATCGCAGTGGTATAGGCATTGTCAATAGCATCAAGAGCTTTCTCCCAGTCATCGTCAGGAAGTGAACCATTCTTATGAGCAGCATTAATAGCTTTCTTGTCATCACTCTTTGCCTTATTCAGTTCCGCAATTGCTTGTGATTTAGCGGCAGCAACTTGGGCTGAAACAAGATCACTATTTATGTTGCTTTCACCGTCTTTTTCAGCAGTATCAATATCATCTTTGTTACTTGCTGAGTTGATGGCGTTAGTTGCGGAAGCAGCATGCTTATCAATCAAATCTTTGTAGTACTGCTTGTCACTTGGGCTGAGATACTTGTTATCAATCTGGTCAATAGTTTCCTTAGCTTTTGCAGCTGCATCTTGTAAAGCTGCAGTTTGTGTTTTTTGCTCATTCTTAAGATCTGCCAAATCTTTGCTTGAAGCAGTGGCCTTGACACTATTAATTTTGTCTATTGCCGCCTGTTTATCAGTTTTGATTTTAGCAGGATCAGTATCTTTGTTGACATTATCAACACCTTCAGTGGCATCATCTTTAATAGTGTTAATTAATGAATTTCTATCTTCATCAGATAAGTTAGGATATTTAGTTTTATCATTAATATCATTAATAGCTTTGTCTCTTGCTTGATTAATAGCATCGATCGCATCGTTCTTGTTACCAAGAGAGGATTTGTCTGTCAATAATTTGTTTAGAGCAGCAATACCATCCTTAGTGGCAGTATTAACATCCTCAAAAGTTTCAGCAGCATCAACTTTGTCCTTGTAACCAGTCTTCTCATTATTAGTTAGCAGACCTTTAGCTACTTTCTTAGCGTTTTCAATATCATTAGCAGTCAAGCCCTTGACGTTTTCAAGTTTACTTTCAATATCCTTTTCAGCTTGATCAAGTTGCTTCTTTGCTGAGTCCTTGTAGGCAGTTAAAATAGTATTCTTACCGTTAGTAATATCTTGTTTAATATCATCTGCTGCCGTATGACCATCTATAGCATCTTCAGCCGTCTTAGCAGCAGCATCAATACCAGCATCTGTGTCAACACCGAGATTGCTCTTAGCTTCATCGGCATAATCTTGAACTTGCTTCTTAGCAGAGTCCTTGAACTTGTCCGCAACATTGGACTTAGCACTATTTAAATCTTCAGTAACTAATTCAACCGAGCTAGCCTGATCAATTAAAGTATTGGCGTTATCAACAGCTTGGTCAATATTAGAGTCAGATTCTACACCAAGTGCCTTTTTATCGGACTTAGCAATTTCAGCAAGTTGGTCCTTAGCAGCGTCCCTATATTTGCTTAAGACGTTGTTCTGACCTGTGGCCACATCATTTTTGATATCATTAAAATCAGTATGACCATCAATAGCTTTTGCAGCATCACTAACTGCTTGATCAATGTTTGTGTCTGATTTAACTCCAAGACCGGTTTCAGCAGCAGTAGCGTCTTTTTGAACTTTAGCTTTAGCTGCAGTCTTTAGTTTATCTAATATAGCTTTCTTAGCATTCTGTTCAGTCGCATCTATATCAGTGGCACCCTCAATAGCGGTAAGTTGATCAGACAAAGCTTTATCAATTTCATCTGAAGAAACACCTAAAGTTTTCTTGCCGTTTTCAGTATAGCCTTCAACTTCGGCTTTTGCTGCTTCTTTATTAATCTTGTCATTAGCTGCTTTTTGGATATTTTTAATGGCATCAGTAGTGTTAGCTGGATTGTATATTGAATCCTTATCAGTCGAAGGATTTGCTAAAGCTTTATTTTTAGCACTATTAATGGCGTCAATGTATTGTGCTTTTTCCGCACCAGATAAGTAGTCTGATTGCTGATTTACACGCGAAATCGCTTTATTAGCTGCATCAGTGATAGCTTTTTGTGCATCGGCTTTAGCCTTTTCAGCGGCTTGAATTTGTTTAACCACTTTCTGAGCTGGATCCATAGCATCATCTAAAGCTTTTAATGCAGCTTCTTCACGTTTAGATACATCATCTACGGTTCCTGCACCATATACTGACTTACTTGAATCGTAACCAGGATCCAGTACAGCTTGTACTACTTTTGACACTTTACTAATTGCTTCTTCTAGAGCAATTTGTTCTTTAGATTTAGGATCTGACTTAGGGAATTGACTATCTAAATCATTAGCTGCGTCAATTTTTGATTTGATATTTTTAGCAGCAGTATCCTGTGCTATTTTTAAGATGCTTACAATTACTGGACGTTCTTTACTGTCTTTGTCCAGTGGGTTGTAGTCAATGAAGTTAGCAGTAGGTGTTAGTTTAATTTTAGTATTGGAATTAATATGGCCAACAACATCAGCAGGTACATTGACCTTAAATATATAATATCCATTTTCAGATTTGGTAACTTCACCAGCAAACGCAGTTGGCAAATCATTATCCCCATTATTCGTATATTTATATGGCGGATCTGGGATCTCATTATTTAAGCTTAAAGGTGTAGTACCTTTTCCATAATCTATCTCTGCCATGATATATGCTTTAGTGCCAAGAGGTAATTTCAAATACTGTCTAAATGGGTTCTTGAGATCTGAATCAGGTCCGTCTTTTTCACTACTATAACCATCAACAGTTCCAGAAATTGTCCAGGAACCATCTTTTTTACCTGAAGCATCAACATTTGCTGTGGCAGTGACATTTTCAGGCTTGATATCTAAAAATCCAGAACTATTAGCCGGACCAAAGGCAATGTCATTATATCCAATGTTCTTTGGATCAGAGAAAGCAGCATCAATAATTTTTGAGAAAATTGTATCATAGTTTATTGGGTTGCCCTCTCCAGCCAATCCATCTAATAAAGTCTTAATGTTCTTTAATGCTGGAATTTTAAAGTAAGGTAATTGACTAACTTTCTCCCACAGCTCAGGTGTGAACATATATTCGCCATTTTTACCACCTTGACCATTAAGTAGTACCAGTTTATCAACTACAATATTTTTAGTAGTTTTATCTTTGCTAACTTGTAAAGTATGGAATGGTGGCAAAGTTAAACTATTACCTAAAAAGTTTAATTTCTGGCGAACATTGGTAATCGTGACAGCACTACTATCACCAATAATACTTGTGCCTGTTGCTGTGTTTAAATGTGAATCAAGTACAAGTGACTGTGGGTTGTTCACAATCAATTTACTATCACTACCAGTAACGTCTACTAATACAATTGGATTAGTTCCTGCACCAAAGATTTGAGCATCCTTATTTTGAGCACTGGTTGGATCGCTTTTATCATAAGGATGGTTCGGGTCTTCTTCAAGTCTGATTTCGAATGTACCGTTTTGGACATTAGCTACTCCAGCAATTTGAACCAAAGTACCCTTATAATCACCCATATGTTTACCGATAATACTTAATTTTCCATCAGGCTTGACAGTAAAATTACCACCGTCATAAATCAGGTTGCCACTGTTAGAGTCTGAAATATCACCGTTTGTTGTAACATTAACCGAGCCACCACTTTCAACAGTAAACTGAGATGCCTTGTCATTTAATCTGATGGCTGTAGCTCTATTTGCATCAAGTTTGCCTTGGTAAGCGTTATCTCCTTTTTCAATTCCGACGTTAATATTTAATTCACCTTTAACGTCAACTTTTCCAGTACCTGAGATATAGATTGCGTGGACTGCACCAGTATTTTCTGCTGGATTATTTCCTAACGTTTTCCCGTCAGAATTGAGTCTTGGATTTAAGGTTACTTTTACGTCTTTTTCGACTGTGACGTAGCAGTTACTGCCCCCCATTTCGATAACGTTACCACCAAATGTGGCACCGGTAAAGTCGCCTTTAAAGTCGATACTATTATCACTTCCACCAAATTCAAATAGTTGTTGGTGATTGGCACTGCTTGCTCCCCCATCTTTATAAGGAGTATAGATTGTTTCAGCGGTATTTGTCCCTGTAAATGTAATATGAGTGTCCGAAGCAGAGTGAACCATTTGAGAACCATGGAAGTCAATATTATTAAATGTTAGATTGGAGATACCAATTTTTTCTCCACTATTGTCATGAGGCTTACTTGTACTATTATTACGGTCAGTCATAATAATGCCCCAATAATCGGCACACCAAAGTTCAAGGTTACTATACGTTAAGTTAGTAACTTCAGAACTATTTCCTCTAATTCTAGGGTGATAGCCGTTAAAGTCTATTTTGTATTTATTCGTACGACCATCGGCATCATAAGATTTTATCAATAAAGTTCTACCGTATACGTCTAACCCATTTTGACCACCTTTATTATCCGCTGTGATATTATTCATGATATCTATTTCAGAAATACGTTTAGTCTCATCAGGGTTTTGTCTATCTTTATCAAAACACTCTTTATTATCAAGAGCATAAACAAGCTGATTCCAATTATAAACATGTGCTACCCCATTTATGACAGTTGGAGTGTCACCAGTTTTATCATCATTAGCTAAATCATTAGCTAATTTTTTAGCTTCATTAGCTTTTGAATCTTGTGTAGTATCAGTATCTTTACCTGAATTAGTAGTGTCACCAGTTACATCAGTTGGCAACTTACTATTGTCAGAATTTTGATCATCTGAACTAGTTATGTCAGTTGGAGTTTTATCAGCAGTATCACCCTTATTAACTTCATCTGAACCGATTGCAGGTGTAGTTGCACTATTACCAGTTGAATCAGCTGTAGTGGTTTCCTGCTTATCTTTATCTGCAGTATCCTTATCAGCTTTATCTTTAGTAGTATCAGCCTTGTCCTTAGCTGTAGTATCTTTCACCTCACTAGTCTTTGAGTCTTTTAAGAATGAACTCAAGCCTGAAAAAGTTGACAAGTCTGTTTCAGTCTTCTTTTTAGAAGTAGTGGCCTCAGCCTTAGTTGTATCCTTAGTACTTGTTTCCTTAGTTTCAGTAGTAGAGTTGTCCTTATTCGACTCCTCGCTTACTTGTTGTGCAGGTTCAACTGTGTCAGCTTTTACGCTTTGACTATTTAAGCCAAAGAAGGTGAAACCCAACAAAACAGAAGCAGCACCAATACTCAATTTACGTATTGAGAAATGGTCCTGCTTGTCCTGCATCTCCATCTTTCTTAATCTTTCATTGTAATTATTTTTACCTAGCATATTTATCCTTCCTAAAAAGTATGTATGATTAGTATGTTCGAATACTATTTTAGGATTGATAATAGCAATTGTCAATATAATATCTTAGCCAAATATAGTATTTATAAATAACCACACTCTAAAAATTGATAAATTTTAAAAATTAAAAAACGTTATAAACATTAAACTTTTTATTAAGCTGTAACTTTTTATACTAAAAATAACATTATGAAGAACATAAAAATTGACTTTTATTTCCTTTTCTGAAACAAATAATTAGTATAAATAATTTAGTGAAATTAATAACTATGCTTTTTTGAATAAGTTAAAACGCTAAAATGTATTTTGCAACAACTGCAATTTCGTTATTCAAATGTAGTCTGGAAAATAATAAAATATTTTTCTTTTCTAAATTGGGAAAAACATAAAAACTGATCGCGTTTGACAACAAATTTTGTTCTCGGCTTGAAAATTTTGTAATAAAAAACTTACTTTTGTAATATATTTGTACAATTTTTGCAACTATAACAAAGAGTTAGAAAAACAGTATTATTAAATATACACCGATGATTTTTGAGAAATAAAAATATGATTTTGGTAAAACAGATATTTAGTTTCTATCTTGACAAAAGTTACGATGCTTAGTACTATAATAATTGATCTGAGTCGATCGAATAGCTTAATTGTATAAGGTTGACCGGTCAAACATAAGACATGCGAGATAGTAAATAACTTTCGAATCGGAAAACTATCTTCAAAGATAGGATCCATATTCGTTGCGATACATCTCATTTTTTGAACACTGCGGGTTCAACAAGCATTGTTTTGCTATGTTTCGATGACTCGGATTTCTTGAGAATATTAGGAAACGGTCTGTGGACCGTTTTTTGTTTGGAGATTTTATGGCTATAAAAGTTGTTATCACAATATATCTTGCAATATTACTTTTGACTGCCTTTTATTTATGGCATAATCGACACAGTCATTTTCTTATCTATGATAGTAAAAACATTTCTAATTTCAGCTCTATCATGTCCTGGACTGCAATCATTTTGGGTATAGAGACCTTATTGGGTCTAGTTTTAGTATTTCAAACAAATAAGTACCTTAATTTAATTACCTTAGCTCTCAGTAGCATTACTATTTTAATTTTTAGTCTTTTACTTAATCAAAAGGGTAATTAATTACACTGAAATTTGGTAAAATAGTGGTAAGAGAGGTGTTTTAAATGATGAAACAATATCACCGTATTCAAGTCGCAGTTGATGGTTCGAAGGAAGCCGACCTAGCTTTTAAAAAGGCTATCTCTGCAGCTAAACGGAATGATGCTGCATTGGAAATTCTGCATGTCATTGATACCAGATCTTTCCAAAATGTTTCCAGCTTTGATTCAGAGATGGTTGAGCAAGTATCAAATGATGCTAAGGAAAAATTGCAGAATTACTACAAGCTAGCTACGGAAGCTGGCGTCAAGGAAGTTCACTATTCAATTGAATTTGGAGCTCCCAAGGCAATTATTGCCCACCAATTTCCTAAAAAGCACCAAATTGATTTAATCGTATTAGGAGCTACTGGTCTGAACGCTGTTGAGCGCATATTAATCGGCAGCGTGACAGAATATGTTACCAGAACTGCTGATTGTGACGTCTTAGTCTGTCGTTCAAACGAAAACTTAACCAAGTAAAAAAGAGCATTTCATCACTGAAATGCTCTTTTTGTATGTTTCTTAAATTGTTAGAAGTCTCCTGCTTGGCTGAACATGTAGTCTTTATTATGAAACTTCATGGACAAAATCATCCCAATACCAATCATATTTCCAATTAGGGCTGAACCACCCTGAGAAATAAACGGCAATGGAATACCTGTAAGCGGTAATAGATCAATACTCATGCCGATGTTTTCAAACACATGGAAAAGTATCATCATAATTACACCGGTTGAGACATAAGAATAAAATGCGTTCTTAGTATCAAATGTAATGCGTACCATCTGCACGATCAAGTACAAGTAAAGCAGAATGACGGCCACACTACCAACAAAGCCGAATGATTCACCAATTACTGAATAAACCATGTCAGAACCTCTTACTGGTACGTAAACACTCAGTTTGCCAAAGCCATTGCCAAAAATTTGTCCAGAACCAATCGACTGCATACTTTGCCACAATTGATATGCGGCTTTAGAAGTATCAGTAGATGGATTCAGCCATGACATGATACGTCTGAACTGGTATGGCTGGAAAAAGTGACTTAAAATTGATTGTCCTCCAGGCGTTGTAACCATGTAAATGACTACGACTCCTAGAACAAAAACTGCCGCAAACATCGGTGCAATTATCTTCCAGGAAATGCCGGAAACCAGTACCACGCCACCTACAATTGCAATAAAGACCAGCATCGTACCGAAGTCATTTTGCAATTTTAACAGAATGGCAATCGGTAAAAGCCAAGCCAGCATTTTGCCAATTAAAACCCAATCATTTTTGATAGTATGGGCAAACTTGTCATTATGCTCGCGCACGACCCGCGCCAGCATTAATATAAAGGCCGGTTTCATGACTTCAGATGGCTGAAAAGAAATTGGCCCGAGCTTAAACCAGCTTTTGGCACCGGCATCTGCCGCAATGCTGCGATTGTAAAAGAACAACACTGCAATCAGGAGCAAGATACCGAGTCCATAAACATACGGCGCGATGCGGAAAAGTTGCTCAGCATCAAACTGGATCACAAACACCACGATGGCCACTGAAATAATATACCAAAGTCCTTGCATTGCCACAGCTTTAATCGGGCTACCCATGTGACTGGGATCGTCAACCGCTGCAAAATAAATGGAATAAAGGCCCACTGCTGCTAGCAGCAATACAGGGACAACAATATTCCAGGCAATGCGATCAAAAAGACTGGATTTATTTTGTACTTTGACCATTAATTATCACAACCTATTATTTTTCATGTAAAGCAAAGTATGAAAGCAAATCATTAATGCTGCTTTCCAAACTTTTTGCATACAAGATGCTATTGGTTTTGCCAGTTGTAGCCCGGTAACGACCAGCAATTTTTTCAATTACTCCAATAGATTTTTTCTGAGGGATTACTACTTCCCAGGTCGGGTTTTCTTTACCCTTGACTTCATTAATTTCAACGTTAATATTTTCAGGTTTTTTTGACATAAATTCTCCTACTTTATATTTGGATGAAATTTTTTCGCTATAATTTCATCTTCATATCGTTCTGGATGAGGATTGCGAAAAATAGTAAATTTATCTGGTACAGGATCAACTCCACCGCGCACAAAAGGATTGCAACGCAATATCCGGCAAATTCCCATTATTAGTCCTAAAAATGGCCCAAATTTGGTTAATGCATCAACCATATAGGTTGAACATGTCGGATAATAACGGCAAGATTTTGGCAAAGCCGGAGAAATAAATCTCTGGTAGATTTTAACTATATAAATCAGTATTTTCCGCAAATCGAGCCTCCAAAAAGTTAGTGGCGCTGATGCTTTTCAATGTTCTTGAGCAAAATCCCAGTACCAAGTGCTACCGCCTCAAGTGGATGATCTGCTGTAAGTACCGGCACTTTAAGGTAATAAGAAATCAGCTTGTCAATATTTTTCAAAAGTGCCCCGCCACCAGTGAGCATGATGCCGCGATCAATGATATCCGCCGAAAGCTCAGGCGGTGTTTTTTCCAGAACCTCTTTAGTAGCCGCAATAATAGTCATTAAGCCGTCGTGGAGTGCTTCCTGAATTTCAGGTGCAGTCACAGTTGCCTGTTTTGGCAAGCCATCAACCACATCACGTCCGCGAACAGTGATTGTTTCATCCTTGTCTGGTTCAAAAGCACTACCAATTTCAATTTTAATTTGTTCAGCGGTACGAGAACCAATCAGCAAGTTATGCTTATTTTTGATATAAGAAACAACAGCCTGATTCATATGATCACCGGCATAGCGCAGTGATTGACTGGTAACAATTTCACCCATCGACAGAACAGCAATATCAGTAGTACCACCGCCAATATCGATTACGATGTTGCCTTGAGGTTTAAAAATATCAAGACCAGCACCGACAGCAGCAACTTTAGGCTCAAAATCAAGGTAGACTTTGCCTCCACCAGATTTTTCAGCAGCCTGAATAATCGCTTTCTGTTCAATTGATGTTACTCCTGTAGGAGCACAAATCAAAATATTTGGCTTGGACATAAAGCCCTTGACGTTCAGCTTTTCAATAAAGTATGACAGCATTGCTTCGGTAATATCAAAATCGGCAATAACACCATTTTTTAAAGGACGAATTACACGGATATTGCCCGGAGTTCTCCCCACCATCTTGTAAGCTTCTGTCCCAACAGCTACTACTTTATTTGTACTTGTATTAACGGCAACAACTGAGGGCTCATTTAAGACAATTCCCTTGCCGGAAACATTAATGAGCACATTTGCTGTCCCTAAATCTATTCCTATATCTCTTGCCACGATAATCCTCCATCATATTCAATGTATATTTTACCATAAAGATTTCAAGTTTGTTTGCGACTTTATTCGCTTTACCAAGTCTTAAAAGAAATTACTTAATTGCAAAGAAGTATCAATTAATGTGATTAAAAAATTACCAACAAGAAAACCCAGAGCAATCGCAGCAAAAATCAGCAGCAGCTGTGCTTCAAAGACCCTGTTTTTACGAATTATTTTTTCAATGCGGACACTTTTCATAATCTGAAAGGACAAGCCGATCGTAATTAAATAAATTACTATACTAATTAAGGCATGGACGCCAAGTTGAAACATATTCTTTCTCACTTTTCTTAAGTCACAATAAAAGCGGACGCACAAAGCAGTGCATCCGCTTAAAACTTTAATTCTATTTGTCTGAATTGTAAACACTTATTCGATTAATGGCTCTTCTGAGTGCAACCTGTGCCCTCTCAAGTGACCGCTGGTCATGGGCAGCTTGAGCTTTTTTCAGTGCATTTTGTGCACGTTCTCTAGCTGCTTTAGCCCGAGATACATCAATATTGCCAGCTCGCTCAGCACTGTCAGCAATTATGGTAGCTACGTTATTGGAAAATTCAAAGTAGCCACCGCTAACAGCAATGTGATTGACAACATTATTCATTTCGCGGCTTCTTTTGACCTTAATCTCACCAATTGCCAGCGGAGTCAATATCGGCAAGTGATTGTACATCACCGAACGTTGACCGTCAATTGCCCGCATTTCCACAATACTGGAGTGATGAGAAAAAATCAGCCCATCTGGAGTTACAACATTTACCATAAAAAGTTTTTCTGGATCTGCCATTTGACATCACCTTACTTTTCTAATAATGCTTTAGCTTCTGGATCACTAGGAGTTACACCCATTTGCTCAGCCTTCTTTAAAACATCTTCAATTCGGCCTACACTACGGAATGCATCTTCAGGAAGATCATCTAAGTGACCGTCCAAAATCATCTTAAAGCCTTTAATTGTTTCCTTAATTGGAACATAAGAACCAGGCACACCTGTAAATTGCTCTGCCACAAAGAAGTTTTGTGATAAGAAAAACTGTACTTTACGAGCACGGCTAACAATGACCTTTTCCTCGTCAGATAATTCATCCATTCCCAAAACTGAAATGATATCTTGCAATTCATGGTAACGTTGCAAAATGTGCTGAACCCCTGTTGCCACTTCATAATGTTCTTGACCAACAATTTCTGGGTCTAAAGCACTGGAAGTTGATTGCAATGGGTCAACAGCCGGGTAAATACCTTGTTCAACTAGGCTACGTTCCAAGTTGGTAGTAGCGTCAAGGTGGGCAAAAGTAGTAGCCGGAGCCGGGTCAGTATAGTCATCGGCCGGCACATAAACCGCCTGAATCGAAGTAATAGAACCCTTCTTAGTTGAAGTAATTCTTTCCTGCAATTGTCCCATTTCAGTAGCTAAAGTTGGCTGATAACCAACGGCACTAGGCATACGTCCTAACAGAGCGGAAACCTCGGAACCTGCCTGAGTAAACCGGAAAATGTTATCAATAAAGAGCAACACGTCTTGGCCTTCAACGTCTCTGAAGTATTCAGCCAAAGTTAAACCAGTCAGCGCTACACGCATTCTGGCACCAGGCGGCTCATTCATCTGACCAAAGACCATGGCTGTTTTGCTTAAAACACCAGATGCTTTCATTTCAAAGTAAAGGTCATTACCTTCACGAGTTCTTTCACCGACTCCGGTAAAGACTGAAATACCACCATGTTCTTGGGCAATGTTGTGAATCAGTTCCTGAATAATCGTGGTCTTACCGACACCGGCACCACCGAACAATCCAACTTTGCCGCCGCGAACATAAGGTTCAAGCAAATCAATAACTTTAATACCAGTTTCAAGAATTTCTTGACTTGTAGTTAGTTCATCATATTTAGGAGCATTCTTATGAATACTGTCACGAGCATGATCTTTGTCAAATTTAGGGCCATTATCAATAGGTTCCCCTAAAACATTAAAGACACGACCCAAAGTATCATTACCAACAGGTACTGAAATAGGGCCACCTGTGTCTTCAACTTTCATGCCCCGTCTAAGGCCATTGGTAGATTCCATGGCAATTGTTCTTAATATACCGTCGCCAAGTTCCAATGTAACTTCCAGAACAACAGATTCATCGTCCGACTTAACGACGCGCAAAGCATTGTCAATATCAGGCAGATTTTTGTCAAGCGGAAATTTGACATCGACAACTGGGCCGATTACTTGAACAACTTCACCTTCACTCAAAACATCTACCTCCTTTTCTTAATTATTTCAAAGCATTAGCACCACTGACAATTTCAGTAATTTCAGTAGTGATTTCTGCTTGTCTTGCACGGTTTAATTTAGTAGTTAAACTCGAAACCAAATCATCAACGTTGTCCGTAGCACTCTGCATTGCAGTCATTGAACTGGCATGCTCTGCAGTTTTAGCATCCAGAATAGCACCGTAAATGGTAGAGCGGGCATATTGAGGAATTAGTGTTGTTAAAACGGCATTAACATCAGGTTCGATATCGTATTCTAAGTCTTTATGAGCTTCAGCTTCTTTGACACCAATATCAATGTCAACGATCGGCAGCATTTTTTCAACCCGAAATGCAGATGATAACGAGTTAATATGGTGGGTATAACAAACATACAGCTCATCATAAACTCCGTTCAAATACATTTTGATCGCAGTTGAAACAATAGGTAAAACTTCATCAAATGTAGGTACATCAGTGATACTGTCATTTTCATAGACAACATTGAGATTGTTTTTCTTGAAAAAATCAGCACCTACTGACCCCACGGCTAAGACTTTAATATCTTTATGTTCAGCTTTTGAATCCTCAAACAGACCCATCATGTTTTTAATGACAGCACTGTTATAAGATCCGACTAGACCACGGTCACCGGTAATAACCAAATAACCGGTAGAATTGATCTTTTTGCGTGCCTGGACCATATCGGAAACAATCCCTAAACCAAAGACATTTTCATAGTCAATTTTGCCAATGCTGTCTTCATCAATTGCCACATGCGCTTTACGCAAGTGATTGACTACCTCAGCACTCATCAAGCGTGATAAAGTTTGCCGCACATGATCATTATAGATTGTGTAACCTTTGTCCCGCTTCTCAGTTTGGTTTAACTTTGATGCCGAAACCATTCTCATGGCTTCAGTAATTTTACCAGTTTGCTTAACTGAAGCTATTTTTTTCTTCAACGCAAGTAAAGATGCAGGCATATAACTACCTCCTATTTATTACTTGGTGAAAAACTATCCGCAAATTTAGAAATTGCTTCTTGTAATTTCTTTTCATCTGGCAGGTCACCAGTCTTACGAATATGTTCTAGTAAATCTGCGTGATTAGTATCGAAGTTGTCGTATAACTCTTTTTCAAACTTGGCAATATCATCAACTGGAACAGAATCAAGATAACCGTGAGTCAAAGCATAAAGAATGACAACTTGTTTTTCAACCGGAATTGGCGTATGCAAAGGCTGTTTCAAAACTTCAACAACTCTTCGTCCACGATTCAGTTTGGCTTGAGTTGCCTGATCCAAATCGCTGCCGAATTGAGCAAAACTTTCCAGTTCATGGTAAGCTGCCAGGTCAGTACGAAGCGTACCGGCAACTTTCTTCATAGCCTTAATTTGAGCACTACCACCAACACGAGAAACTGAGTTACCAGCATCAATAGCTGGACGAGTACCCGCAAAGAATAAATCACTTTGCAAGAAAATTTGACCGTCAGTAATTGAAATTACGTTAGTTGGAATATATGCTGAAATATCTCCCGCTTCAGTTTGAATAAACGGAATAGCAGTCATTGAACCGCCACCCAGTTTATCACTCAACTTGGCACTACGCTCTAATAAACGAGAGTGCAAATAGAAGACATCACCAGGATAAGCTTCACGACCAGGCGGACGACGGAGAAGCAAAGAAAGTTCACGGTAAGCAACGGCTTGTTTGGACAGGTCATCAAAGACCACCAAGACATCCTTGCCATTGTACATGAATTCTTCGCCCATAGCTGTTCCGGCATATGGTGCTATATACAACATCGGGGCCGGCTCACTTGGTCCAGCTTCGACAACAATTGTATAATCCATTGCGCCAAAGCGTTTTAATGTTTCTACTTGTGATCTGACAGTTGATTCCTTTTGACCAATAAAGACATAAATACAAATAACGTCTTGTCCTTTTTGACTCAAAATTGTATCAATTGCCAAACTTGTTTTACCAGTCTTACGGTCACCAATAATTAACTCACGTTGACCGCGACCGATTGGCACCAAAGCATCAATGGCTTTGATACCTGTTTGCAGCGGCTGATTAACTGACTGGCGTTCCATAACACCCGGTGCCGAAGCCTCGATTGGACGAGTCTTTGACGTTTTTATTTCGCCAAGTCCATCAACTGGCTGACCTAGTGGGTTAACAACGCGACCAATTAGTGCATCACCAACCGGCACACGCATAATTTCACCGGTTCTTTTGACTTGGTCACCTTCACGAATATCATCAAAATTGCCTAGAATAATGATACCAACATCATTTGATTCAAGGTTTTGTGCAATACCATATGAACCATTGTCAAATTCCAATAGTTCGTTGGCCAAAACATTGTTCAATCCGTGAGCCCGGGCGATACCATCACCTATGTATGTTACAACTCCGACTTCATTAATGTCGAGTTTATCATCATAGTGTTCAAGCTGCTGCTTGATTAAAGAGCTAATCTCTTCTGCTTTTATGCTCAATGGTTTCACCTCTTTTAATTTTTATTAATTAACTGCGCACGAATCTTTTTCAGTTTGTTTTTGACTGACCCATCGATTACGCAATCGCCAACTTTTAAAATTACGCCGCCAATAATGCTTTGGTCAACCACATTAGTGAGAATGACTTTTTGCAAATTATATTTTTGGGCGTAACCAGCACCTAATTTTTGTAATTGCTCTTGATCAAGTGGCACTGCCGAAACAGCAACACCAGTTTCGATCTTTTGACTTTGGTTATATAAGTCATTGAAACATTTTATTATTTCCGGCAATTCCAAAAAATGATCATAGTCTAACAATAAATTCAAAAAATTTTGAACTTCTTTGGTCAGACCTTGCTCAATCGCAGAAAGCGATTTTACTTTTTCAGCACTGTTAAAAATCGGGTCGCTAAAAGCTTTCAAAATCTGCGGATAATCTGAGATAGCTTGTGCCAGTTCTTGCAAATCTGCATGAACGGTCTCCAAGGCACCCATATCTTCTGCATAATCAAATAGTGCAGTACCATAGCGTGCAGCAATCTCTTCTGTACTTAAGGCCATTATTTATTCAGCCCCTTAATAAACTGATCAACCAAATCTTTTTGGTCATCAGCAGATAAATTCTTAGAAATTACTTTTTCCGCAATCGTTACAGAAATATCTGCTACTTGTGCACGGGCTTCATCTAAAGCATCAGCTTTTGCCTGAGCGGCAGCAACCTTTGCCTTTTCATGAATTGAAGCCGCGTTATCATTTGCTTCTGCCACAATCTGCGTACTGGTTTTTTCAGCATTCGCCTTTGCGTCAGTAAGAATTTGCGTTGCTTCTTGTCTTGAGTTCTTCAAGGCAGCTTCACGCTCATTAGCCAAAACTTCGGCCTTTTTGCGATTGTCTGCAGCTGAATCAAGATCATTGATTACCTTTTGG
This sequence comes from uncultured Lactobacillus sp., assembly GCA_946482425.1. Next base: position 19,467 of record CAMLRO010000007.1, read on the forward strand.
CGTCTTTTTTCCATCATGTCGGAAACAGGTCCCCAAGCATAATGTTTAACCAAAATAAGTAAAATTGCAAAAACAATTAAATACCAGATAGTATTACCCAGATAAATATGACCTGCCGAGGCTGCAAATAAAATTTGAAATGTCATTTACTGCCCTTCTCTCTTTTATCTAAAATGTTTTAAATAAAAAAACTAAACGAAGAGAATCAGGAAAGCAACAACAATCGCCAAAATAGGAACGGCTTCAATCAAACCAACACCGATAAACATTGTTGATCTCAAGTTACCAGCACTTTCAGGTTGACGGGCCATGCTCTCAACTGTCTTAGTGATAACTTTACCATTACCCCAAGAAGCTGCCAATGCAGCAATACCAGCTACAATCGCTGCTGAGATATATTTAAAAGCTTGTGACATATTTAAACCTCCAATAAATTATTCTTTTGTAACTTTTTTCCCAACATAAACCATGGATAAAGTTACGAAAACATATGCCTGGATAGAGCCAATGAAGACAGAGAATCCTTGCCAGATCATAGCAAGCGGTGCTGCTAACACCAAAGTGATAACACCAAAGCTAGGAGCAAAGCTATTACCTATTAAAGTTAATAACACTTCGCCAGCGTAAATATTACCATATAAACGCAAAGATAATGTCAAGAAGTTAGTGACCTCTTCAATCATATTAATGGGAAACAGGAAACTAACAGGTTCGGCATAATTGCGCCAATAGCCACCAGTACCGAATTTTTGCATTCCAAATGTAAATGAAAGAAGCAAGGTCATCATTGCAAATGACATTGTCGTCACTGGGTCCGCAGTAGGAGATTTAACAAAGATATTATCTCCTGCTTTAACCTCTAAGAAGAGGCCTAACTGGTTCATAAACCAAATATAGATGAATAGAACAAAAGCATACAAGGAAAGGTGCTTTCTAGCATCCACATCACTGACATTGTCTTTAACAATACCATCAGTGAAGTCTATTAGGTATTCCATGATATTTTGCTTTTTATTCGGTTTCATCTCAACTTTGCGTGATAGCCAGATGCAGACAAACAATACTACAGCAGCCATTAACGTTGAGCCTATGATCCCAGACAGATCAAATGTTAAACCCAGAAATTTAAAAACAAATGATTGCTCCAATTCTTCGTGACCTCCCTTCTCGTGCCCAAATTATCGAACACTCATACAATATTAACACCATTCAATAATTTTGTGAAAAATGTAAGCGAATTTTGCGACTATTTTACCTAAAAACAGTTATTTAGTACCAAATAGCCTGTCGCCGGCATCCCCCAAACCTGGTGTAATATAGCCGTTTGGCAGCAATTTTTCATCTTCTGCAGCAGCATAAATATCAACGTCTGGATTTTCTTCTTGAATAGCTTTAACGCCTTCAGGAGCAGCTACCAGTACAGCCAGCTTAATAACTTTGACGCCACGCTTTTTAAGCGCACCAATCGCCATATTAGCAGAACCACCAGTAGCAAGCATTGGATCAACTACCAAACATTCTCGTTCGGCAACATCTTTTGGCATTTTACAGAAATATTCATGTGGAGTAAGGGTTTCTTCATCCCGATACATGCCAATTACTCCAACTTTAGCCGAAGGAATCATTTCCATAACACCATTAAGCATACCAATACCGGCACGTAAAATTGGCACAATAGTCAATTTTTTGCCGGCAATTTCTTTTTGTGTGGTCTTGCCAATCGGTGTTTCAATTTCAACATCTTTTAGCGGCAAATCTCTGGTAATTTCATAAGTCATCAGTCCCCCGATTTCACCGACTATCCGCCGAAACTCGTTGGAACTTGTTTCCTTACGCCTAATAATTGTTAACTTGTGTTGAATTAACGGATGATTCAAAACCGTAAATTTGCCCATCTTTTTCCTCCTATAAACATAATTACGTTTACGAGTATTTTAATAAAAAAAGCAAAGGGTTTAAAGTCCTTTGCTAGTAAATTTTTATTTTGCCATATAATGATGACCTGCAGCAGCCTTATTAAGCCGATTCATGTAGGCTAAGGTATCTTCGCTGCCGTTAAATCCCTGCACAAAAATTTGTTTAATTTCGGGCTTATCATCGAAGTAACGCAAACCCCCGAACAAGTTATGATCGGCATCAGCTAAATTTTTGCCTAGATTAAATTTATTAACTGCCGGTAAATTGATTTTGTTAAGCACATCGTTTAAAGCCATTACGCCTGTTGCACTCGTCAATTCAATATTTGCAAAATCCTGCGGATCATCTACAACGACTACAGGAGCACTAGGAGCATAATGGCGATATTTCATTCCCGGAGCTTTTGGAACATCCTTATCAGAAACCTTGCCACTGTTAATTAAAACTTTTTCTCCCAAGGCATTGCTCAACTCTTCCGGTGTTATTGCGCCCGGACGTAAAACGACTGGAGTTGGAACAGAGAGGTCAATAATTGTTGATTCCAACCCCACTTCTGTAGGTCCGCCATCAATAATCCCTGCAATTTTACCTTTTAAGTCATGATAAACATGCTGGGCAGTAGTTGGGCTGGGCTTAGTTGATGTGTTTGCAGAAGGCCCGACAATTGGATAACCTAATTTACTGATCAATTCATGAGTCAGAGCATCATGAGGGCAACGAAAAGCCACGGTGTCAAGACCACCGGTGACAGCTTTAGGCAAACTGTCAGGTTTAACATATAGCAAGAGAGTTAGCGGACCAGGCCAAAATTTTTTAATTAATTTTTGAGCACGTTCTGGAACTTCTTTGGCATATTTAGACATCATTTGAGCATCAGAGACTGTCACGATTAACGGATTGTCACTGGGACGACCCTTAGCTGCGTAAACATTTTTAACAGCTTGCTCATTTGTAGCAATCGCACCTAAGCCATAAACGGTTTCAGTGGGAAAAGCAACTAACTCCCCTTCAGCGAGCAACTTTACTGCATCATCTATTTGATCTTGTGAAAAAATTTTTGTTTCCATCATTTATTCCACTTTCCCTTAACCATACGCGGTTTCCCGGCTAAATCTTTCTTAAATTCAATAGTAAAATCAGGCAATTCTTGAGCAAATAATTCAGCCAGCTGGTCTTTTTCGCTAAAGCCAAACTCCAGGAAAAATTCTCCGCCACTATTTAAGTGATCGCGCACCTGTTTAACAAATTTTTGATAAAATTCAATGCCGTTTTTACCACCAAAAAGCGCTTCTTTCGGTTCATTTTGCAGAACATTTTGGTCCATTACGTCTTTTTCTGTTTCCTTAATATAGGGTGGATTAGAAATTATTTTATCGAATTTTTCCAGTCCGATTAAGATATTGGCTTTGCGGACTGTTACATCCACTTTATGAATCAAAAAATTTTCTTCACTTGTTCTTAAGGCAGCATCGGTGACATCAGAAGCGTATAAATCAAGATTCGTAATTTGCTTTTTGGCAGCTTCTTTAGCTAGGGCTACAGTAATGCATCCAGAACCAGTACCTAAATCAAGCACCTTGTCACCATTATCTAGATCCTGCAGAGTCCATTCAACCAATTCTTCTGTTTCAAAGCGGGGTATTAAGACGCCGCGTTTTACTAAAATCTTGTAGCCAAAAAACCAGGAATAACCCAAAATATACTGAGGTGATATCCCTTTAGCCAGCTTACGCACATCATTTTGTGCCTGTTTAACCTGCTGAGGCGTTAGTTCCATATCTTGTTTTAATTGAAACTCACTTGGACTGAGTTGCAATCTTTCAGCCAGCAAAAAAGCGATGTCTTCCGGCCTTTCTTCTGGTGCCGTTTCCGCAGCCCAGATTCTCAGACTCTTTAAAGTGTCAATCTTAGACATTTTGTTCAGCCAGCTCCTCTAGTTGCTTAGTTTGGTTATACAAAATCAAAGCATCAATGATTTCATCAAGTTCACCATTCATTACCCGGTCAAGTTTATTAAGCGTCAAGCCGATACGATGATCAGTCACACGATTTTGCGGGTAGTTATAAGTTCTGATACGCTCTGACCTGTCACCAGTCCCGACAGCATTTTTGCGTTTAGCATCATATTGATCCCGATTTTGACTTTCATAATAATCATAGACACGAGATTTTAAAATTTGCATCGCTTTTTCCCGGTTTTGCTGCTGACTACGTTGATCCTGCATTGCGACAACGATTCCTGTCGGCAAATGCGTCATACGCACAGCACTTGAAGTTTTGTTAATATGCTGACCACCGGCACCACTAGAACGGTAGACATCAACTCTAATATCTTTGGGATCTAAATCAAGGTCAACCTGCTCATATTCAGGCATTACGGCAACAGTTGCCGTTGAAGTATGAACACGACCTTGGGATTCAGTTACAGGAACGCGTTGTACGCGGTGCGCTCCGTTTTCATATTTAAGTTTTGAATAAACCTTATTGCCAGTAATCATAATGGCAACCCGTTTGTAACCGCCAACTTCGGTTGGTTCACTGTCGACAATAGAAACCTGCCAGTTTTGTCTTTCTGCATATTTTTCATACATTCTGAGCAAATCACCGGCAAATAAGGAAGCTTCATCCCCACCAGCTGCTCCCCTGATTTCCATAATGATATCTTTGTCATCATTAGGATCCTTTGGCAGCATTAAAATCTTGATTTCATCTTCCAGTTTGTCAATATCCTGCTCTAAATCTTCATTTTCTTCTTTGGCCATTTCTACCAAATCAGAATCATTTTCATTAGCAATAATATCCTTGTTATCAGAAATCTCTTTTTTATCAGCTTTATATTTGCGGTATTTTTCAACTACATCTCGCAAATCTGCTTCTTCTTTAGAAACCTCCATGTACCTTTTAGTATCATTGATAACTTCTGGGTCAGCCATCATTTCTTGTAATTCATCATAATGAGCAACAAGACTTTCAAGCTGTGCCATAATTTTATCCATGTTGTTCTAATCCCTTCCTATCTTGTTTGATCAGGGTGAAAATAATGAAACCGACAAACCGGATAATAACTTTCATCCCCGCCAATTTGAACCTGTTCACCCTCGTAAACTGGTTTACCATTGTGTATCCGTTGATTCATTGTAGCCTTTCTACCGCAGTAGTGGCAAATTGTTTTGATCTCTTTTATTTTATCAGCAAAAATCAACAAATTCTTGGTTCCTTCAAATAAATTATTTTGAAAGTCGTTTTTTAAGCCGAAAGTCATTACGGGAATGCATAAGTCATCCACTATTTTGGCGCATTCCACCACATGATGACGCTCCAAAAACTGAGCTTCATCAACAAACACGCAGGCAATCGCACCATCTCCACGTGCTTTTTCCTGCTCATTCAACTTTTTTATATAAGCAAAAATATCAAAATCATGGTCAATCGGAACTGCATTTCTGTGAAGTCCAATTCTTGAGGCCACAGTTCCAACTCCGCTACGATCATCAATCTTACTGGTTAACAAAGCGATTTTACGACCTTGAGCTTCATAGTTATGAGCATCCTTTAGTATCTCTAAAGTTTTGCCACTGCTCATCGTGCCATACTCAAAAAATAATTGTGCCATTTTTGCTCCTTTGTTTCATTTAAATTCACCTAACTAATCTAGTATAATGTAAAAATAAAATATGTGTAGTTAAATGGTTAAAAACTCGTTTTCAATTTGTGGCTATGCTATAGTTGATAGTGATTTTAAAGCGAGGGAAGAATATGAGTTTTAAGTCTGTAATAGCAAAAAGCGCGGGTAAATCAAGTTACTGGTTTTTACATAATGTTTTAAAAGGCGGTACCAGTTTTCCCGGCAAGTTGGCAATGGACCTGGATCCTGAAATTTTAAAAACACTAGCTGAAGGATATGAAACTGTTGTTGTTACCGGTACAAATGGCAAGACCATGACTACAGCTTTGATCGTGGCTGCACTAAGAGAAAAATACGGCGACGTTTTGACCAATCCATCGGGTTCCAACATGCAACAAGGAATTGTGACGGCCTTTTTAGCACACAAAAAGAAAAAATCTTCAAGACCAATTGCAGTGTTAGAAGTTGACGAAGCAAATGTCAAAATGGTGACGGAACTGCTTCATCCCAGCGTTTTTGTTTTAACCAATATTTTTCGCGACCAAATGGATCGCTATGGTGAAATCTACACTACATACGATAAAATTGTTGAAGGAATCAAACTGGCACCCGAGACTACTATTATTGCCAATGGTGATGCCAGTATCTTTTCTTCAGTCGACTTACCTAATCCTAAAATTTTTTATGGCTTTAAACTGCCTAGCGATGAGCCGCAAAATGACAGCAAGGCTCCTGTCAACACGGATGGCATCTTATGCCCTAAGTGCGATCATATCTTACATTATCATGAACGTATTTATGCTAACCTGGGAGATTTTTTCTGTCCTAACTGCAATTATCACAGACCCGAATTAACATATTCTGTTAACAAAATTATTGAGCAGTCACCTAATAAACTCAAATTTCAAATGGGCAAAAAAGACTACAGCATTAACATTGGCGGCACTTACAATATTTATAATGCTCTAGCTGCCTATTCTGTGGCACGTTATTTTGACCTGAGTGAAGAAGAAATTGCTCAGGCTTTTGCTAAAAACAAGCGGATTTTTGGCAGACAAGAATTAATTAAATATGAAGGAAAAGAAATTGATTTGATTTTAGTTAAAAATCCGGTTGGTCTAGATGAGGTGCTGCACATGCTTAACACTGAAAAAGATGATTATTCATTAGTAGCCTTGCTTAATGCCAACCACGCTGACGGCATTGACACTTCCTGGATTTGGGATGGTCAGTTTGAAGACCTCAACCATAAACAAATTAAAAAAATTCTGGTTGGTGGAGAGCGCTGGCACGACATGGGCTTTCGTCTGGAGGTTGCCGGTTTTGACCCGGGTAAAATGGTTACCTGCACCGACAATGAGGAAGTAATTGCCAATATTGCTAACTTACCAACGAAAAAGGTTTACATTTTGTCTACCTATACTGCTATGCTCTCTTTACGCAAGACTATGGCTGAGAAAAAAATGATTAAGGCTGGGATGTAAAAGTAACAGTAATATAAATTGAAAACCCGCAAAGTGTGCAATGAAACATTTTGCGGGTTATTTTTATTTTGTATTTTTCGCTAAGTTAAAGATCTTGACGTTGTTTTCTTGTGCTATTAGGAAACTAGAATTAAATATCCCCATTTATAGAAGAATCAAAGATGTATTCCCTTTTTTCTTTCATCTAAATATCTGTTCAGCACTTCTAAATGATGCATAATTGAGTATTCTTTAATTTGTCCCAATGCAGGAGATTTTTTACTAGTATAATCTTTTATTAGAATATCTGCCCCTGAAGATTGATTTTTCTTTGGTTGGTCAACATACCAATCTGCAAACTTTCTAAGAGCCTCTGATACCTTACCTTTTTGGTCTGAAGTATCATCATTGCTGTTAGAAGTAAAATGTTGAATTCTGAGCTCATCGTTTTCATCAAAATAAACAATATGTATTGAAACAGCTTTAGGTATCCAGCCCTTTTTATTATATTCTTTTCCAATTATTGAATAGTCACTGAAACCAAAGTAACCGGCATTGTCAAAAATCTGATGATCTATTGAAAAGAATTCATCTGGCTTATTTAAGTACCCCGAATTGTTTTTTTGTTTATTAAATTTATCATCTAACAAAATAAGTTTTTTTGAATTTTGAAATTTCATTTTAAAAGATGTATTATCCGGTATTATTTTAAGGACTGTTTCATTATCAATTTTTGAAACATCTAAATTAAAGATATCTGAATTTAGAAAGAGAGCTGCTGTATCTTCAGAAGACATTTTTTTTAATATATCAATGTCAGTCTGAGATTTTATGATTCGACCTTTAATAAAGAATCTACTATTTCTTGCATCATTAAACTCTTTTGTATTAATAGGCTTATAGGAACCTACCTGAGGATTCTGGATAGCCACAAATTTTTTCTTATGTGCTATCATGTACATCACAAAGTTATTAAAATCTGAACTTTTCTCATTAACAGGCTCTATAATTGGCAAAATTTTATCATTAATTTTCTTATCATTAATTAGTTTTTTAATTGCTATTAATTCATATCTTTTTCCTCGTAAATATGGAAAATACATAATTTAACCTCCCTCACTTATATATTTCCTTTAGTCTCAGATTTAGATCTTCAATTTGTTTTTTTCGATAGTCAGAAAAATAAATTACTTCTCTTAAAGCAGGTGGAAAATTTAATATTAAAGAATTATTATTTTTAAATTTATTTATATAGCGGAGTTTAAGCATTATAGCTAGTTCTTCTTGAACTACTTCGATAGGTATCTGTTTAAACATTTTTAAACTATCTTTAAAATAGTGAAAATCATCTGCTTTCGATAATGTACCTAAATTTTTAAGCAAAATTGATTCATATTCCTTTTTTCTTAAAATTTTAAATATTACTGTATGATCAAGAAATTTATTATATTTAGTTGCTTTTCGAATTCTTTTAATAGTATTTCTTTTAGTTAAAACATATAATCCTACATTTTTATTAAGTACGGCTTTTTCCACATTTTTCAAATGACTTTCATCCATAATGACGTTAACGTAAGAAAATGCTTTATAATAATCTTGAAGTTGTCCTGACAGCCTTTGTAAACTATCAAGACCACTTTTTATTTCAAAAACTTCAGCTTTACCATTAATGAGAATAAAATCAGCTATTGAATTACTGATTGGGAGCTCTCTAATTGCACTTGTAGTATTTAAACTGTGTCTGCCTATTAATAAATTATTCAATAATTGATTCTTATAATAATATTCATTACGATAATTTTTTCTCATAAAATTATAAATTGCGACAAAACCGTCCTCTTGAGTTTCAATTTGTTTTGAAAGAGAGTACTTATCTATAACTGTTTCATTGATCACACTTTTTCCACTTTTTAAAATTTGATTTATATTTTTTTTTGTAAAAACACGATTAATTATAGAATCCATTATATAGCTCCTTTAAAAATATTATAAATAGGTATCCTTGCATTCTCAAGTGGTATTATACCTAATGCGGATAAATCTAATTTTTAAAAGAGTCAATTAAATAATAAGTTAGACTCTACGCATCGTTTTTTTCTAAGTTAAAGATCTTGACGTTGTTTTCTTGTGCTATTTTTTCTTTAAAGTTGTGAGCCACTTCAATAACAATTGAAGGCAGTTGGTAAATTAAGCGGTGTACTTCATCAGCATTTTGATGATCCAGGCTAGAGGTAATTTCATCTAGTAAAAAGATCTTCTTATGACGCAGCAGTCCTCTGGCAACAGCCAGTCTCTGCGCTTGCCCACCTGAAAGATTGCTGCCTTGCTCTTTAATTTCAAAATCCAGTGCCTTGCTCCCTAACTCTTTGTCTAAACCTACCTTTTTCAGAGAAGCAACTAATTCTTCGTCTGTGAAATTTTGCAAAAGAGAAAGATTTTCCCGAATCGTTCCTGCAAATAACCAAATATTCTGTGAAATAAACACAAAATCTGAATATTTCAATTTGTGCCCGCCAAATTTCACATCACCCATTTCAATTGGAATGTATCCTGCTATGGCATTTAGCAAGGTCGATTTGCCAATACCTGAGGGGCCAGTAATAATCATTTTGTCGTTTTCATTTAGGCTTAAAGACAGGTTTTTAAAAATTTCCCGGTCACCACGTTTAACCGACAGGTTTTCAACAACCAGTTTATTGTCAGCGACTGGCTGAGCAATTTCTTGATCCGTTTTTGTTTCAGTCCAAGAAATCTTTCTAATTCCTTCTGTACTTTGAATTTGAGTTTCAAAATTAGTTAGCTGCCGAAAGCCACCAACCACGTGATCCGCAGTCAGAGTCAAGGTAAGAATCGTACTTACTGTGACCCCTAAGATGCTGTTTTTGGCCATCCAAAGCCCTATGAAAATCGGAGTTAAAGTTATTAATATGGCAAATAACCAAGAAATAAACTGCAGAACATATTGGAAAGCATTCAATTGGTAATATCTTTGTTCCTCATCGTGCAAAGAATGATCAAATTTCTGCATAAATAGTTTTTTAACGCCAAAATTCGTAATTTCAAAACGCCCTGCAAATAAGTCACGCGTAATCGCTAAAAAATTGGAATTAGAATGACTCCACATGTCTGTCTTAATTTTCATCTTTTCTTTCCCCAAATAACTGGGAAGAAGCGATATAAAGGAAAGAGCCAAATAAATCAGACCTGAAACTGGATTAGTCATTAATACTACAACTGTAGAAGATATGACTGTCATCAAACTTTGAAAAAGCAATAAAAGCGGTTCAAAATACTTTTCTTCTATCTGTTTGGAAATACTAGTCATGTTGTTCAAAACTTCAGATGAATCCAAGTTAGGATTGTTAAATGAACTGGCAAAATTTGCCCTAAAATAAATGCCTTTTATCTTTTCATTTAAAGTCTGAATTGCTTTTTGCATTAACAGGCTAAATAAGAAAAGAGAAACATAAACGGTTAAATATGATAAAACTGCGGCTATGCCAAATACGATCAAACTGTTTCCATCTTTGACGTTAAGTCTGGGAATATAACCTAAAATATAGCCATTTAATACTCCTTCAAAAGAACTGGTAACACCAAAGATAAATAAACAAAGTATCATCCAGGGATTAAGATTGCTCAAAACCCATTTTAGTGTGACATTTACCTCTTTTTTGTTCATGCTTTTACCCCATATTAGCTTAAGTTATTTAGTTTGTAATTATAGCAAGATTAAAAACAAATGACTATCAGATGTGAGTAAGAGGTCGATTTTTTCAGCTAAGTGGTTTAAAAAAGGATGTGGTACATATAACATTTGCTAGATCTGATGGATGTTTTGTGGATTTTAAAAGCTAAAGTTACAAAAAAACGATAAATTCAAATTAAAATTTATCATTTTATTAGTATAAGAAAATTAAATTTTTTAAATAACTATATTGAAGTTAGACTCAAGAAGTGTGGTTTTATTAAAAGTTTGCTTTCTTAACAAATCTATTTTTATCTACAATGTAATATTTCTTATTCTTAATTATGACGGGATCACCATATGTTTTTACAGTTGAACCTTTTTTCAAAACTTTCTTATTCTTGCGATCACCATACTGATTATAAAGGTAGGCATTATGTTTTAATTTACGGACAACAGGATCAACATTACCGGCAGCAATGTAATATTTTATGTTGCTATTGCCCTTATCATTTAGAACGTAAAAATTGCGTCCGCTGATAGTCGTTTTACCACAGGTCTTTAGTTGCGAACCAATTTTTAAAACAATTTGGTTTGCACGAGTACCAGTATTGTCATAAAGATAAGCATTGTGCATCAACAATACAGTCTTTTCACTGCTTGAATCCTTATTATTGTTTTCGTCTTTGTCCTTATTTTCATCATTATTCTCCACTGGATTTGTCGGCTCAACCGGAACGGGATTAGGAGCAGGATTATTATTGTCGGTATCATCTGGTGGTGTTACTAGTTTCTTCCAAGTATAAGCACCCGGCTTGAGAGATCCATCTTGACTTTTTTGAATTAATTCAGCAGTAGTTAGTTGAGGCTCGTTATTATTATTGGTTAATCGCCATTTGTTGATAAAGTTCTCTTTATTCGGTGTTTTTTCAGGATTTGGTTGCCCCAAAGCCACATCGGTACTTAATTTTGTTTTTGAGCCTAAAACTAAAGTAGTTATACCTGGTGCGTTTTGTACACAACCTTACCGTTCACAATAGCCCCCACTGGTAGAGTCAAATCATATGCCAGCATATTTTTTATATTGGGACTTTGGGCAGTATCAAACGAACTCAAATCCAAGTAGTTGAGGCTAATCAAATAACTAAGCATATCGTCCATGTCAGTCACTTTTTCAGTTTGAAATGACTTAAATCAAGTTCAGTTAAATTATAATCACCATGAAACATATTTTTCATTGAAGTAACAGAACTGGTATTAAGATTTTTGACTCCATCAATTTTAGTAAGATTTGCACAGCCATTAAACATAAAAGTCATATCTTTGACATTTTTTGCATTGGAAGCAAAATTACCGCCAATATTTAATGATCCGTCATCACTATCTATGAACATATCCGTAAACATGTAACTCATATCAGTAACTGCAGAAGTGTCCCAGCTTGATAAATCAAGAGACTTAATTTTACTGGCATAAAACATCCCTTTCATGCTAGTTACTTCTGAAGTATTAATGTTACTTAGACCACTAATCTCCGTGAGATTTATTAAACGCTCATCCTTTACAAATCGAAACCAATAGCCAAAGTCGCCTACTAGTTTTAAATGTTGGTCAAATTGGATTTTCTTTACGTTTTTTAATATATCTGGGTCCGCAAATGCGCCCGCGCCATTATCTGCACCCTTAATTGTACCGGCACCCACTTTTAATGTGTTATTTGAAGGATCATAACTCCATTCAGGACCGTCAGCACCCCATTTGCCAGACTTGACAACAGTTGATTCATCTTGAGTTTGTACAGAATTTTTTTGTTTCTGAGAATCATCATCTACTCTTTTATCCAGTTCTTGATAACCAATTTTAATAGATCCAAATGTGTTTTTATTGCCCGCTAACGGCATTTTATTTGCAAGAGTTTGGTTTGACTTTCCCGCTGAATCATTAGCTTTGACGACATTATTGTTAGCATAAAGAAAAATACTTAAGCCTGCAAAAGCCATACTGCAACTGATAAAAATTTTCTTGTATTTGCTTGTAATCATATTTATATTCCTTTAATTTAATAATTTAAAAACTATTATTTTATATTCAATTTTAAATATATCACAAGAACTATAAAAAGCACTGAATCTGCTTAATTATGCATTTAACCAAACAGCATATAGATATTCACAATATTATATACCCCTAAAAACTATAAAAATTATAGCAACTATAAACTTAAATATTAACTGTAGTTATAAAAGTAGTATTGCTTTTTATTTAATCTTTATAATTTGCTTATTCATCAGTTAAGTTTTTAGAAACATATCATTTCTATATTGATTAAAATACTATGACAACTGGAATTTAAGCATTAAAACCTCTCCAATTTGGCCGTAAATAAGATTGGTGAATATCATTTACGGTATTAACAATGTACGATAAAATTAAAGTATACTTGATTAGAAATTAATTATAAATCTAAAAATCGTCAATAATATTTGCTATCAGGTATTCTGTCCACCACGCCAGTGACACCAAACCTACGGCAATATCACTTCAGGAGGAAGTAATGGCTAAATTTAAGAAAGCCCTTTCGATTGGCATCACTATTTTAGCGGCACTGACAATTGCAGGTTGTTCTAGCAATAAAACTAGTAAAGTTAGTGGTAACAAATCTGTTAAAACAACTCATCAACAAAAGAAACCTAAGCCAAAAGTTGCAGACTATCCCAATATTAAAGACGCGGAAGCTGAGCTCAGTAAAGGTAAAAATTTGAAAGGTAAAACGGTACAATTCAAAATTAAAAAATTTGAGCCTCAAAGTTCCTTTGGTTACAACATGGAAACCGGCAAACATCTTAATTTTGTTAGTCCAGAAAATCCCAACGTTAAAAAGGGAGATACTGTTTTTCTAAAAATCAAAAAAGTAAAATCGGTACTTGGCTCCTTTGTCATCACCTATTCTGATCTATCTAAAGTAAATTAATGATTACAATCTCGAAAGCTTCGTAATATTTTTAAAGACCTGAAAAATATAGGAGGAAGTAATGAAAAAACGTAAGAACATTTTGTCAGTAGCTGCTATTTGCTTAGCAGCCTTATCCCTAATTGGTTGCTCAAACAGTAGCAAAGGTAATAAGTCTGACAACAATAAGCCAAAAAGCAGCCAAAAAGCAAAGAAAACAAACACTCAAAAAACTTCTTTTAGGAAATCTTTTGACAAAATTCAAGTCGGTGACGTCATGCAGCAAGGTAATGGCGGGAGCACTCTTAAAGATGTGAAAAACATTTTAGGTCAGCCAAATTCGATTTCTTCCACTGAGGTTAAAGGCTTTAAGGTAAAATCATATTCATGGATTAAATATGGAACTACAATAATGGTTCAATTTAGTCATAAAAAGGCTATCACCAAAACAGTCTCGGGCTTTAAATGGAGCCGCAGCAGCACTAAGCTAACGCTTAAAGCATTTAATTCAATAAAAACAGGCAGTTCTTACAGTACACTTGTCAAAACTTATGGTGAACCCGATGGATTGAACGAAAATGTCGTTTTAGGAAAGAAAAATTTAACTGCGGTTTACTTCACTGGAATTAAAGCAAAAAGTGCAGGAGCAAATGTCAGTTTCACATTTGCCGATGATAAACTAGTGACTAAAACTGAAACTAATTTAAAATAAAACAGCCTTCCCAGAAGTTGTCTAGCTTTTGGGACTCAGTACATATGGTTTGTAAGGACTGTAGCAAGAAGTTTAGAAATAAGGGGAAATTAAATGTCAAATGTCCATTACAATAGCGACACTTGTCCTACAGCAAATTTATAAAAATATTAAGTTTTAATAAAAATGCTTAAAGATATATAACTTTTTTATTTATAGCTATTATGTGAAAAAATACAAGATGTTGTGTAATCTTCTCTATTTTTGGTGATTTTTGCAGAAAAACTACCAAATATTGTATATTTACTATAAAAATAAATTTGCTATAATACGAATATGGATCAAGTTCGAAGGGCCCGAGGAGTAGGTGTCGAACTAACAAAGCCTCATATTCTGTATTATTACAGATATGGGGCTTTTTGTTTTACTAAAATATTTTTTAAGGAATACAAATGTCAGTAAATGATTTTATTAATAAAAAACCGTTTAAAAGTCATAATCAACAAATGAAAATTCTTCGCAAAAGAGGTCTTACGGTAAAATCTAGTGATAAACGTGCTTTAGAAGAACATGGTTACTATTCAATAGTTAATGGATACAAGCCATTATTCTTACAGAGGGATTCCAGTGGTACTCCTGTATCACCAGAAAAATATTTAAAGAATGCTAGTTTTAAAGAAATAAAAAGTTTATACGATTTTGACAAGAACTTGCGTAAAATTCTATATACACCATTAATGGAATATGAAAGCAACTTGGGCTCCGAAATATCTTATAGGTTTTCTGAAGAATACAAAGAGCCTCATTCCTATCTAGCGATAGATAAGCCAAAATTCTAACATCCATAATGAGGCAACCATTATTAAAATTCTTAACATTATTTTTTGTCTCTTTGGTAATCACTTTGCTCTATCTTAAATTCCGTGCCATCTACCCAAATGTATATATCCGTTGAATGCTGTTTATCAGGTAATATATCTAAGAGCAGCTTTTTCATGTCATCATTTGGGTGAATTATAAAATCAAATGATTGCCCCAAAGACGCACCTGCAATTAGTGGAACTCTGTCACCGTTTTTGTTGAAGTAAAAATAAATATAATTACTTTCTTTTTGAATGCGTTGTATTTTCATTTTTTACTCACTTTCAAATTTCAGGTATTGCAATTAGCAAGTAATTGTCACTTTTAATAATTCTGTGATGGCTTTGACCATTTCAGGATTATTTTTTGTATTAAGATCTTGCAAAACTTCCGAACCTAATTTCCACGCTTTGCACAAAGTCTCGCGGTACATTTGCTCTTCACGTTCATTCCATTTCTTTATTGTTGGCTCAGCCATGTTCTTCACCTCCTTTCTAAATTATTATTGGCTCACCTTTTCTTATCGAACGAATAAACTCGTTTTTAACTCCAAAAAAAAGTAAATCTGGTGATACTCCATAAACCTTTCCAATATTAATAGCATCCAGATAAGACAACTTAGTGCTATTCTTTTCCCAACTTGACAAAGTCGTTTGAGGAATACCAAGCTTCTTTGCCGCTTCAGCCTGCTTATATCCTGCATTAACTCTTGCTGCTTGCAAGGTTAGCTTGATATTTTTTGTGTTCATTGCCTGACCTCCTTTCTTAATCTATCTAAATATTATAACGAGTTTATTCGTTTTTAAATGATTAAAACGAATAAATACTAAAAAGCTCGTTTTACAAATTAACGAAAACTTTATAATATATAGTGAGAAAGGTGGAGAATTAAATGCCACGAAATGAATTATCGGACCCAGAAAAAATAGCTAGAAATACAATTGCAGAAAATCTACGGAAATTTTCGCACGGAATGACTCAGGCAGAACTTTCTGATAAAACGGGTATCCCCAAATCAACCTTATCAGGTTATTTTGCGCAAAGATCAACACCTAATGCAGGGAACCTTGAAAAAATTGCTGATGTTTTAAATGTCAGCAAAAGTGATATTGATCCTAGGTACAATTTAACTCTTCCGACCAACGTAGTAGAGTTTGATCAGTCTCAATTACATTCTATTCGAATACCCATCGTGAGTGAATTTGCTTGTGGCACACCGATTACCGCCGAACAAAATATCGAGGGATATCACGAAGTTAATCTAAAGCATGTTCCAGCAGGAACAGTGTTTGGATTCCGCTGCAAGGGCGATTCAATGGAACCCTTAATACCAAATGGTGCAATTGTAACTATTCATCAGCAGCCAAATGTCGAAACTGATGAGATAGCTGCTGTAATGATTAAAGGAGAAGCTACCCTTAAACGTTTTAAGGAATTGAGTAACGGACACGTTGTGCTTTATCCGATTAATACAAAGTACGAGCCCATTTTTTTAGACGGCGAAGACGATATAAAAATTATTGGAAAAGCCATTCATTACGATAGTGACTTATAAACTTCAACGAGTAACTATTAGCGCTACATCCAAGAAAATATCATAAAGGAGGCAACAATGAATAATTCAGTCAATTTCAAGGATCCTAATACCGGAAATACCCAGACGGTCAATCTTGGATTAGCTTGGCCAGCCATAATTTTCAACGTTTTCTATTTATTGTATAAAAAGGATTGGAAATAGAGCGGCATCTTCTTCATCATTGATTTTGCATTTGCCTGGCTACCTCATGATTATCAAGACCCTGCAATATTCGCAGTCAGCATAATCATTTTCGCTTTTTACAATGAAATCAAATTCAAAGATCTGTCAGCTAAAGGGTGGATTTTAACCGACGAATCAGAGCAAACATATAAGGCTCACGAGACTCAAAAAGCCGAAAAAGCTGCAGCCCGAAAGGAACAGCAAGAACAGGCATTTAAAAGGTTAAAAGAGAATGCTGCTAAATTAGAACCGGCCCCTGAGTCTCTTTAAAAGGCATATACGCTGTCCAAAATGCAGATCTACAAACGTTCAAGTCGTGGGTCAACACCGCAAAGGGTTCTCTACAGGCAAAGCAACAGCTGGTTATCTATTGACCGGTGGTAAGAAATTTAGATACCAGGGAAAATAAAGTCGAGATTGCCCATCCACCACACCAGGTTACAATAAGATGTTTTGTTTAACCATGCGAATTTATGCGTGCTTATGGTATACAGATTCGTATGTATGATGATGTGATTAATTTATAAAAAAATCATAATAATTTATTGTTTTAAGGAGATACAAAAAATGTGGATTTCTAAAATTCATATAAATGACTTTAGAGAATTTAATAATAAAGATATAAAGTTGGGCGAAAGACTGACATGTATTGCTGGCAGAAATGGAGTTGGAAAATCACAGATATTGGCTTTACTGGGAAATTGTGGGGAGCTTCCAGCAAAGTATAAAACTCTACAGGGTAAACAATATAGAGCTGACTGGGGAGAAATAGTTCGTGGAGATATTAAATACGATTCATTAGACCCAAAAGCAAATATCCTAAATATTTCTTTTGAGAATTTACCTACAGATTATTCGTCAAAAGAGAAAGAAGCAGACAAATATACAAGTAACTTATCATTCAGAGTTTCTTGGCAATCAACTAAACTAGCCCTTGAAGAAACATCCACTAAAATTGATTCTTTACCTTCGGTTCAACAGCAAAGCAATAAAATACAACGAATTGCAAGTCAAATTGAGAAAGTAAAAAATGAAAATAAGCAAGAAAAGAATGAAAATAAAACAAAATTTAACTTTCCGAGTAGATTTAGAATTATTCCAGAAAAATCAAAAGAAAGGTATTCCGAAGCAAAATTAGTATGGCCTACGTATTATTTAGGATTAAGTCGACTATATCCAATCGGTGAAGCAGAAAAAGTAAAAGTTCAACAAAATAATAGTCTTAACGAACAATACATAGACTTTTTCCAAAATGCCTATAAACGTATTTTTACATCCCAAGATGAAATAAAAAGTCTTGATAATACAACTGTTTCTGATACCTCACGAAAAAATGGAATTGGAATTAATAGTATTAATTATGGTGCCTTAGGCAATTCAAGTGGTCAAGACAATTTAGGGCAAATTATATCTATTGTAGCTTCTTTTGACAACTTAAAAACAAAATTAGGAGACAAATATATAGGTGGCCTACTATTAATTGATGAGATAGATGCCACGTTGCATCCATCTGCTCAAAATCGATTATTAGAATTTCTAAATGATCAGTCGAAAAAATTAAATCTTCAAATTGTATTTACTACACATTCGTTAAACCTAATAAAGCATTTTATTAATTTGCAAAAAAATAGAAATGATAACAGTCTAGAATTATGTTACTTATGGAAAAATGCAAAGCAGATATGTATTGAAGAAAATCCTAGCTACACATGGATTAATAATGAATTGAGCCTAAGTTATTATTCATACACTAGAAAACATTCAATTGCTGTATTTACTGAAGATGATACAGCTAATTGGATATTACAAAAAATTTTAGAAATTTATAAAGTTGATTCTATGGACTTACTTTATATTAAAATATCTGCTGGATGGCAGGAAATAATAAAACTTGTGTCAAGTGATTTTGATTATTTCTCAAACAGTATTACAATTGTGGATCCCGATGTTGAAGAGGTAGCCTGTGTCAAAGAACTGAGTAAGTATGATTCTCTCTTCATTTATAATCCAGACAGTCAACCAAAGAACGTTGGTATTAGAGATATCTTGAGATTTCCAATTATACCTAATACTGATAAAAAATACTTTGAAGGGATTATATGGGATTATTTTAAAAACTTACCTGAAGATAATGAGTTTTACTTAAGAGATGACATTAGAAAAATTCCTTTTTCTAAAGCTTCCCTTATGGCATGTGAGCCTGATACATATAGAAAAGGTAACGAAGAAGCCAAAATCAAAGCATGGTTTAAAGATACAAAACCAATAATTAATTTGCTTTTACCACAATTTATAAAAGAGTATTCGTCCATATTCGATAAATTTGTAGAGAAACTAACCAATAAGTATAATTCAATAATTAAAAACAGCTATCCTCAAGTATCCCCTGCTATTTTCAAAAAAATTAACAATATATAAGTCTGGCCAAGGTCACCTATTTACATTATACTTCTCCTTGAGGAGGTAATAATTATGCCTACAACAGAATCACCATTTAGATATCCAGGTGGAAAAACACAACTTTACGATTTTGTTTCTAACTTAATTCAACTTAATCAACCGGTTCAAACATACATTGAACCTTTTGCTGGTGGTGCTGGAATACCGTTAAAGCTCATCAAAAACAATGTAGTAGATAATATTTGGATTAATGATTTTGACCCATCTATTTATTCAGTTTGGTATCACATATTAAATTCACCTAACCAATTAATTTCAAAACTGAATGAATTACCATTTTCATACAAGAACAGAATAAAAGACATAGATTTATTGATGAATTTTTGGAAAAAGCAAAAAGATATTTACCTTCATGAAAAAGATAATCCCACATCGTTTAATGGCGCATTTGCTACTCTGTTTTTAAATCGAACTAATCGTAGTGGGATTATAAATGGTGGACCGATTGGCGGTTATCATCAGACAAGCAACACTAAATTATATGATCGGCTTAATACAGATACTCTAATCAAAAAAATTAAATTTATTTCATTAAACAAAGATAGAATTAGATTAACTAATCTTGATGCAATTGATCTAATTAAAGAGATTGGAAGGTCAACGGATAAAGATAATTCTTTTACATTTTTTGATCCACCTTACTATCGCCAAGGTAAAAATTTATATTTTTCATCTCTAGATAATTATGGACATGAAAAGTTGGCCAAAAGCATAATTGAATTGTCTGATTATAAATGGATATTAACTTATGATAATGCTGAACCTATTCTAGACTTTTATGACTCCATTCAGCAAAAGTATTCATACTCGTTGAACTACACTGCTAACAATAAAAACAGAGGTAAAAAACGAGAACTTTTCTTTTCAAGTCCAAAAATCAAATTAGAATTTTCGGAAAACAAATATAATTTTATAAAAATATAATACAAAAAAGCCTTTAAGAACTCGCTTGGAACCAATTCTTAAAGGCTTAGTAGTAGACAATTAGCCAAAGCTTTTTGTCTACCCTATTTTAGCAAAAAAATGAGGTAAATTAAATATGGCAGTCAGAAAACGTGGTAAATCCTGGTCCGCTAGAATTAACTGGCGCGATGCCAATGGGCAGCTCCACCAGATGGAAAAAGGCGGCTTTAAAACTAAGGTTGAAGCTGAACAATATTCTGTTGAACAACAATATCTGCATACCAAAGGCGTAGATATTGAAAGCAATCCAGTTTTTGCTGATTACTTTCACGAATGGTGGACCACCTTCAAGAAACCACATATTAGACACGAAACACAAAAGCGGTATGAGACAAATGATAAAATCATTCATCAATATTTTGGCGATGTCAAAATTAAAAAGAATAAACGGCTCAACTGGCAGCAATTCATTAATGACGTTTGCAAGACGCGGTCGACAACGACAGTTAGGCTACTTAACCGGCAATTCAGGGCCTGCGTCAAGAATGCAATTGCAGAGGGATTGATTACATTAGACTTCACTCAGGGCGTCAATATCAAAGACAATGACGCTAATACGCGCAAGCCTGTCTTTCTTATCCTATGCCGAAGCTCAAACGCTCCTGCGGACCGCTATGGACGACAGAGAGCCTACTGTGCCCACGACCTACATTATCATTGCAATTATTCTAACTGGTGCTCGTGTCGGCGAAATTAGCGCACTTAAGTGACACAATTTAGATAGTAAAAAGCACACGATCACAATCCATCATTCATATAACAGCGACATTAAAGAGCTAGGTCCAACTAAGAACACCGCCTCCTACCGCATAATCAGAATCAATACTAAACTGATTGACCTGCTGCGAGAAATAAAAATAGACAATAAGGAAGGTTACATTTTTCAAGAAGCCGCCACCGGTCTCCCACCTGCTAACAGGACCATTAACAGCAAGCTGCAGGTAATTATGCGTCATGCTGGGCTAGATAAAGCAGATTTTACTATTCATAGCCTGCGGCACGTTCACGTCGCAATTCTGCACCACAAAAATGTCGATTGGATGGCCATATCTAAAAGACTTGGCCACAAAAACTTATCCATGACCTTAGGCGTCTATGCCTACTAAATTGATGAGGATAAGAGAAAAAGCGATAAAGAGATAGAAAAAAAGCTAGATGATTTATTCATCAAGCTTTTTTAGTTCAAATACCCTGATGGACATTTGATGGGCAAATCAGTTTTAAGACCTGCTTGAAGCCTACTGTTAAGCCATTCTTATTGGGATATCCGGGCTCGAACCGAAACATGCAGGAACCAGAAACCTGTGCCTTACCATTTGGCTATATCCCAGTGTTAAATCACCCGCACGAGAATTGAACTCGTAACTCCACCTTGAGAGGGTGGCGTCTTAACCATTTGACCAGCGGGCAAAATCAACAGTAATTATTATGCTTGAAGAGACAGTTATTGTCAAGTACTTTCAGTTCAAAAACTAAATTTAACTAATGAGTATTTTTAGCACAAAGAAAAACTTCCGAAAAGCTTTTCAATCCGGAAGTTTTTTATTATCGCTCATATTTTTTACCAACTACACTTTTTTGCAGTTTTCTTCAACTACTTTGTGCAAATGAACAATTAGGTATATTTTCTCCTGTTTAGTAATCCTCAAGTTAATTTTTTTCCTAATAAACTCATCGAAAGCATTAATAATTTCAACTTCCTTGGGCATTTTTGCAGCCAGGTCTTGGTAAAGTCCTTCCTGATCTTCATCTGAAAAGAGTTTGTTTTCATAAACTCTTTCACAAAAATAATTTAGATGAGTCAAAAAGCGCGAATAAGTGAAAGTATTTTGGTCGATTTTTCCACCAATAATCCTTTGAGCTATTTTCTCGAGACTACTCACAAGTTTAGCTATTTCCCTGTTTTTCTGTTGGTCACCAACGTCAACTTCCGCATCCACAAAATGTAGACCAATGCCCGTTGCTTCGCTATTTGGTAACGAAACATGCATTTTTTTATTAATCAAATTAACTGCAAATAACCCTACTTGATATTCATTTCTATGGTGAAGTAAAACATCAGGATAGTTGAAATTTTCGCCAATATTTCCCTCTTTAACTCGTTTTACCACAAACGAAATATGATCAGCCAAGGATAAATAAAGGTAATCTTTTACTTTGATTTGATATTTTTTGGCGGCAAAATCTATTATTTCTCTAACCATATTTAGATAAGTTTCGTCTATCGTACTGGCTAGCTGAATAAAGTTTTTTAGCATTTTATTATCGGTTAAGACAAAAATCTTTTGAATTTCATCTTTTTTAACAGGATAACCAATTGCTTTATGGTAGCCCAGACCCTTGCCCATTAGGATACACTCTGCACCTGATTCATCTAATGCCAAAATAAGCGAATTATTCAAAACTTTTAGCACTTTCATCAGCTCACCGCCTAATTGCATACAATTGCTTAGTTGACCAATCCGTTATTGGCAATAACTTTTTGGTACCAGTAAAAACTGTTTTTGGGAATCCGACGTAGATCTTTTAGATCATTGTCAGTTCTATTGACGTAAATAA
>CAMLRO010000008.1 GCA_946482425.1 uncultured Lactobacillus sp.
CCTTAACCATTGCAATAGCTTGTGTGCCAAACTCAGTTATTGGTCAAGCAGCTGAGATTGCGATAGAGGCAATAGTTGGACCTGAAGTCGTCACAGGGTCAACACGCATGAAAGCCGGTACAGCACAAAAAATGATTTTAAATATGATTTCTACCGGTGTAATGATCAAACAAGGTAAAGTTTACCAGAATGTGATGATTGATGTGCAACCGACTAATGCGAAGTTAGTTGACCGTGCATGTCGCATTATAAGTGAGACCACAAGCGTTACCACTGAGGAGGCTTTAGCTTACTTAAAACAAGCCGATAACAAAGTTGACTTAGCGATAATAATGTCAAAAACTAAAAAAGATAAAAATGCAGCTGGCGTATTGCTCACAAGATATCATGGCAAAGTTAGCCGTGTATTACAGGGAGAATAAAATGTTTGGCTGCGAATAATTTTGGCTAACCTTTCAGATGGTATTTACACCAACTGAAAGGTTTTTCTTTGATAAATTATGAATTATTTTGTTAAAAAGTCCTATTTTACGGTTTAATCTAGTATTCAAGGCTTGAATGTCATTCATTAAAGTTGAATAATAATATAGGAAGTAACTTTTTCAGACAACTTTTGGTAAAATAATAAGTTGTTAACAATTTTAATACGGAGGAAATTATGTCTTATAAAGACAATATGATGTTGTTTGCCCTTAATTCAAACGTTCCGCTGGCAGAAAAAATTGCGGAACGTGTGGGGGTACCCCTAAGTAAGTCCAGCGTTCAACGCTTTAGTGACGGCGAAATTCAAATTAATATTGATGAATCTGTCCGGGGCAAAGATGTATATTTAATTCAGTCAACCAGTGTGCCGGTTAATGATAACTTAATGGAGTTGCTAATCATGATTGACGCTGTGCGCCGTGCCAGTGCACAGACGATTAATATCGTAATTCCTTACTATGGTTATGCTCGTCAAGATCGTAAAACAAGACCCCGTGAGCCAATCACTGCTAAACTAGTAGCTGATATGTTGCAAGAAGCTGGCGCAACTAGAGTTTTATCTCTTGATCTTCACGCCCCACAAATTCAAGGATTCTTTGATATCCCAGTTGACAATTTAATGGGTGCACCTTTACTTGCTGATTACTTTTTAAGGAATAATTTGCAGAAAGATGCCGTGGTAGTTTCACCTGACCATGGTGGTGTGACTCGTGCCCGCAAGTTAGCAGAGTTTTTAAAGACACCAATTGCAATTGTTGATAAACGTCGTCCACGTGCCAATGTTTCAGAGGTAATGAATATCATTGGTAACGTTAAAGGTAAGCGTGCTATCATTATTGATGACATGATTGATACAGCAGGAACAATCACCCTAGCTGCACAAGCATTAATAGATGCTGGAGCAACAGAAGTTTATGCTAGTGCTACACATGCAGTTTTATCAGGTCCTGCTATTCAAAGATTAAACGATTCTCCGATTAAAAACTTGGTATTAACGGACTCCATCAATCAACCAGTTGAAAAGAAACTGGAAAAAACACTTTTAGTTTCGGTTGGTCCACTTATTGGGGATGCAATCAAGTGCATTCAAAAGCACGAAGCACTTAGTCCTTTATTTAATACCAGATATGAAAAAGATAAACACAAATAAAAGATAAACTAGAAGATCTGCTTAATTAAAGCAGGTCTTTTAGTTTGGGCAAATGACCACTTAGTTCAATAAAATGACCTTTTGGTAAAATTTGATTGCATTTAAAATTAAATTAAAGTTTAATAAAATCATAGTAAAAATGAAAGGACGAAAAGCGATGTCACTCAAAGAGCTATTAAAAACTAATATTCCACGAGCAATTTTCATTCTGTTTATCTTTTTTGCCTATGCCGTGGGTGGAACAATCTCGACCTATCTTTTTAAATATGCAATTAATGATTTAACTAAAGGTAATTGGGAAAGATTTGTATTGTGGATGCTTATTGATTTTGCTTTTTCGATATTCACAGTCTTGTCTTTGCCGTTAGGTACTTTTTTGTTCAACAAACAAATTCAGGAATGCGTGCACAACATTCGTGCCCAAATAATGCAGCGGTATTACAATTCTGGCGATTATAAAGTATCAGAAATGCAAAATGAGTTAGGCAACAATCTCAAGATTTTAACAGATGATTATGCTACACCTTGGATTGAAATTTGGACCAATTTGTTAAGTCTTGTCTTTGCAATTGGCACATTGATAACTCTGCATTGGTCATTAATTTTATTTGTTGCTGTAGCGGCAATTATTGTGCTGATGCTACCTAAAATTATGACCAAAAAGTTATCGAATTCTACAGCTGCAGCAGCTAAGAAAAACGCACAGCTTTTAAATACCATTGAAAATTGGTTTTCTGGATTAGGAGAATTACGCCGTTACAGTGCGGGAACTCGCTTGGACAGAGCACTTGGTCAAGACAGCCGGAAACTGGCAGCAGCCAATATTTATAGAAGAAAAGTGCAAGGAATTTCTATTAGCATTAATGGCTTAGGCAATGCCATTGGTCAAATAGGTGCAAGCTTATGGAGTGGGCTGCTATTTTTTGCACATGTAATTACTTTAGGTGATTGGTTTATAGCTGGTAGCTTCGCTTCAACAATTTTTAATGGTCTCTGGTCAGTTATTAGTGCAATGACGCAGATGAGATCCACCAAAAAATTGCGTCAGGAAATTGCACAATTGACCAAGCCAATTCCTGAAAGAAAAAAAGGTACTGTTGCTTATGGCGTAGAGTGTCACAATTTAATGGTGCAATACCAAAATGGTGAAAGCATTACCTATCCCGATTTTACGATCAATAAAGGTGATAAAGTTTTACTTTCTGGTGATTCAGGTACAGGCAAGTCGACTTTATTCAAAGTTTTACTGGGACGACTTAAACCTGAAACAGGTGAAGTTTATTTCACTGCTAAGGACGGTACCAAAATTTTACCGCAAAACGCTCAGTTAGGTTATGTTGCTCAAGATGCAACTCTTTTTCCTGATACTATTGCTAATAATATTACGATGTTTAATCGTAAATTGACTAGCAAGCTCAAAGAAGTCATTCAAAGAGTTCAGTTAGTGCCAGATTTAGCCAAGTTTCCCAAGCAAATTGATACTGTGGTTGATCTAGATCAGGGCAATTTATCAGGTGGACAAAGACAAAAGGTAGTCTTAGCTCGAGCGGAGGTTCATGATGAGCCGTTTCTGCTACTAGACGAGGCTACTAGTGCAATAGACAGTAATGCCACTAGTGCAATCATTGGTGATTTACTTGATACTGATAAGACGGTTTTAATGATTGCTCATAACTTTAGCCCTGAATTAAAAGAAAAATTTGATTATCAAATTCATTTACAATCAAATAAAAAGAAGGGTAATTCGGATGACAATTAAAGACTTTTATCAACAAAATCCCTTACGTTTTATTATTTTACTTTTAATCAATGTCAGTTTCTATGCACTGTTAATTCTTAGTACGGTATTCAGTATTATTGAAACAACCGCAATTCAACAAGGCAATTTTAAAATGTTTTTAATTGCTATTGTATGTGCTTTTGTCTGTGCAATGTCAGATTATTTACTGCAAGGGCTGTCACAATACATTTTGTCTCAGCAGGAAGAACAATATAATGTTGCAATCAGGGATAAAACCACTAAACATTTTTATGCAGATCAAAAAGACCATGCAGTAGCACAAGTTCAAAACCGCTTAACCCATGACTTGGTTCAAAGTCAGCAAAATTTTCTGTCCCCTCTTTTTAGTTTAATTGGCGGAATAGTCATTATAATTGCGACTGTTGTCTTATTGCTCTCATTACATTGGAGTTTGCTCATAACAATATTAATCATGGTGCTAATCTCTTTAGCTTTACCCAAGCTGCTTGAAAAGCCGTTACAAAAGTCAATGCTTAATATTTCAAAGAGTAATCAAAAGTATCTTGACAAGTTGGAAAAATGGCTGAATGGACTTGCTGAACTACAACGTTATCTTAGTGGCGCAAAATTATTTAAGGTAACAAGTGCTGCAGCGAAGGAATTAGAAGATGCTAATGTTAAGCAAAATGGAGTCATGCAGTTATTGACTATCATTAATGGCTTGGTATCAACAATTTTCTCATTGATTTTATTTTTACTGGCAGGTTATTTGTTCAAACAACATCTGGTTGTATTCGGCGTCATTACAGGAGTAGGCAATTGCCTAAACTACTTGAAACAAGGAATTCAGTTTATAGTAACCTCTTACGGCAGAATGAAAGGTTCGGGCGCTCTGAACAAGGAAATTGCCCAAACGGCTGCGCCAGTAACAACAAAAGAAATAAAAGAAGTGGCGACACCTGCTGCAATTACTACACACGATCTCAGTTTGCAATTTGCTAATGGTGAAAGTTTGCTGTTTCCTGATATTGATGTAAAAGCCGGTGAAAAAATTCTTTTAACCGGTGACTCTGGAGCAGGTAAATCAACGTTATTCAAACTCATTTTAGGGCAAATTAAACCTAGTTCGGGACAAATCACTTTTAAAAACAAAAATGGTAATATAGTTAACCCCGACATGAGTAAAATTGGCTATATTCCCCAAGATCCGGTACTTTTTCCAGTAAGCATCGCCGATAACATGACAATGTTTGCCGATAAACTAAAAAGTGCTCTACCTCAACTGGTAGAGAAGGTGCAACTGGCAGGTGATATTGCTAAATTTGATAAAGGCTTGAACCAAAAAATTAATTTAAATAAATTGAATATTTCAGGTGGGCAAAGACAGAAAATTGTTCTGGTGCGGGCATTAGTTCACCAAAGTGAAATTATTTTAATCGATGAGGGTACTAGTGCTATTGACCAGCAAGCAACAATGCAAATCTTACGGGAAGTTACAGCAACACCAGCCACAGTGATTTTTATTGCTCATAGTTTTAATACACAAATGAAGCAACTCTTTGATAGGGAAATTCACCTAGTTAAACAAACAAAATAAAAATGTGACTTGCAACTCAAATTATATTTTCGTATTAAGAATTTTTAACCCAGATAATAAAAATAAACTAAAAGAAAGGAGAAAAACCACTATGACAATCAAAGACTTGTACAGGCAAAACCCTTTACGCTTCATGATACTAATTTTGATTACCGTTTTAGAATGGACTTTACCAATTGTAACTACACAATTAATTATGCTTTTAACCACAGCAATTCAGCAACAGAAATTCCAACAGTTTTTAATTATAAATGTCATTTCATTTATGCCTTTCCTATTTCAATATATAATACAAGGACTGCATGCGTTCCTTCTATCAAAACAACAAGAGGAATTTAATTTTCATATCAGAAAAAGATCTGTATCTCACTTTTATGCGGATCAAAAAGAGCATTCTGTTGCCCAGATTCAAAATCGATTAACAAATGACCTGAATCAGAGCCAAGAAAATTATTTTGCACCATTTTTTAGTCTAATTGGTGGTGTTATTAATTTAGTATCTGTAGTTGTTCTGCTTATTTCATTACACTGGAGTTTACTTCTCACAATTATTTTGATGGTGGCTATTTCGTTAGTGTTACCAAAATTATTAGAAAAGCCACTACAAAATTCAATGACCAAGATATCAAAGAGTAATAATCAATATCTCGATTGCTTAGAAAAGTGGCTTAATGGCCTTGAAGAACTACAACGTTATTTTGCCGGAGGAAAACTATTTAAAGTAACTAATGATGCAGCTAAAGAGCTAGAAGATGCTTATGTCAAGCAAAATGGGGTTACGCAATTACTAAGTATCATTAATGGATTGGTATCAGTTTCTTTTTCATTAATTTTATTCTTACTAGCGGGTTATTTGTTCCAAGCTAAAATAGTAGCATTTGGTGCAATCACTGGAGTAGGCAATTGTAATTTCTACTTAAGGCAAAGTATTCAAATCATAGTTAGTCGTTATGGACAAATAAAGGGAACCGAATCTTTAAACAAAGAAATTGCTAAAACATCTGCACCGATAGAAAAAGTAGAGACCAAAAAGGTAGCAACGCCTGCTGCAATTAGTACGCATGATCTGAGCCTAAAATTTCCTAACGGTGAGAGTTTGCTCTTTCCTGATGTTAATGTGAAACCCGGTGAAAAAATACTATTAACTGGTGATTCTGGAGCCGGTAAATCAACATTATTTAAGCTGATTTTAGGTCAAATTAAACCAAGTTCTGGTCAAGTCATTTTTAAAAATAAAGACGGAGTCGTGGTTACACCCGATATGAGTAAAATTGGTTATATTCCCCAAGATCCAGTTCTCTTTCCCGTTAGCATTGCCGATAACATGACGATGTTTGTCGATAAACTAAAGGGTGCTTTACCAGCTCTGACTGAGAAAGTGCAATTAGCTGGAGACATTGCCAAATTTGATAACGGATTGGAACAAAAGATTGATCTTAATAATTTGAATATTTCAGGTGGTCAAAGGCAAAAGATTGTTTTGGTACGAGCTTTAGTTCATCAGAGTGAAATTATTTTGATTGATGAAGGCACTAGTGCCATTGACCAAGAAGCAACGATGCAAATTTTGCATGAGGTTATAGCTACCCCTGCTACAGTAATTTTTATCGCTCACAGTTTTAACAAGCAAATGAAACAGCTGTTTGATAGAGAAATTCACTTGGTAAAAAATGTTAAAGCGTAAAATTGTCTTTGAATAAACAGCAAAAAACTGAATCTAGCAGATTCAGTTTTTTATTTTTTGGGTTTTCTAATATAGCGTAGAGTACCATTTTTGACGTAACGTTGAAACTTTTGATACAGGGGATCAAAAATTTGGGGTTCAAGGTTGTTAGACATCATAACTTTGGGAAAGAAAAATCTTTCATCTCCCTGCAATGTCCCGTTAAGTGAACGGACAAGCGGACTTAGTTGTGATAGTTCTATTAATTGACCGTCATTCTGCATAATTTCAATTTGACTGTTAGCATTTTTGCCACTTGGTTTATAAGCGTCATAGGGTTCATCAAATGCAGAGTTGGTATCGGTATAATAATTAGGGTCAAAACCTGCTTGTTTTATTAACGTTTTTAGCTTGGGTAACAAACTTTTAGTTTCTTCATCAATGCAAACACTGGCTAGCGGTTGTCTGAAAAGGTAACGTTTACTCAAATCAGCTAAGATGGGATCACTTGATTTAGTCCACATTGAAAAGTTGGTTTCCATCACGCCGTCATCCAATTTGAGATAATCGGTAAGATCCCAATTGCCAGCTAAAAATTTCGCTAAGCTAGGTGTGACCGGCAAATTTCCTTGTTGGTAGGCAATTTTTGCTCGTTCAAGTAAATGCTGTAAAATAACTTCCATTGAGCGTCCAACCCTATGAAAGTAGACCTGCTGGTACATTTGGTAACGGGAAACGATGTAGTCCTCAACAGCGTGCATTCCAGCCATAGTGAAGCAAATACCATCACTGTATGGACGAATTTCTTGCAAGATTCGGGACAAGTCAAATTCACCATAGGCAACACCAGTAAAATAGGCATCGCGTTTAAGATAATCCATCCGATCAGCATCAGCTTGGCTCGAAATCATTTTTACTACTTGGGGATTGGGGTACGTTTTTGCAATCACGCTGGCAACTAAGGCAGGAAAGTTGGGCGAAACTTGGCTTAAGACGCGGTTAATATCAGTGCTGGGGTCCGTAATAATTTTTTGTCCTATTTTTTCATGATCAGTTCCAAAAAGATGTTCAAAAGTGTGAGAATAGGGACCGTGACCAATATCGTGAAGAAGACCAGCACATTCCACTAGCAGCCTGTTATTGTCATCCCAAAGTCCATCACCTGAGCGTCTTGAAGGATACTTTTTGGCAAAAATATTACAAATGCGGCGAGTTAATTCATAAACACCCAAGTTATGTTCAAAACGGGTATGAGTAGCACCGGGAAAAACATAGGCAATCGGACCTAACTGCTTGATACGACGCATGCGCTGAAATTCTTTAGTCTTTAAAATGTCCAGAATAACCTGATCTTCAATGTGAATGTATTCGTGTACTGGATCTCTTAAAACTACTTCTTTAGCTAGTCTATTACTATGAAAGTTTGGCATGTATATCCCCTATAGCTATTTAACAAATCTGCTTAAAATGTTATTAATTACTTAAATTATAGCAAATTTAAGCCTTATAGTTTAACTAGTTTATCTTTTTCGCGTTTTTTATTAAAATTAAATAATAAATTTTGCTAGTTTGAGCAATTGTGAGCATAATTGTAAGTGCATAAATAAACAAAAAGAGATAGGTGAGTTAATGAATTATATAGGTGATAAACTTAAAAATTTGCGCCAACAATTGGGATTAACACAAACAGAAATGGCAGCTGGCGTTATTTCTGTGTCCTTTTACTCTAAAGTGGAGCGGGGTTTGAATGATATTGGTATAAACGACTTTTTAGAAATTTTGAAAAAACATGGTATTAGCCCTATGGAATTTTTTGAGGACATTACAATCAAAGAGAATGATCAGAGAAAAATAACTGGCTTATACAATAAATTTATAAAGGTTGCAACTGAAGATAATGATGTCG
Source organism: uncultured Lactobacillus sp. (assembly GCA_946482425.1). The sequence continues at coordinate 8,541 of CAMLRO010000008.1, forward strand.
AGATCAATAAAGTGATCAAAGATCTGGATAAGATCAAAAACCAAAATCCTGATATTAAATTTACTAAAATTGCAGCCAAATTGATTGCCGATACTCATGACAGAAAAGCTCTCAAAAAATTAACAACTAAACAAAAAAACCAGATTAAGAAAATGATTTTCCAAAAAGACACTGATAAAAATGAATATTATCGTATTGTAATATTAGCGAATATCATTCGAATATATAGCATTGATGAAGCTAATTTCTTAGTTAAAAATGTTATTAGACGTTATAGTGGCTCTAAAAAAAGGGAAAATAAAACTGAGATTGCTTTAAGTGTCTTAATGGTTAATTATGCAAATTGGTGTATTGAATTAGGGAAATTTGATTATTGCTACGAGCCACTCGATTTTTTGAAAAAATTACCCGAAAAAATAGATCTGGCTTTTACCAAAATACTAGGGTTATATTTTGGTGACCTGGTGAGGCAAAAAAATGATGAAGCTAATGAAATTAGAGTTATTTTAAATAAAGCGGGTTTTGGCACTTTTGTAAATAAGCTAGTTAAATAGGTTTTCAAATATGAAAAAATACTTGTAAATAATGTTATTAGTAGTAGCATAAAAAGTGTTAATGATATTTATATAAAAGGAGATATATTATGGATTTGTTGAGAGATGTAATTGTTATCTTACCTGACCCTGAAAGATAGTTTTACTGCTACTTGAATTTAGTGAGTAATAGAACTGCTATCGAGTTTGATGCAAAAAAATTAAAAAGTTTATACCTAGTTTATATAACTTATATCTTTGTATTAATTTAATGAATATATGTTATATGATCTTAAAAGAGTAAAAATATTTTTAATATTTTTACTCTTTTTTTGCATCTTCCTTTTTATGATAATTTAACCAATTTTAGCATTATAAATTAATTGCAAATGAGATTTTAATTTAGGATTAATCATGATACACTTATTTACATACAGCTTTTGCTACAGCAAGTCACATAAACTATGAAATAAAAAACTTATAGGTCACATTACTATGAAAAATCTATTTAAATACGTTAAACAAGAACCGGGAAAAGTGACAGTGGTAGTTATTCTACAACTGATTTGTTCTGTTTTTCGGGTGCTTAATTCATTAATTAATGTTTTTATTTTGAATAGCTTGATAAAGCTTGACTTTCAAGGCTTTTTTAAGTACATTTTGCTCAATATTTTACTATTTTTGGTAATGACCATTTTTCTAATTAGTGAGCAGGTTTTAAGTGTAAAAACAGTTCAATTCCTAAGTTTAAGATTACGGCAAGACATTATTTTGCACATAGAGAACTATCCGGTTTCACGTTTTGAAAAACATGATACTGGAGTTTACACCTCGTGGCTGACTAATAATATGAATTTAATCGAAGAAATGGTTTTACCAATTTATTCTCAATGGTGCAAATTTTTGGCGATTCAGTTTTCTCTTTAATTGCATTGCTCAAATTTAATTGGACTTTTTTACCACTAGTGATCATTTTAACCTTTTTTACTTTAGGATTACCGCAACTTGTGCGTAAAAAAGTTGCCAGCAGCAACTTCACTACTAGTAGGGAAAATGAAAAAGTAGTTAATGTTATTAATGACTGTCTGCAAGGCTTTGCCACTTATAATATTTTTACCGCTGAACAGCAAATAGAAAAGCGGATTACTAGCGCCGTTAAAAAGTTAATTGGGGCAAAAGTTCGGCAAGCAAAATACAGTTCATATAATAGCAGTATAGCTGGCGCCAGCAATGTTATTAGTCAAGTAGCTATTCAGGCTTGGACAGGTTTTCTGATTTTAGAAAAGCAGGTAACTATTGGGGTAATTAATTCATCTACTTCGCTGGCCTTTAATGTTTTTAATTCATTAGCTGTTATTGCACCGATTTTGACTGAGTTGCAGGCACTCAATCCGATTTTTAGCAAATATCAATTAGATGAACCGATTAAAGCTAATATTCAAGGTGGTAGAGAAATTGCTACTATCAATATTTCAGCTAAAAATTTACAAATTGCATATCATCCAGATAAACCAGTATTTAAAAAACCACTTAATTTTAAAATAGATGACGGGCAAAAAATTGCGGTGGATGGCGAATCAGGCAGTGGCAAGAGTACTCTTCTAAAAATTTTGGCTGGCCGTTTAACCGATTATACGGGAGAACTTGAATTAGATAATACTGAGTATAAAAATATTGCTAATAGTACCTTACGCGCCAATATAGTTTATATTGATCAAACTGCATATCTTTTTAATGATACAGTGCGCTATAATCTGGAACTCGGTCAACATTTTACTGATGAAGAAATAAAATCTGCACTGGAAAAGGCTGATTTATGGGACTTTGTGAGCTCTTTGCCGCAAAAGTTAGATACCCCAGTTGGCGAAGGTGGTGCTAGTTTATCTGGCGGACAAAAGCAGCGTTTGGCACTAGCTCGTGGGTTACTTAGAAATCGCAAGTTATACTTGCTTGACGAATCTACAAGTAGCTTGGACAAAGCAGGGGCAATTAAAGTAGAAAATGATTTCTTAGCTCAGCCTGAAATAACCGTTGTTTTTGTTAGTCACCAGTTACACGAAGAAAATAAAGATAAATTTGACCAAATCATAAATGTTTAGTTAACTAATAATTACCGTTTTTGGTAAATATAACTTAAATGCGACGCAAACCATTAAAAAATAATTGCTTATTTTAAGCAATTAATGGGAAATGATATTATTAAAAAGAAAACCTTTAGAGGAAAATCATGTTAGAAAAAGAGAATAAGATGAAGGCTTAACAAAATATTGTTAAAAAATTCTCAAAGGGTTACCGCTGCCAATATTGGTGAGCCCGCTTCGTCAGTCGTTGCCAGAATAATTCTTGATCATGTTGGTGAAAAATTTATTGTTGTTGTTTGTACAAGCCTAATTATAATTGGTGGTATTAATATTTTGCTGTCAGTGCCTAAAAAGAACTAATTAGAGTAATTACTGGCATAATAAAATAATTTATTCTATAATGTTGTCTGCTAAAATGATATAAAAATAATGAGCTATTTTAGCTAATCAACCTGATTAGCTTTTTTATTGTAAAGAAATTAAGTATATGACTAAAGTAAAAATTGATTTTACTAGTAGAATTATTCAAGGTAAAGAAAGTGAAACTTTCAAAAAACAAGCTCAAGGTAATCTAACTGAATCAGAAAGAGCTGTCAGAGTTTCATACTTGGAAGACAATCAAATTCCAGTTAAAATTTTAATTAGAGAAAATAATGTAATAATTAGGCGTGGAACTGATAATAATAATTACTCGCAATTACATTTTATTGTTGGTGAGCGGATGAATTGCCGCTATATTGCGCAAGGTTATCAGATGGACTTACAAAGCACGACAAAATTTATTAAATTTTTCCCTAAAAATGATGGGTCACGTGAACTTCAGATTGAATATGACCTTTATAGTGGTCTATACTTAATAGGTAACTATACCGTCACATTGATTTTTACTTGAACGCCTAGTAAAATAAAAAAGACTGTTTAAGAGAGAGGAATACAATTGTGGGATTAAACGACTTTAAAAATAAAAATCGCAATGAATTATCAATGATTGAAGTTGCTCGCGCAATTTTAGAAGATAACAATAAGAGAATGGCTTTTGCAGATATTGTTAACGCTGTGCAAAAGTACTTAGGTGTGAGCGATGAAGAAATAAGGGAACGTTTGCCCCAATTCTATACTGACATGAACACCGATGGTGAATTTATTTCAATGGGTGAAAATGTGTGGGCTCTTCGTTCATGGTTCCCGTATGAATCTGTAGATGAAGAGGTTAATCACCCTGAAGATGAGGATGAAGAAGATACTCGGACTCACCATAAGAAAGTTAATGCCTTTTTGGCTAGTGCTACTGGCAGCGATGATATTATTGATTACGACAATGATGATCCAGAAGATGAAGACTTGGATGCCACTGCTGATGATGAGCCTGATGACTTTGATGATGACGATGATTATGTCAATACTGATGATGACGATGACGAAGACTTACCTGATGGTATTGAAGGTCAGTTATCAGAATTAAACGATGATGACGACGAAGATGACAATGAATAATTTTCTTGACTTTGCGTCCTAAAATAGATAGTATTTTATTTGGGCACGTTATGTGCGTTTAAGCTCCCGTTAGGGAGCTTTTTTATTTTTTGATTATTCTTATTTTTTGCAAAGGAGTTTGGGCTAATGACAAAATATATCTTCGTTACTGGCGGTGTCGTTTCTTCACTAGGTAAAGGCATCACTGCCTCTAGCTTAGGTCGATTATTAAAAAACCGCGGTTTAAAGGTGACAATGCAAAAGTTTGATCCCTACATTAACATTGACCCCGGAACAATGAATCCTTATCAACACGGGGAAGTGTTTGTCACTGATGATGGTACTGAGGCGGACCTTGATTTAGGACACTATGAAAGAATTGTTGACGTACGTACCAGCAAATATTCAAATGTTACTACCGGTAAAATTTATAAAGAAGTACTGGAAAAAGAGCGGCGTGGGGACTATCACGGTGCCACTGTTCAGGTCATTCCCCATATCACAGACATGATTAAGCAAAAAATTATGCGTGCTGGTCTGACCACTGATTCAGACGTTGTTATTTCAGAAATTGGCGGTACTGTTGGTGATATTGAATCTACTCCTTTTATGGAAGCTATCAGACAAATGCGCCGTGAAGTAGGTGAAGAAAATGTAATGTACATTCATTGTACGCTAGTACCTTATTTACATGCAGCACAAGAAATGAAAACTAAGCCTACCCAACATTCTGTCGCTGAACTGCGCAGTATTGGTATTCAGCCTAATATGCTGGTTTTACGTGCTGAAATGCCAATTGATCAGGAGCATAAGGATAAAATTTCCAATTTTACTGATGTGCCGGTTGACCGTATTATTGAATCAATTAACGCACCATCGCTTTTTGACTTGCCGTTAGCTTTTCAAAAGCAGGGAATGGATCAAAAGGTCTGTGATTTTCTCCATATCAAGAGTCCTAAGGATGAAGCAGATATGGCTGAATGGCAAAGGCTTGATGAACGGGTTAAAAATTTACAACACACTACCACGATTACTCTTGTTGGTAAATATGTTGAACTTGAGGATGCATACATTTCTGTTACTGATGCGCTAAAACATGCTGGTTACGCCTACAATACTGATGTCAAAATTAATAAGGTGCAGGCAGAAGATGTGACCGAAGATAACATTGCCGACTTTATGGAAGGTTCCGATGGTTTAATCGTTCCTGGTGGCTTTGGTTCACGTGGTTTTGAGGGAATGATTACAGCAATTAAGTATGCCCGTGAAAATGATATTCCGTTTTTAGGAGTTTGCCTGGGGATGCAAATGGCGACTGTCGAATTTGCGCGTGACGTTTTAGGATATAAGGATGCTAATACCACCGAAGCAGATCCTAAGACTAAGCATAATGTAATTGACATTATGGCTGATAAGCGTGACGAAGAAAATATTGGCGGAACCTTGCGTTTAGGTCTTTATCCAGCAACCTTGAAGAAGGGGACAAAGACTGCTGCTGCGTATGATAATCAAGATGTCATTCAGGAGCGTCACCGTCACCGTTACGAATTTAATAATGAATATCGTGAAGCATTTGAAAAGGCTGGTATGACTTTTGCCGGAGTTTCCCCGGATAATCATTTAGTTGAAATTATTGAATTGACTAAAAATAAATTCTTTATCGCTGCCCAATATCACCCAGAATTTTTGAGTCGACCTCAAAGACCGGAAGGTCTATACAAAGCATTTATTGGTGCTGCCAGTGGTCTTCCTGAAGAAAAGCTTTAATTGGCATATTTGGATAATACAAAAACCAGATTTTTGAGCTGGGGAAGACGAAGGTCTTCTCTTGTTTTTTCTGTTAAATTCCTATAACATTATTATGACTAAACGAAATAGAAAAGGATTTTTTCGCCAATGAAGCAAATGATAATTCATGGTGGAAAGCCCCTGCAGGGTGATGTCTGGATTGGTGGTGCCAAAAATTCAACGGTCGCATTAATTCCAGCATCTATATTGTCGCGTACACCAGTAACTTTGGAAGGTGTTCCAAAGATTGCAGATGTTGACAACTTAATGGATCTGCTCAGTGAAATGGATGTTGTGAGTGATTTTCACAATACAACATTGCGTATCAATCCAGAACACATTAAGATGAGCCCATTGCCAAGTGGTAAAATCAAGAGTTTACGTGCTTCCTATTACTTTATGGGAGCCCTTCTTGGTCGTTTTGGTAAGGCTGTTGTGGGCTTCCCTGGTGGAGATGATATTGGTCCCCGCCCCATCGATCAACATATTAAGGGATTTGAAGCCTTAGGCGCATGTGTAAAAAATGAGAATGATCAAATAAAAATTACTTCCCCTGCAGAAGGGCTCCATGGTGCTACTATTCATTTAGCAATGCCTTCTGTAGGCGCAACAATGAATATAATTATGGCATCAGTAACCGCTAAGGGCCAAACCATTATTGATAATGCTGCTAAAGAGCCTGAAATAATTGACTTGGCTACGTTTTTAAATAATATGGGCGCAGTTATCAGGGGTGCCGGAACGGATTCGATTAGGATTGAAGGAGTTAAGCAGCTGCAAGCTAAAACCCCTCATACAATAATTCCTGATCGAATTGAAGCGGGCACTTATATTTCCCTTGCCGGTTGCATTGGCAATGGCATCTGCATTCATAATATTATTGAGGAGCACCTTGATTCTTATTTAGCTAAGGTAGAAGAAATGGGTGTAGTAATTGATGCAACTGAAGATTCCCTTTATGTTTATCCTGCTGGCGATTTAAAAATGACACAAATTCGCACGTCTTCTTATCCAGGATTTGCGACAGATTTGCAGCAGCCGGTGACTCCGCTTCTGCTTTCTGCCAAGTCTGGTGAAGGCGTGATTATTGACCAGATTTATCCTAAAAGAATCGGTCACATTGAGCAGTTGCGTAAAATGGGTGCGGACATTAAAGTGGAAGATAATATTATTTTGATTCATCCAACTGCTAAACTTCATGGTACGAATGTTTCAGCTGGTGAAATTCGTGCAGGAGCCTGCTTAATGATAGCTGGTTTGATGGCAGATGGCGAGACTTTAATTGACAATGCTGATAATATTCTCCGTGGTTATGATCGCGTGCAAGAAAAACTCCGGCTACTTGGTGCGGATGTAAAAATCCAGGATGCACCTAATGAATAATTTAATAGTAACTGAATAATAATTGAGTGGGCTAATCATAATGATTAGCCTTTTTGTTTATATTTTAAAATTATAAAAAGTACTTTATTGTTTCTTTTGTAATAAGAACGTAATATAATTACATTATTATTACTAAAAGATGAAATAATGAGGTATAAAAATGAAAAAGGACTTTCATAAATTTTCTAAAACTGTCATAGCTGCGGCTTTGCTAAGCTTTCCTGTCGGAGCAGTTTTTTCTGTAAACAATGTTAATGCAAAAACTGTTACAAGCGCAGAAAAACTCTTTCACTATTCTAAAAAGACTTTGTCCAAAAAGTTTGCTAAGGCCGGTTATGTTTTTAAACTAACTGATGCCACAAAGGGAGCCTTATATAAGTCTACTGGTAAACCCTATAGTACTAAAGTCATTAAAAAGATTGTAAAGAACAATACACTTTTTAAAGTTAAAAAAGTTACGCCAATTCATAATGGCATGTTTGTGGATTTAGTTTCAAAAGATGGTAAATATAAGGGTTCTACTACATATCTAACTGGTATATATAACAAAAATACAGAAGATGAAAAGCTGAAACCTTTGGTGCAGGCAGAGCTGGATGTTATGACAGCTAGAGATAATAATAAGCCAACTGCAGAACTATTAGCTAAAGCTGAAACATTAGCTAATGAATTGACAGGACACGAAAAGAAAATCGCACTGACATCTATCAAAGAACTAAAAGAATTCGTTAAGTATGGAACTATGGGAGAAATACCAGTGCTATTAATTGGAAAGTATCCTGATTAATTAAAGGAATAGATCAAGTATAGAATTATGTGGTAATATCGCTACTACTGATTGAAAATTGTTCAAAGACTTAATATAGATAAGATAAATAACATTATTTAAATAAATTATAAAGCCTGAAGTATGATTGCTTCGGGTTTTTTTAATAAGTAACTGTTTTATATGGCTTGCAAGGGAGAACACTCTTTATTTGAAAAAATTTTTTAGATTCTGATTCAGAGTTATAATAAAAAAGTAATTGAAACAAAAGGTCAATTAAGGAGTTATAAATGTTATTAGGATCAATTGAAGCTGGCGGTACCAAGTTTGTTTGTGCTATTGGTAATGAAAATTATCAAATAAAGGATCAAATCACTTTTCCCACGACAACGCCGGCAGAAACGTTACAAAAAACCGTAGATTATTTTAAGCAATTTGCTGTCGATGCAATTGGTATTGCATCTTTTGGACCAATTGAAGTCAGAAAAACAGCACCTAGTTATGGTTATATAACTGATACTCCCAAAAAAGGTTGGGCTAATACAGACTTTGTAGGGCGATTGACTAAGACAATTAAAGTTCCGGTTTTCTTTACTACCGATGTTAATGGCTCTGCTTATGGTGAGTACGTCATGGCGCAACTTGCAAATGAAGACGTGGATTCTCTGGTTTATTACACCATTGGTACCGGTGTAGGCGGCGGGGCAATTATTAATGGTAAATTAGTGGGTTCTTTAGGTCACCCTGAAATGGGTCATGTCAAAGTTAAACGTCATCCGGATGATATGAATTTTGCTGGCGTTTGTCCTTTTCATCAGGATTGTTTGGAGGGCCTGGTTTCAGGTCCAACGTTTGAGGCACGCCTTAACAAGCCAGGCAAGGAAGTACCGTTATCAAATCCAGTATGGGATATCATGAGTTATTATGTGGCACAAGCTGCTTTGCAAGCCACGTTAATTTTGCGCCCAGACAAAATTGTTTTCGGTGGCGGAGTTACTAGTGAAAAGTTCCTAGAAAAAGTGCGGCGTGATTTTAAGTCTTTGTTAAATGACTACGTCCATGTTCCTTCATTAGAACAATACATCACAATGCCCGAAATAATTAATAATGGTTCAGCAACAGTCGGTGACTTTGCTTTAGCAAAAAGATTGTTAAGAGAGTAAATATTTTTTCGTAAAGCGCTAAAAAACGGCACTTTAGCAGTTTAACGTGCATATTTTAGAATTGATTTTGCATAAACAGAAAGTAATAAGATAATTAATAATTGCATGAAGATGAAAATCCTCATGCTTTTTTGTTAGTTCAGTTTTTGTACTGAACTTTGTTAACTTTTTTCTTGGAAGCGATTTATTCATAATAAAAAATAACAAGGAGGCATTGTAGATGCAGGTACAGTTTAACCAGAGTCAACTTAAAATTATAGATCTCCTTGTAAAAGTTAAATATTTCATGACGGTTGGTGACATGTCTGAAAAAGTTAAAGTATCAGAAAGGAGTGTTTATAAAAATCTAAGTTCACTCAATAAGAAATTAAAGACATTAGACATTGAAGGAACACGCAATGTCTATGGTCAAGGCTATTATTTGAGCGAAAAAAGCAAACAACAGATACAGAAGTACTTAGCCACTGAAAGTTCAAGTAAATACAGTTCTTTAGAAAGGCAGTACATAGTTTTTATTAATTTACTGATTGACAGTAGATTTAGTGTTCAAAAAATTGCGCAGGGATGTGGTGTCAGTAAACAAACAATTTTAAAAGATATTCAAAGTCTTAAACAAAAAATGAAAAGTTTTGAAATAACGATAGTTTCGAACTATCGGGGACATTTTCTGCAGGGACAAGAAATAAAAATTAGGCAGTTTCTTTTTTCATGGCTTTATTCTGATCATGAATTAGCAGGTATTTATGAAACGCGGGAAATAAAAGAGTTAAAGGTATTAATCAGTCAATGGTTGAGCTCATTTGAAAATTCTAACAACATCATTTATTCTGATGAATTCATTTATGTTTTCGCTAATTTTTACGCACTAATTTTAAAAAGAATTTTTAATAATAATGCTGTACTTAAAGGTAAGAAGTATCCGATTAGCGCGAAATTGCAGGAAACACCCGAATATAAATTTTCTTCCTCATTTTTATCCATCCTTTTAGGAGATAGATACAGTGAGTTTGAGAATAATTATTTGACTTCTGTTCTTTTAGGAGGTCAAAAACGCAAACTTCCTAAAGACAGTATTAACACAGAAATAAGTAAGATTGTTTATGTCATTATTAATAGTTTCAAGAATTTAGCAGATTGTGCTTTTAAAGATGAAAATAAATTGCATCAAGATTTGGTTGTCCATTTGGCAACTACTTTCTTTCGTGTTAAATACCGGCAGCAATATCAAAATAATGACTTTGATTCAATCAAAGAAAATTATCCAGATATATATATTTATACCAAAATGAGCATTCACCCTTTTGAACGATTTATTGGTGCCAGTTTAAACGACTACGAAGTTGGTTTAATTTCAATTTATTTTGCATCAGAAATTTCACGTAAGAATGAAAATGATCCAAAAGTACTTTTAGTGAGTTCAGGTAGCAATGGCTCTGCCGGGTTTCTCATGACCCAGATGGTAGAACAATACCCTAATGTCAATTTTAGTTTACCAATAGCTCCTTCCGAATTAACAAATAGACCAATTGAAGAAAGGGCGATTATTACTAATATTTCTTTGACTGACACAAAATTGCCGTGGTTAAAGGTCAATTCAGTCTTAACCAGTAAAGATTTTGAAAATATTGACAATTTTTTCCAGCTTAACGGTATCACTAATTCAGAAAACCTCCAGACTGAATTTAAAGCAATCATGGAAACTATCTATGACAATACGAACGTTATTCATGGCAAGGCTTTGGAAAAAGGAATTAAGCAGATATTGGTAGATAAAAAGAAACATGAGAAAAAGAAAAAAAGGACTGGACCATTGCTAAGTGAAGTATTAACAGAAGACAAAATTAAATTTAGTCATGACAAAACCCTAAATTGGGAACAGGCAATCGAATTATGTTCCCAGCCATTATTAACAGCAGGTAACATTACAAAATCCTATGTGACTGCGATGATTAACAACGTTAAAGATAACGGACCATATATTAATATTGGTACTGAAATTGCCTTGGCGCACGCAAGACCAAGTCAAGGTGTTAACAGATTAGGAATGTCTTTGTTGTTATTGGATCATGACATTGATTTGGTAGATAAAGAACACAAAATTAAATTGATTATTGTGCTTGCAGCCCAAGACTCAACTTCACATTTAAGGGCTCTTTCTGAGTTGGCCAAAATTTTAGGTAACAAAGAAGATGTAAGCAAGATAATGAATGCTAAAAATGCAAGTGAAATAGAAGAATTGATTAAGAAAGGCGAAAAATGAAATTAGGAGCATGTTGTAGTACAGGAGTCGGCTCATCTTTCATGGTAGACATGAATATGCAAGATGTACTTAAAGAAATAGGAAGATCAGATGTAGAAACTACTCACATTGATCTTTCTGGACTTAATCCGAGCGTGGCTGATCATTTTTTTGTAGGACGCGATATGTATGATGCTGTAGCGAATGTTGTTGGTAAAGATAGCGTGACAGAGTTGAACAGCATCATTGATAAAGAAGAATTAAAGGAAAAAATTCAAGCTTATTTGAATAGTGTTGATCAGAAAAGTGAAGGTGATAACTAATGAATGAAATTTTAAACTTCTTCTTAAGTATTGCTAGAACTCCCTCAATCTTAGTTGGACTGGTAGCAGTTTTAGGTTTACTTCTGCAGAAAAAAGATTCAACAGAAGTAATTTCAGGTGGTTTGAAAACTTTTGTCGGCTTTTTAGTCTTAACTGGTGGTTCGGGAGTAATTACAGATGCCTTAACACCGTTTGGCAAAATGTTTATGCAGGCTTTCCACGTTCAAGGCGTTGTCCCTAACAATGAAGCTTTTACTGCCACTGCATTAACAAAATACGGTAGTGCTACTGCGATGATCTTGCTGATTGCGATGATAGTCAATGTCATTTTAGCCAGAATATCGCACTTTAAATATATTTATCTTTCAGGGCATGTCATGATTAACATGTCATGTATGTTGGCGGTACTGCTTGCAGTAGCAGGTTTTACAGAAATACCTTCAATTATAGTTGGTGGTACTTTTTTAGGTCTGTTTGACACGATTATGCCGGCTTTAATTCAGCCCTTTGTTAAAAAGGTGACTAAGAGTGATGAAATTGCGATTGCGCATACGGGTGACTTTGGGTATTTAATTGCCGGTTTAGTTGCAAAGGTTGTAGGTGATCCATCCAAATCAACAGAAGACTTGCACGTTTCTAAGAAAGTATCATTTTTAAGAGATAACACGATTGCCGTTACAATCACGATGGCAGTGGCATATCTGATCATTGCATTGTTTGCAGGTCCCGTTTATGTTGAAAAATTGAGCGGTGGAATCAACTATATAATTTATGCCTTAATTGAATCTGGTTCATTTTCTGCCGGTGTTTACATTATGTTAGCCGGAGTAAGAATGATCTTAAACGAATTAATTCCTGCCTTTAAGGGTATTTCAACTAAATTAGTTCCTAATGCTAAAGCCGGTTTGGATATCCCGATCTTGTTTACATTCGCACCTAATGCCGTAATTATTGGCTTCTTTTCTAGTTTTGTAGGCGGCTTGGTTGCCACATTACTAATGGTTTTATGCCACATGACTATCGTTATTCCCGGCGTTGTGGCTCACTTCATGTGTGGTGGTGCTGCCGGCGTTATTGGAAATACAGTTGGTGGTCGTCGTGGTTGTATCATTGGTTCATTTATTCATGGATTATTAATTTCTTTTGTACCAATTATTTTAATCCCAGTGTTAGGACACTTGGGCTTAGGCACAGCTAGTTATGCAGACGCTGACTTTGGTATTGTCGGCTCATATGTAGGCTATAGTGGTTTACTTGGCGGTCGTTCATTAATCGTTGCTGCATTGGTGGCTGCTTTGGTAATTTTCTTTATCGTATCAATTATTTTAGATAAAAAGCAAAAGAACGCAGTTAAATCAGCTAAATAAAATTTATAAAAATTAAGGAGTCAAAAATGAAATATACAAAAAAAGATAACTTAGCAGTTAATACAATTAGGGCCCTAAGTATTGATGAAATTCACAAAGCCAATTCAGGCCATAGTGGTATTACTTTAAGTGCTGCTCCGTTAATTTATACTATCTATCAAAATATGAAGTTTGACGTGACTGATCCGCACTGGTTCAATCGTGACCGTTTTGTGCTTTCAGGTGGTCACGGTTCAGCGATGTTATATGCTACTTTACATTTACTTGGTTTTGATATTTCAATCGCAGATTTAAAAAGATTTAGAATTTTAGGTAGTAAAACCCCTGGTCACCCGGAAATTACTACTCCGGGAGTTGATGTTGCTACTGGCCCATTAGGACAAGGCTTCGGTATGGCAGTCGGTATGGCTATGGCAGAAAAACACCTCAGTTCGCTATACAACAAGCTTAATTACCAAATAATTGATAATAAGGTGTATGTGATTGTTGGTGACGGGGACTTAATGGAAGGTATCAGCCATGAAGCTGCCAGTTTAGCTGGACACCTGCAACTGAATAATTTAATTGTGTTATACGATTCAAACCGCAATACTATGGATGCCAGCATGACGCAAGAATGTGATGATAATGTTGCACAAAGATTTGAAGCGTATGGCTGGAATTACCTTAAAGTTGCTGACGGCAATAATCTAAATGATATTGATGCGGCAATTAAAGTTGCTCAAGATGAAAAGAAAAGACCGACCTTAATTGAAGTAAACACTGTTTTAGGCTATGCTTCCCCACTCGCAGACAGCCACTTAGCTCACGGAGCGGTTTTGGATGCAGAACAAGTTGCTGCTACTAAAAAACAATTGGGCTATGAATATGGTCCATTTGAGGTTCCTCAAGAAGCGTATGCCGCTTTTGAGAACGTTAAAGCAGAAGGTCAAAAAGCTCACCAGCAATGGTCAGAACTCTTGCAAAACTACATTGAAGCTAATCCAGAACTTGGCGGTCAATTAATTAAGAATATTAACAATAATGTCAAACTTAATTTTGACGAAAATAAATTAGAAATACCAGATGCTCTTTCAACAAGAGATTCTATTCATCAAGTTTTACAGCAAACTAGCAAGTCAGAATTAAATCTATGGGGTGGTTCTGCAGATTTAGGTAGTTCTGACAAAACCTATTTTGATGGTGATGAAGGTTTTCAACCAGATTCATACGACAAAAACAACTTGTACTTTGGTATCCGCGAGTTTGCTGAAGGTGCAGCAATTAACGGCATTACTTTATATGGTGGTTCCAGAGTATTTGCCAACACATTCTTTATCTTTTCAGACTATATGAAAAATGCGATCAGAATGTCTGCCTTAATGCAAATACCGTCAATCTTCATTTTTGGTCACGATTCCATTTCTTTAGGACCCGATGGTCCTACCCATCAACCGATTGAACAATTAGCAGGAATAAGGGCAATCCCTAACTTAATAGTATTTCGTCCGGCTGATTACTTGGAAACAATTTATTCTTGGCAATACGCGATTAATCAAAAAGACCACCCAGTAGCATTTATATTGGGTCGTCAGAATTTACCAACTCTCTTGAATTATCAAGACAGTGTTAAAACCGGCGTTTCAAAAGGCGGTTATATCCTAGCGGAAGCAGAAAATGGTGCACCAGAAGGAATTTTACTGGCTACCGGTTCAGAAGTAAGTTTAGCTTTAGCAGCGCAAAAAGAATTGGCACAAAGTGGCAAAAATGTCCGCGTGGTATCAATGCCAAGTTTTGAACTATTTTTAAAGCAGGACCCAGAATACCAAGAAAAAGTTCTACCTAAATCAATTAAGCACCGTGTATCAATTGAAATGGCATCTACTTATGGCTGGGGACAATTTGTAGGTTTAGATGGAGCAGCTATCGGCATTAATCACTTTGGTGAAAGTGGTGATGGTGATGAACTGATAAAGAAATCTGGGTTCACGGTTGATAATATTGTCAAGACGTACCTAGATATTTGTAAGTAGCACAGTAAGCTAGTAATGCTTTGTTTAAATATGATTTAAGTGAATAATAAAAAGTGTTGGGAGAAATCCCAGCACTTTTTTGTCAGAATTGTCAAAAATAAAAAGCCGTTGACATCTATTTAATGTCAGCGGCTTTTAAGTAATCTATTTACAAGACACTAAGAGTTTAATCTAATAAATCGAACTTAAGTGTTGCTAGGTTGTGGCCTTCATTGACCATATTACTGAGCAGTTCAATAGTGTTCTTGTAAACTTGGTCAGCCATCTTTTGGTTAGCTGCAGTTAACAGGTCTTCAGCTTCTTTACCCGAAAGACCGGCTGCTTTTTTATCAGTTTCGTGTTGAATAAAGTGGCATTGCGCTAAAGATTTTTGCTCAAAGTCATTTTCGAGTTCACCATAAACTCTAAAGTTAGTATCACCAAGTTGCGCTGTTAATTTGTTTAACCAGAAAATCTTGTTCAAATCAAATTTAGGTCCAGTTTGGAAACTTGCTGGTGTGTCATTAACGTTGGTGTAGAATGGGACAAAACTGTTAAAGGTATTTGGACCAAAGCAAAGCCATTGCACACCTGCAATTTCTTCAGGAACGTCATTTCTAACTTGCAGAATATGAGTTTCAAAGTTCCGGTTAAGGGCAATTGGACGGAATGTCTTCTTTTGTTCTGGTGTGCCTTGATCGCCATAAGGATCAAATGGCGTATCTTGATAGTGTGAACTCTCAATAAAACAAATGTCTTCAATACTGATCTTGCGGTTAGCATGACAAATAAACGGCTGATCTTGGTCGCCCGGCTTGCCACCAAATTCTGGATCAAAGTAATTATGAACAAACCAAGCGCGCGGATTATTGTAATGGGCATCTTTGATAGTTGAACTACCGAAAATGTGACGCATGTTGTAACCTTCACGGTCAGGGTTGAGGTGATATTCAGCGATTAAATCTTCTAGGGTATCGTCAGCTAAGAAACCATCTTTACCAAAGTGGAATTCATCAATGTTTAAACGGTTAGGAGCAACAACGTAGGCGTCATCAGGAATACGGCGTGCAATCCAGTGGTGACCACCAATAGTTTCCAAGTACCAAACTTCATCGTGGTCGGCAAAAGCCATACCATTCATTTCGTAAGTACCGTATTTTTCCAGTAAATAGCCAATGCGCTTAACGCCGTCAAGAGCACTATGGATATAAGGCAAAGTTAAAGTAACAAAGTCTTCTTCACCAAGGCCACCCTCAGTAACCAGTGGATCGATCCCTTGAATACGTGCGTTAGTGGTAATAGTTTCAGTAGCAGTCATTGCCACGTTTTCTGAGTTAATTCCGGCTGCAGCCCAGATGCCGCTTTCTCCAGAAACATCAGGCGCACTGGTATAACGTAAAGGCTTTTCTACTAAATCTTCATCATCAATCTTTTGGTGACTAATGACACTTTCATAATGCTTAGGTTGCTTTTCAGGGGTAATAAGTTCAAATCCTTCAGGAATTATTTCACGACCGCCGTCTTCGCTTCTGGCAATCATTGCTGAGCCGTCAATTGATGCGGCTTTGCCGACAAGAATAGTCGTACATTCTGCTTTTTTCATTTAATCTGTCCTTTCAAAATTACTTAACCTATATTGTATTAAAAAAAGTAGGTTGTTTGCAAAAAAATGAGTAAGCTTAAACCTAAATTATTTATTACTCTTGTCAATTATTGCTTTTAATTAAATTCTAATTTATGATTGACATAAAATGTAAAAGAAGTTTTGCTAAAATTGTTCTAATTTTAGGGTTATAGTGCGTTTTTAATTGCAGTTGTGTTTACTTTGCAAGTTTTATTTGCGATTTCCCCAAATTTTCCTTTCTTTTTTAGATTGACCATTATCCTATTGGAATTGGTGTGCTCAGTTTTAGAAAGAGTGCAAGTAGAAAAGTTCGGTTTAAACCTCAAGCGCACATTAGATCGGAAAAGTGATAGGTATCCAGTCGGTATGTCACATAATGATGAACGTGAATGGAACTTAATGCTGCGAGCATACTATATTGTGGTAGAGTAACTTTATTCTGCTCTCCTGTTTTACTTTTTATTTAGCTATTTATTGAAAAGTTGCCGTTACAACGCTTAGTTACTTCTATTTCATCCTTCTTTTGAGTTATTAGTAGAATAATTATTTTGAAGGAACAGCTTTTGCGTATTCATACTGCTACTTTGATTGGCAAGAAAATCGTTAAACTACTTTTATGCTATGTTGCTTTGGCATTACCCATATTGGTGAAATGAAAGAATTAGGCTAATGATTATAGAAAAATTTTTACAAGAAAAACTGCAAGCTGACTTAACAAAGATCACACACGAGTCAAAAAACAGCACTTTTGTTGGTGATAGTGCAAAGTTTAAGCAAAAAATATTTGTCAAAGTCTTTGCACAAAAGGGAAAATTTTTAACTGAAAAAGCTGTGAACGAGCAACTAAATACTCGTGTCTTAGACTCTTTTGCTGTCAAACAAACGCAACAATTTGTTTTGGTCATGAAAGATTTGGCGCCAACTGATGTTAAAGGACGAATTACCTCTGATTTAGCATTTAAGATGGGAATACAGTTAGCTCGTTTTCACCAAACCGTCAAACCATTTCCTGGAATATACCTTAATAATCGGTTGTTTGAGAAAGCAAAATTTGACAGTAATAGTTTGCAGAATGAAGAAATTAAAAGCAGATTGCTGCAAGTGTTAGCTTTATTCACAGCGCGAAAAGCGGATATTGTAGAAGACCTAACGGCTCATGCAACTACAGTTTTACATGGGGATGTTGGCTTGCGTAATTATAAGATTGTTGGAGGTCATTTGAGTTTAATTGATTTTGAACGAACTCGCATGGGGGTAAATTATCAGGACTTCATAAAACTCTTTTACCAAGATTTTAGGTTAAATCAAGGATTAATAACTTCCTTTATCAACGGTTATCAGGAATGTAGTGAAGAAGTGGCAGTGACTCCTTTGACGCAAGTTTTCCTCATTTTTATAACTGCAATTGGTATTATGAAATATACTGAAAAAATTGTGGACGAACCTTTTAAGGAAATTGGTGAGCAAATGCTGGCAACTTGTTTTTCATTTTTAGGTGTCGACAGTCACGATAACGACAAGGCTAACATGCACGCTTTAATATATGCAAATTAAAAAAGTATCTTCTTATAAGAAGATACTTTTTTGGCGCAAATAAAATTGTCTCAAGGGTAAAAACAATCTTATTTACATGATATTTGCAGGTTGTGTTTCTTGTTTTGTCTTCCTATCACCTCCTTTAAGTAAGAAATTCAGAATTGTTGCGGACAAGCTGGTAATCACGATGCCGTTGCTTAAGAACAGTTGAACGGTTGCCGGCAGGTTTTTAAAAAATTGCGGATAAATAGTAACGCCTAGTCCCAGTCCAACTGAGATTGCAATAATCAAGACATTGTTGTTGTCAGTGAGGTCAACTTTAGCTAAAGTCTTAATGCCCTGAACAGCTATCATCGTAAACATGACCAGCATGGCTCCACCCAAGACTGGGGTAGGGATGATTGTTACCATTGCGCCAATTTTAGGTAATAAACCCATAGCCATGAGTAAACCACCGGCCCAGTAGATTGGACGCTTGGTTTTTATGCCTGATAGTTGTAAAAGGCCAACATTTTGCGAAAAAGTGGTATAAGGAAAAGCGTTGAATAAACCGCCAAAAATTTGGGCGATACCTTCTGCACGGTAACCTTTTTTCAAATCTTCCTCAGTGACATCATGGTGTAAGAGGTCACCAATTGCAAAGAATACTCCGGTTGACTCAACCATTGAGACTAGAGCAATGATGATCATCGTCAGACTGGAAGACCATTCAAATTTTGGTACGCCAAAGTAAAAGAGTTGCGGCAAGTGAAACCAAGATGCTTCCATGACAGGAGTGAAGGAAACAAGTCCCATGCAGGCTGCAATAGCAGTTCCAGCAACTAAGCCGATTAAAACTGAAATTGACCTGATAAAGCCTTTGGTCCAAATTTCTAAAGCCAAGATAATGAACATGGTGCAAAAAGCTAAAAAGAGATTCTGACCACTGCCAAAACTTTTAGCAGCTGAATTGCCGCCACCCATGTTTTGGATTGCCACTGGAACTAAAGTTAAGCCAATAGTAGTGATTAATGTGCCGGTGACAACAGGTGGAAAGAATTTTTTGATTTTGGCAAAAACACCTGAGATTAGAACCACGAAAATGCCGGCAACAATGATAGCGCCATACATATCATTGATTGAAAACTTTTGCCCGATCATTTGCAGTGGAGCAACGGCTTGAATAGCACAACCTAAAATAACTGGGAAACCAATCCCAAAGTACTTGTTACGTAATAATTGCAGCAGTGTAGCTAAGCCGCACATGAAAATGTCAATTGAAACAAGATAGGTCATTTGGGCAGCAGAGAATTTCAGTGCATTACCGATTAGAAGTGGTACAGCGACTGCGCCGGAATACATTGCTAGTAAGTGCTGTAAACCTAAAACTGCTGCTTTTTGTTGGCTAACTTCTTTTTCCGCCATTATTTCTCTCCCACAAAATGTACTTGATTATTGGCTAAACTATCGATTTCGGCAAGTGCTTCAAGGCGATAGCCATGATTTTTAAGCCATTCGCTGCCACCCTGAAAAGTTTTTGCGACTACAATTCCGACACCGGCGACTTCAGCTTCAGCTTGGTTAGCAATGTTAATCATGCCTTTAACTGCTTCTCCATTAGCCAGAAAATCATCAATTATCAGTAGCCGCTCACCCTTATGTAAAAATTTTTGTTCAACGCAAATCTGGTTAGTGACTTTTTTAGTGTAAGAATAAACATCAGCCCAATAAACTGCGTCATTAAGCGTAGCCGGCTTTTTCTTGCGGGCAAAGACCAGTGGTACATGTAATTCATAAGCTGTCATCACTCCCGGAGCGATCCCCGAGGCTTCGCAGGTCAATACCTTGGTGATGCCACTATTTTTAAATAAATGACTAAATTCCTCTCCGACTTTCTTCATTAGTTCGGGATCTACCTGATGGTTCAAAAACGAGTTGATTTTTAAAACGTTACCGGGTAAAACTTCTCCGTCACTGCGAATACGGTCTTCCAATAATTTCACTTTTTCCTCCTTCATAACAAAAAAGGGCTTTTTCTACCAAAACTATGGTAAAAAAGCCCTTAAATGCAGTAACCGGCTGCGTTAAATGCTAAATTATCCATAGTTCAGAATTTACGGTTCTGAGTAGAAACTGCCGACCACATTACGGCAATATATAGATTTTTATTTTGCTATTGCAAGCATTGTAACAGAGTCGCATAATATGTGCAAGATTAATTTTAAATGAAATTACGAATTATATTAAGCAAAAAGGCATAAATAATTCGTAAAATCTCTCATTAGAGCTAAAAAATTATTGACCACTGCTACATTTCTTAGTAAAGTTGATATAGTATGAATTTAGTGAGTGAAGGAGTATTGGTGTCGGTGAAAAAGAATATTAGTGACTTTGATGAAATTATTGTGCTTGATTTTGGCAGTCAATATAATCAACTAATAACGCGGCGGTTGCGGGATTTTGGTATTTATTCTGAATTGTTGCCCCATGATATTAGTATGACTAAAATTAGGCAGATTAATCCTAAGGGTATTATTTTTTCCGGGGGTCCTAACAGTATTTATGACCAAAATGCCTTGAAAGTTGACCCTGAAATTTTTAAATTGGGCATTCCTATTCTGGGCATTTGTTACGGAATGCAACTAATGGCTTCTTATTTAAACGGCAAGGTCGAAAAAGCAGCTAATTCTGAATACGGTCGTGCCGACATCGAAGTTGAAGATACTAACTCCGTTTTATTTGCCGGATTGCCCAAAGATGAATACGTCTGGATGAGTCACGGTGATTTGGTCACAGGGGCTCCTGCTGGCTTTGAAACGGTCGCTTCAAGTAAGAATTGCCCGATTGCCGCTATTGCTAACGATCAAGCTAAAATGTATGGTATTCAGTTCCATGCGGAAGTGCGCAATACGCAGTATGGTCTTGATATTTTGCGTAATTTTGCCTTTAAAGTTTGCGGCGCTAAAGCTGATTGGTCAATGACCGATTTTATTGACTTGCAAATTGCTGAAATTAGAAAAACTGTAGGTAATAAAAAAGTAATTCTGGGTTTATCTGGTGGGGTAGATTCTAGCGTTACTGCCACCCTTTTACACAAAGCAATTGGCAACCAGCTGACGGCTATTTTTGTGGATCACGGTATGTTGCGCAAAAATGAAGGCGATGAAGTAATGGCTGCCTTGAACCGTGATTTAGGCGTTAACATTATTCGGGTAAACGCCCAAGAGCGCTTTTTAAATAAACTGAAAGGTGTCACCGACCCTGAGCAAAAGCGGAAAATCATTGGCAAAGAGTTTATTGAGGTGTTTGCGGACGAAGCAAAGAAAATTAAAGATGTGGACTTTTTAGCCCAAGGCACCCTTTACACTGATGTGATTGAGAGTGGCACAAATACCGCCCAGACAATCAAGTCGCACCATAACGTTGGTGGGTTACCTAAAGATCTACATTTTAAATTAATTGAACCTTTGCGCAAGTTATTTAAGGATGAAGTGCGTGAACTGGGTGAAAAATTAGGCATTCCGCATGATTTAGTTTGGCGGCAGCCATTCCCAGGACCTGGTCTTGGCATTCGCGTTATTGGCGAAGTAACTGAGGATAAACTCAAACTGGTGCGTGACAGTGATGCAATTTTGCGGGATGAAATTAAAAAGGCCGGTTTACAAGAAAAAGTATGGCAATACTTTACCGTTTTACCTGGTATCAAATCCGTGGGCGTGATGGGTGACGGTCGCACTTACGACTATACCATTGGTATTCGCGCAGTTACCTCAATTGATGGGATGACCGCCGATTTTGCTCGCTTGCCTTGGGATGTTTTACAAAAAATTTCAACGCGAATTGTTGACGAAGTACCTAACATTAACCGTGTAGTCTATGATGTCACCAGTAAGCCACCGTCAACGATTGAGTGGGAATAAGCTGACAATGTTAGTTGATGAGGAAATCCTGATTTAACAGCAATTAACAAAGGCAAGACTTAGACAAAATAATAAAAAATGGTTTGGTTGTTTGCCAAACTACTAAGGAGTCTGGGAAAAAAGTGCTCTTTGAAGTTAAATTAAAAAATTTACAATTTAAAAAGACCGACAAATCAACGTTTTATTGACGTGATTTGTCAGCCTTTTTAGTTAGGTTAGAGTTTTTTCCCAGACTCTTCCAGACTCTTTTTCTATGTTTTAAGAATGGGGTAAAATTAGTGGTGAATAAACTTACCTATTTTTGAATTAATAATAGATGAAAGTTGGGTAGATATAGAATGGTCGATATTAGAACTTTAGCATTACCAATTAGAGTAACTGAAAATAAGTATGTAAAGAGTACCTTAGAAGATTCTGTTCATTTTGGGAGCCTAGAAGGTTATAAGAATATAGAAAGTCAAGGTATCGGTGATGAAGATGAGGGGAAAATAGTTGGACTTTTTAAAAAGGAGAAAAGTAAAATAACCATAAGGATTCCAGAAAGTGATAAAGAAATTACTTTAACTGATAAAGACTTTATGCAAGATCCCCAAATGGAATATAGATTGAAAGATGGAATTGAAAAAAGAATAGGAGTAGCAAGTTTTGGACTCTTAACTTTCAGAGATTTCAAATTAGATAGATCTTTTAATAATCGAAAATATTTCAAATTAAGAAAAGATACTTTGGATGATATAAAACGGCTTATTAAAGATAAAGAAAAACTCACTGGTAACAAATGTAATTTAATTATTTTTTCTAACCCCGATTTCTTCTCATCTATAAAAAAATCTGGATATGAAGCAGATATTGTTCAATATTATGATCCATATAACTTGTCTCAATTTTTAAAATTGAAAAATGGTAACAAAGCATATTGCTATCTTAAAAAGGATTATTTTAAATATCAAAGGGAATATAGAATTATAAAGATTGCAAAAGACAAATTTCCTCAAGAAGGCCAAAATGTAAAAATAAAAGGAATAAGTAAGAGAGCATCATTTTTTTCTTTAGATCAGCTAAAGACTATACAGTTAATTGCTGATTTTAATTAGTAAGATTATCATTGTGATATAAAAATTTAAGGATATAAATTATGGCAACTATACAAAACTTAAAGCAAAGCATTAATCGTAATGTTGAAGCCATTATGCCCCAAGATGATCAAAAAGAAGCTTTTAAAAATGCCTTAGAAAGTTACTTCAACAAGATTAAAGCAAATGAGCATGAATCAGAAGAATTTCAAAAGGGTGTTTTTAAAGACTTCCTAGAAGAAATTATCCCTGATAAGCAAATTAACACTAGAGGAAAGATTGATTTGGCTATCTATAATGGTAAATCAACTGATAGTAATGTAGGCGTAATTGTCGAATACAAGAAGTTAGATAATACAGCAGAAATGATGAGCTTGGATAATCTGAATGCTAAAGGCTTTAAAGAATTAGTAGCTTATTATTTGCGTGAACGTGTAATTAACAAAAACATCGAAGTTAAAAAAGGTATTGTAACTAATGGCTATCAGTTTTTTGTTATTGATTCCAATGAATTAGAAAAGTACTTTTATAAGAATAAAAAGTTAGTAGACAATTTCAAGAAGTTTGAGAGAAGACAGTTATCAAGCTCAAAGACAGATTTCTTATTTGATGAAGTCATTGCTCCTGAAATTGATAAAGCTTTGAATAAGAAAATAAAAATTGGTTATTTTGACTTAAAAAATTCAATAAAAAAGGGAACAACAGAATTTAAGAAACAAGATATAACACGTTTGTATCGTTTCTTTAGCGTTGAGAATTTGTTAAATGAAATGGTATTTGCAGATTCTAACAGTCTTAATAAAAATTTCTATAATGAGTTACTTTATATAATGGGGCTTCATGAAGAAAAGAAAGGTGGAAACAAAGTTATTGCTCGTTTCAAAGAAGGTAAAAGACAAGATGCATCCCTCGTTGAAAATGCTATTGAGCAATTAGATATAAAAAATGTATCTAAAGATAAGCAATTTGATCTAGCAGTTCAATTAGTTGTTGTTTGGATTAATAGAATTTTATTTTTGAAACTTTTGGAATCTTCATTGGTTTCTTTCAATCGTAGTGAAAGTTATAAGTTCTTAAACTATAAAAAACTACATACGTTTGATGATGTTAATGAGCTTTTCTTTATGGTAATGGCTAAGAGTATTGATGAAAGAAAAGATCGTATCAAGCAAAAGTTCCCTAACGTTCCATATATGAATAGTTCATTGTTTGAACAAACCGAACTTGAGATGTCCAGAGAAGGTTTTCCAATTAGTGAATTAAGAGAAGGAAAAATAGAAGTATACTCAAAGACAAAGTTAAAGGATACTAATGGTAAAAAGTTAACTGGGAAAATTGAAATTTTAGATTATTTATTTAGATTTTTAAGTGCATATGATTTTACTTCTGCTGTTGATGCTAAGAATAAGGAGAGTCAAGATCAGTTAATTAATGCATCAGTATTGGGATTGATTTTTGAAAAAATTAATGGTTATAAAGATGGCGCATTCTTTACACCGGGTAAAATCACAATGTATATGGCTAAAAGAGCTGTAAGACAGGCTGTTTTAACTAAAGTAAATGAAGCCCTCGGTACAAATGTACAAGATATTGTTCAGTTGGGGATGCTTACAAGAGATATTTCTTTCTCTATTGATAAACGTAAGAAGGTTAGTGATGCTATCGATTCTATTAAAGTATTAGATCCTGCAGTCGGTTCTGGTCACTTCTTGGTGTCAGTATTAAATGAATTAATAGCAATTAAGGCATGGCTTAGAGTTTTATTTGATACAGATGGTAAATTACTTAATGATATTAGCTGTACTGTTGCCAATGATGAACTAATTATTCAAGATATTTATGGTAATAATTATTCTTATGATGCTAACCAACCAACTTCTCTCAGAATTCAGAAAGCATTGTTTGAACAAAAGAAAACTATTATTGAAAATTGTTTATATGGTGTTGATCTAAATCCTAACTCTGTAAATATTTGTCGCTTACGTTTATGGATTGAATTGTTAAAGAACGCATACTATTCGGAGAATGAGTATGGACAAAGGATCTTAACGACTTTACCAAATATTGATATCAATATCAAAGTAGGTGATAGCCTTGTTCATCGTTTCTCTTTAGATGATAAATTTAATTTTAAAACAAAGAACCTTGAAGAATACATTACTTTAATAAAAAGATATAAAGAAACCAGCAATAAATCTGATAAGGCTAAGATTGATGAAGAAATTAAGAAAATTAAAAAAGCTTTTATGAGTAGCTTTAGATCTCCAGAAGGTGAGGCATATCAAAAAGCTATTAATCGGCTAACTAAAATGTCAGCAGATGAAACTGCATTGTTTGATAACAAGTTTGATCCTAAAAAATACGCAGAATTAAGAAAAAAAGCTGATGAAGCTAAAGAAGCTTTTGAAAATAGAAAAAGTGATCCTTTTTATCGTAATAGTCTTGAGTGGCGTATTGAATTTCCAGAAGCTTTAGATGCTAATGGTGATTTTGTGGGTTTTGATATTGTCATTGCTAATCCACCTTATATTTTTTCTAGAAATCATTCTTTTGATGAAAAGACGAAACAATATTATCTTTCTCATTATGAAGTTGATGAATATCAAGCTAATACGTATACGTTATTTATGGAACTTGGTTATAAGCTGCTGAAGAAAGATGGTACTTTTGCTTATATAGTTCCTAATAACATGCTAACTTTGCAAAATAATCAAAAAATTAGAAACTTCTTATTACACAAATCTGGTAGATTAGTTGTCATTAATTCTCTTGATAAAATATTTGCGGATGCAAGTGTTGACAATTGCATTGTATTTTTGCAAAAAGAAAAGTCTGACGAGATTACGGTAGGTGAATTGGAAAAAGGAGATTTTAGCACAATTGGGACTGTAAAGAAGTCTTTCTTTGGTAAACACAATCCTGTGATAAGTATCTCAATGGTAAAGTACAAATATGCGGTAGATATCTTTTGGAAGTTAAATGAAATAACCACACATTTATCTGATTTTGCTAAAGTGAAAATAGGTGTTAAGGAGTATGAGGTAGGCAAAGGTAAACCTAAGCAAGTAAAGTCAGATAAAGATAATGATGTATTTTATTCTGATATAAAAAAAGATGATTCTTATAAACGAAGTCTGACTGGTAAAGATGTAGATAGATATTCACTAACTTGGGCTGGTAAATATATTAAATATGGTGATAATTTAGCAGCAAAGCGGGATCCTAATTTATTTGTTCAACCACGTTTGTTGGTTAGACAAATCCCTACTGCTTCCAATTATGCTATTAAAGCGACTTACACTGATGAAGATTATATTAGTAATCAAAGTTTAATGATAGTTACTGAACCAAAAGATTTTCTTTTACCGTCTTTGTTGGGAATTATTAATTCAAAGGCTATGACCATTTGGTTTAATATGCGTTTTGACAAATTTCAACGCAGAACTTTTCCAAGATTTTTAGTAAGTGAATTTGAAGAGTTCCCAATTCCTAAAGTTAATAAGAATCTACAAGATAAAATTGCTAAGCAGGCTAAGACGATACAAGAGAAGACAAAAGCTGGTGAGAATTACTCTAAAGAGAATAAAGAAGTTGATGAATTGGTAATGAGTGCGCTGGGGCTCACCGAAGAAGAAAAAGAATCTGTTAGAAGATTTGAATTTTAAAATATTAAGACTTTTTAAAGTATTAATTGATTATTACTCGTGTGATTAAAGTACCGTCAAGTTGCGCCAACATGTCATGATGGTGTCATGCGAGTTTGTGTTGGACATCGTAGAACAATGTTTCTGCTACTACAGGTCTGCGGTGGATTTTTGAATGGACAAAGTAGTGGTACCACCGTGGGCGTCCAATTCTAGGGGTTAATGTGCAAGTTCCCACCAACGAAAATGGCAATACACTGCATGGTGGTAA
>CAMLRO010000009.1 GCA_946482425.1 uncultured Lactobacillus sp.
GAATGCAGGTTGGAAAAAGGATTTTTTTAAAAAGAAACCTTCCGCAAAAAGAAGTTATTGCTGCATACAAAAAATTGCCCTCATCAAATGTGGCTGATTGTATGAACAGAACCGGTGCAATGGCACCAAGAATTAAGCTTATGTCTAATCCTCACGAGGAAATGTGTGGTCCCGCTTTTACGGTTCATAATCGTCCAGGTGATAATCTAACAATTTATGCAGCTTTAAAATATTGTCATGAAGGCGACATCGTTGTCATTGATAATGAAAATGATAATACCAGGGCAGTTATTGGCGAAGTAATGATGACTTGGCTGCGCGATCAAAGACATGTTGCTGGAGTCGTAGTTGATGGACCTATACGCGACATAGATAGTTTGCGAAATTGGGATTTGCCTATTTATGCAGTTAGCACAACGCCCGACGGACCTTATAAAGAGGGCCCGGGAGAAATAAATGTGCCAATTTCTTGCGGGAACGTAAGTGTTAATCCGGGCGACGTAATTTTGGGTGATGCCGATGGAGTTATTAAAATTGCTTTAGAAGAAGCAGGAGAATTGCTTCCAGTGGTCCAAGATTTTCATAAAAAAGATGACGCAAAGGCGGCAAGTTTTCATGATGGCTCGGGAAATATTAATTGGCTAGATGAAGAACTGAAAAATAAAAATTATGAGATTATCGACGATGTCTATCGTCCGGAAAATTACAGGTAATTATAATGAAAACACTTGAGAAAGTTAATTACAGGGGGTTTATATTACCCTTAGCAGTTGGTATTATCCTTTGGTGCATCACGCCTTTGCGTCCTGCCGGTTTATCTGCTCCAGCCTGGGAAATGTTTGCGATTTTCGTAGCTACTATTGTTGGCTGTATCACTAAGCCTTTACCAATTGGCGGTACTACTTTAATTGGACTTATAACAACAGTTTTAGTTGGATTAGCCCCAGTTAAAGATATTGTTGATCCTAAAACGGGTAAAGTGACTACTGGAATTCTTAGTGCTTTTAGCAACTCAGCTTCATGGTTAATTGCTATGGCTTTCATCATGGCCTATGGTATTAGTAAAACTGGGTTAGGTAACCGTATTGCTTATTGGATGATTAAACGTTTTGGCAAGAAGTCCATTGGTATCGGTTATGCCATTACAGGTTTGGAACTAGTATTAGGGGCTTTGATTCCCTCAAACAGTGCTAGAACTGGAGGAGTCGTTTGGCCTGTAACTGAATCAATATCTAAAGATTATGATTCATACCCTAACGATCCTTCGCGAAAGAAAATCGGTGCCTATCTCAGCTTTATGGCTTTTCATGCTAATGTTCTTTCAACAGCTCTCTTTATTACTGGTGCAGCGCCTAATATGGTTGCTTCACAAATGGCAGAGCAGAAAAGTTATAACATGACTTGGATTAGTTGGTTCTCAGCTGCTGTAGTTCCTGTTCTCGTTGCAACTATTGTTATTCCCCTTGTAATTTATAAAATTTTTCCACCGGAAATAAAAGAAACACCTAATGCTGAAAAATGGGCTACTGATCATCTTAAGGAAATGGGGCCAGTTACTAAACCTGAAAAGATTATGTCAATGGTATTTCTACTAGCCATTATTCTATGGGTCTTATCCGGGGTTTTCAATATACCTCAGTTAGATTCAACTTTTGTTGCCTTTCTAGCAGTCGGTTTGTTGCTGCTAACTGGTGTTTTAACTATGAAAGACGCTTTAAACCAGACTGGAGCCTGGAATATCTTAATTTGGCTCTCAATTTTGGTTTTTATGGCAAGTAAACTTATTTCATTTGGCTTTATTGACTGGTTCTCAAAGACTATTCAAACAAGTCTTCACGGCATCAGCTGGCAAATAGTATTAGCGGTTTTGGTAATATTAATGTTTTATACTCATTACTTCTTTGCTAGTGGTACTGCTCATATGACCGCTTTATACTTACCATTCTTATCAGTAGCAGTTGCAACCGGTGCTCCCTTAGGGCTTTCTGCAATGCTGCTTGCATTTACAGGAGCCATCAATGCCTCAACCACCCACTATGCCAATGGACCAGCTTCAATTTTAGCTACTACAGGTTACATTAAACAAGGTGAATGGTGGAAATACAACTTTATTTTAGGAATTATCTATTTACTGATTTTTGGTGTAATTGGAACTTTATGGATGAAAGTTATCGGAATCTGGTAAATGCTTAATGAGAAGAGTTTTATCACTAATGATGATATACGAATAGTATATTATGATACTGAAAGAAGCGGACAACCTATATTGGCAGTTCCCGGTATAGGAAGCACAGCAATATTATGGGAAGAAATTGCTAAACTTTTTGCAGCTGATTATCGTTTTATTGTAATAGATCCGCGTAATCAGGGACGTTCACAAAGAACATTTAAAGGACAGCGTATCAGTCGTCATGCGGCTGATTTAGAGGAACTGATTACCAAGTTAAACTTGAAAGATATTATTGCTATTGGCAATTCAATGGGCGCAGCAAATATTTGGGCTTATGTTTCATTGTTTGGCTATGATAGGCTACAGGCAATTATCGATTTGGATCAACCTCCCAAGATGATCAGAGATAGCTCTTGGGAGTATGGCTTTAAAGATTTAACTTGGCAGAATTACCCGGATTATTTAAAGGCGGATCTTGGCAATGGCATTTATGCTCATATTAATGATGAGATGTTTAACAGGGCAAAAGTAGAGTCTGAAAAATTTCCCTATTTTGCTGAAGAGAATTATCTTTGTCGTATAGAACATGCAATGCAAGATTGGCGTGATGTTTTAATTAATTTAAAAATCCCAATGTTGGTTTTAGCAGGGCAAAATTCTCCCTTTTTTGATTATCATTTTGCCTATGCCATGGAAAAGTTGAACACAAAAATTACTGCCAGAATTATTAAAAGCTGTGGACATTTAATTCAAGCAGAACAACCTCTTATGATGTATCAAGAAGTTGTGAATTTTTTAAAAAATTTTACTTAAAGTGAGAATCAGATAAATGGATAAAACCGTAGAACTTTTTTTAACCCTGCCAGAAACAAAGAAAACCTGGCGGAAATTCCTGATTAGTCAAGGAATTAATAATTTTAGTTCTCGTGAAGTTGCTGTGATTGATCATACAGTTGGCCTAATTGATGAAGGTGGTAAATTAGTAGGCACAGGTAGCATTGCTGGAAATGTTCTCAAATATATCGCAGTTTCAAATGATGAATCTGTTCAGGGAGCAAGATTTAATCAAATAGTTTCAGCTCTACAAGAATACCTTTTTAGCCAAAGAATTTATCATTCATTTGTTTTTACTAAAGCAAAATATTCTGTCAGTTTTTCTCATTTAGGATTTAAGGAACTAGCTCATACTAATGAAGCAGCTTTTTTAGAGAGTGGCACGCCTAATGTTCAGGATTTTATAGCAAGGATTCCCAGAATAAAAGACCAAAGTCATAAAAAAGTTGCTGCAATTGTCATGAATGCTAATCCATTTACTTTGGGTCATCAGAGGCTGGTAAAACTTGCTAGTAGCGAGAATGATCTGGTATATGTGTTTGCTGTTGCTACGGATGCTTCGTTATTTAAAACGAATGAAAGAATGGAACTGGTAAAAAAAGGAACTTCTGAGTACAAAAATGTGTTAGTAGTTAGTGGTGGGGACTATTTAGTTTCTCAATCAACTTTTCCGGCATACTTTTTAAAATCACCTGATGAACTGATCGCTACGCAAACAGAAATTGATGCATTAATTTTTAAAAATAAAATTGCACCGAAATTGGCAATAAAAAAGCGTTATTTAGGTACTGAACCATTTTCAAGAACAACTAATTTCTATAATCAAAGCTTAAAAAACACACTTAGTCCCAAAATTGACGTTGAAATTGTCAAACGCTTTTGCAATAAAGATCAAATAATTACAGCTACACGAGTCCGTCAATTGATCAAAAGTGATGAATTAAAGGACATTTCAAATTTAGTCCCGCCAACTACTTTTGATTTTATTAATAAAAACTATCAAATTTTACAAGAAAGAATAAAGAAAGGAATGAACATCAATGGAAATTAAGACTGTTGGAGTGGCAGGAACTTTAGAATCTTCAGATATTCAAATAATGGTATCCGCCGGTCAAAATGGTATTGAAATCGATTTGGAATCCGAAGTAGCCAAATCATACGGAGATCAGATTAAAAAAGTAATAGCTGATACTCTTAATAAATTCGGACTTGATAATGCAAAAGTCAAAGCTACTGATAAAGGAGCCCTTGACTGTGTGATTGCAGCACGGACATTAGCGGCAGCCCAAAGAGCAACCGAAACTACAGATAAACCAAGATTGGAGGTACTACAATAAATGACTTACGTAAAAAATCGTTTACGGCGAACAATGATGTTTGTACCGGGAAATAATCCAGCTATGGTTAAGGATGCCGGTATCTATGGTGCTGACTCTATTATGTTAGATTTGGAAGATGCAGTTTCTCTAACTGAAAAAGATGCAGCGAGAATGTTAGTATTTAATGCCATTAAAACTGTTGATTTTGGTGGTGCAGAAGTAGTTGTCAGAATTAATGGTCAAGATACGCCTTTTTATGACGAAGATGTAAAGGCAATGGTTCGAGCAGGAGTCGATGTTATTCGTCTGCCAAAAACTGAATCAGCTGCAATGATTAAAAAATTAGTAGCAGATATGGAAAAGGCAGAAGAAGAATATGGCGTCGAAAAAGGTTCTATTGGCGTAATGGCTGCGATTGAAAGTGCTAAAGGTGTTCTTAATGCACCGGAAATTGCAACGGCCACACCATTAATGATGGGCTTGGCAGTTTCTGGTGAAGATTATACTGCTGATATGCACACTCACCGTTATCCTGACGGACGTGAACTTGAATTTGCTCGTAATATGGTTTTACAAGCTGCTAGAGCTGCAGATGTTTATGCCTTCGATACAGTTTTTTCAAATATGAACGACACCGAAGGATTTTACCGTGAGACAAAATATATTTATGAACTTGGGTATGATGGTAAATCTTTGGTCAATCCACGTCAAATTCCAATGGTTAATAAAGTATTCAATCCTACTAAAGACGAAATTGAAAATGCACTTGCTGTGCAAAATGCAATTCAGGAAGCAAAAGCAAAGGGTTCTGGAGTAATTTCGATGAACGGCAAGATGGTTGACAAACCTGTAGTTGAAAAAGCTGATCGCGTTATTGAAACAGCAAAAGCTTCGAATTTAATTGATGAGGAGGGTAATTACATTGGAGAATAAAGTAAAGCGCAATTTGCCGGATGATTTGATGACTGATATGAATCTAAAACCATTTAAGTCTGTTGTAGTTGGCAATCCTGAAGTAAAGAGAGTTGCACCCAAAGTGCAAGTTACCACCGGCGAATCAAAAGTGGTCGATTCTTTAGAAGAAGTTATCAAAAAGACGCTAAAAGATGGTATGACTATCTCGTTTCACCATCACTTTAGAAATGGCGATTTTGCTTTTAACAAAGTAATGGATTTAATTATTAAAATGGGTTATCAAAACCTGACTTTAGCTCCTTCTTCTTTGACTGGTGTTATGAATGACAAAGTAATTGAGGCAATTAAAAAGGGTGTCATTACCAATATTACTTCTTCTGGAATGAGAGGCAGCTTAGGAGATTTTGTTTCCCATGGTGGACTGAAGAATCCGGTAATTTTCCGTTCTCACGGCAATAGGGCTCGTTCAATTGAAGAGGGAGAAATCAAAATTGATGTTGCTTTTTTAGGTGTCCCCAATTCTGATCCTGCAGGAAATGCTAATGGTCAAGAAGGAGATGCTGTATTCGGTTCTTTAGGCTACGCATTGATTGACTCTCAATATGCGGATAAAGTAGTTTTATTGACAGACAACATTGTTGATTATCCAAATACTCCTGCTTCTATTAAACAAACTCAGGTCGATTACGTTGTTAAGGTTGATCAAATAGGTGACGCGGATAAAATTGGTTCAGGAGCGACTCGTTTTACTAAAGATCCAAAAGAGCTGAAGATTGCGCAAACCGTTAATCAGGTAATTACTAATTCACCTTATTATAAGCAAGGATTTTCTTTTCAGACAGGATCTGGCGGAGCTGCTCTTGCTGTGACCAGATATTTAAGAGAATCAATGTTAAAAGATGGCATCACAGCATCGTTTGCTCTAGGTGGCATTACCAAGCCTACAACCGACCTACTTGAGGAGGGCCTGGTCAAAAAAATTATGGATGTGCAGGATTTTGATAAAGGTGCTGCGGCATCAATGGCTAAGAATAAAAATCAACAAGAGATTGATGCATCTTGGTACGCCGATCCTCACAATAAAGGGGCAGTAGTTAATAATTTAGATGTTGCTATTCTTTCGGCTTTACAGATTGATACAGATTTCAACGTTAACGTAATGACCGGTTCTGATGGTGTTATCCGTGGTGCTATTGGTGGTCACCAAGATGCAGCTGCAGCCAAAATGACTATTATTACTGCTCCGTTAGTACGCGGACGAAATGCAACTGTTGTTCCAGCAGTTGAAACAGTTGTAACTCCTGGTGATTCAATTGATGTTTTGGTAACTGAGAGAGGAATTGCAATTAATCCACGTCGTAAGGATCTCATAGATGCTTTTGCCAAAGTGCCTGAACTTAATGTAGTTGATATTAAGGAACTTCAAAAAATGGCTCAACAACAAGTTGGAGTTCCAAAACCACTGGCATATACTGATCGGACTGTTGCTCTTATTCAGTATCGAGATGGCACAATTATTGATACTATTAAGCAAGTAAAAGACTAATTATTTATTTTAAAAAAAGTGTGAGAATGAGCTGGAACTTGTTCTCACATTTTTTAGTTATAATATAAAAAGAAGTGAATACCAGAATGATAAAATCAATTTTTGATAAGGGTCAGCCTCAGAGTATAGCTGAAGTACTGGAAAATAAAGATGAACGAGTCAAGCTTCAGCAAGAAATTTTACAAAAGTTTCCAAAGATTACACTATTGGATGTTAAATTGAATATTCCTGGACCTATTAAAAACAATTGTTATTTAGAAAAAATATTTGCCGAAGGTATTTTTGATTTAGAAAAAATTTTTCAAAGCAGTAATTTGCCTTTTATTCTTTATGAACACTGGGAAAAGGAAACGGGTCCCGAAAATTTTTACCTTGTTAATCGTAATTACAGAGTTGTAAAAGAAAAAGCAGTTGAATTTGAAGAGCATCAAAAATTAAATAGACTTTTTGATGCTGATGTGTTGATTAATAAACAAAAACAGGCTATATCCCGCAAAGAATTGGGTATGCCTGTTCGCAGATGTTTTTTATGTTCAAGACCTGCCAAAGAATGTGCTCGTTCAAGAAGACATTCGGTCACAGATTTACAAAATTATATTACTAATTTGTATAAGCAGGAGATATCCTCTGATTAAAACTAAAGAGTGTCATTCTTATGTAAAACTCTTTCGGCTATTCCACTAGTAGTAATCAAGTGAGTAATTACTCCAGTTCTTAAAGCTCCTAAAAGAGCGTCTTCTTTGAAGCGATTCCTGACAATTACAAAGCGATCAGGAACTGCAAAAATATTGGCAAGACTGATTCCTGAAATATGTGTTTCAATAGGACTATAAAAACGCCCCTTAATATCATAAGGCCTGCCAAAAATAATTCCCGCTAATTGATTTTTCTCTAGACCTGTAAATAGTTTATCTGCATAATAATCCATAAAGAATTGGCCTGATTCTAACGACTGGAATGTTCCGATACTTGCAAATACTAAGTCGAGCTGAGAAAAATATTTCTCTATATATTCATAGTATGGTTCTTTATGAACCTTTTTTACTAAAGTGGGATCAATCGCATAAAGAGGGGCAGGAAAAGTTAGACATTTTGCGCTGAACTTGTTTGCTGCGTGCTGAATTAATGGTTGTTTACGTTTACTGGCATTTACAACTTGGCCTAATAACTGCACAAATGTCAAATCATCACGTGTTTCCGTTGCAAAATCATCAATAATGTCTCTTAAGAGAGTTCCCCAAGTTAAGCCGACAACATGAGCTGAGTTAATATAATGCTGTATTTGTTTAGCTGCAAAGTTAACAATCATTTCATTATCTTGGTTTTTAGTCTCTTTATCTTCTAAAATATAGACTTCCTTTAAATCAAAAAGTCTTTGAAATTCACGCTCAAGTTTTTGTGATCGTTTAGGGCTTTGATAAATACTAATTTTTACAATTCCCTTATCTTCGGCTTCTTCTATTGCCTTAGCTATCAGATAACGAGAGAGATTATACTTTTTCGAGATTTCTGCAATGTTCAGCTTGCTCAAAAAATAGTCATGTGCGATATTCGCAAGTTGTTCATCTGTTAACAATGTCATTTGCTTTTTCCTATTCTTTATACTTTTTATTTGTTTTAATTATATTAGAAAGAACGTTTTAATACTATAACTTAAGCAACTTTTTAGAAGAAAAATTTTCGGAAGACGAAATTTATATTCTGTTTTTATTCCAGTAAATCACAAAATTTTGCATGTGTAATTTTTTGCAAATCTTGAGGATCTAGAAACACGCTACGCCCGATTTTGCCACTGGAAACAGCAATTTCTTTTTCGCTGACCATGCTATTATCAAGGAAAATGGGAAAATGATGTTTAAAATAGATGCCGATGGGAGTATTTGCCCCATGTACATAACCGGTGGTTTTTTCTAAATCTTTTAAGGGTAACATTTCGCATTTTTTATTACCTGAATTTTTTGCTAATTTTTTCATGCTCAAATGCTCGGTTACTGGTATTACAGCTACTAAAGTGGGCGTCTTATTTCCCCAGCACACCAAAGTTTTGTAGACCAAATGTTCATTCTCGTTTAAAATGGATGTATCCATTTTTGCCACACCACCCGAGTCTTCATGTGTAGCAAACTCTGCTTGCCGATATGAGATTTTATCCCTATCTAATATTTTTTCGACAAGCGTCTTTTCAATCTTATTTTTCTTTTTTGACATAATGATCACCTTTTTAATGATAGCATTGATAAAAGGGAAAATAAAAGGGAGTTAAAAAAATAATGAAATTGTTAATTATTAAAATAGAAACTAGTCATGAAGTTGAAGATGCATTAAATATATATAGTCAGGATGTACTGCACTGTTTGGGCACAGAAACGCGGAAGCGTTCAGACTTCGAACAAGCAGGTTGGGAATCCGATTCAACAATTGTTAAACTTGACGAAATAAAAGACTTACCTGAAGATTTGGAATTTTTAGCATATTTTGATATAGAACAAGACAAGGCAGAATTAGTTAAAAAGTACCAAAAAAAGTTGTCTGAACTAGAGGGTTACGGTTTGAAAATAGGTGAGGCTGAAGTGAGTGCCTCTTATATCAAAGATGAAGACTGGAATACAGTGTGGCAAAAATTTTATCATCCAATTGACTTTTCCAGGCACCTGGCAATAGTTCCTGAATGGGAACAATATAAGCCGGCTTTTAAAGACCAAAACATAATTAAACTTGATCCAGGTTTGGCATTTGGCACTGGTTCGCATAAGACTACTCAACTAGCATTGTTAGGACTGGAACAGATTTTGGTCAAGCCAGAGACTGTTTGTGATGTTGGCACTGGTTCTGGAATCTTAGCAATTGCTTCGTCTATTTTAGGAGCGAGATCAGTTTTAGCAACGGATATATCTGACGAGGCAATAACTGCTGCTAATGAGAATATATCTTTAAATAATTTAACTAATATAAAAGTGCAGAAAACGAACTTATTAAATAAAGTTAAAGATAAGTATGATATTATTGTAGCAAATATTTTGGCTGAAATTTTACTTGATTTAATTCCAGAGTTGGATGAGCACTTGACTTCTAACGGAAAAGTGATTTTTTCTGGAATAGATTGTGATCAAATAAAAAAAATCAAGAAAGCTTTGACTGCAAATGGATTCCAAATTATATTATCAATGCAACAAGGACGTTGGATTGGGTTAATTATTGAAAGAAAAGATAACTAAATAGAGTTATAATAGATAATTAAATTAGTAAGGAACTGACAAGTTGATTGATAAACTAAAAAATATTCCTTTTTTTAAAAAGTTAAATAGCTATAAAATTACACCTGTAATCAGCTGGAGTATGTTAGTCATGATTTTGCCACTCATATTTAGCCTTTTTTCAATAAGGACTATTTATCGCGTGGGACTGTTATTTATAATGCTCAACAGCATAATCAGCTATCACATTGGCAAATTGATTAAAGCACTTAATTTAAGGCACTATTGGCTCTTGTTTATGCCAGGCTGTTTTTGCTTAATTGTTTTATTGAAATATGCTAATTATAACTTTTTGTTTGCGTTAATTTATCTCATTTTGGAAATATTTGGTTTAATGGATAATCAAATTTACGGTTAGTGCTAGAAGGGGCGATATTATATGTCAAAGTACATCGAAATGACACATGAACAGGTGATAGATACCTGTAAAAAATATATGAATGATGATCAAATTGCGTTTGTTGAAAAAGCATATAAATTTGCTGCAAATGCCCATAAAGACCAAAAAAGAGCCTCCGGACAGCCATATATTGTTCATCCCACCCAAGTTGCTGGTACTCTTGCAAAATTGAGTCTTGACCCCGATACAATTGCAGCAGGATTCTTACATGATACGGTAGAAGATACGCCAGTTACCAATGATGATATCAAGGAAAAGTTTGGCAAAGATGTTGCTTTTATAGTTGATGGCGTTACTAAATTAAATAAATACCAGTATAAATCGCACCAAGAATTTTTGGCTGAAAATCACAGAAAAATGTTAATTGCAATGGCAAAAGATATTCGAGTGATTATGGTCAAATTAGCTGACAGACTGCATAATATGCATACTTTAGAGCATTTGCGCCCTGATAAGCAGCGTCGAATTGCATCCGAGACTATGGATATTTATGCTCCCTTAGCTGACCGTTTGGGTATCGGAACAATTAAATGGGAACTCGAAGATATGAGTTTTCATTATTTGAACCCAAAGGCATATTACCGGATTGTTAATTTAATGAGTCTTAAACGCAGCCAAAGGGAAAAATATATCCAAGATGCAATCAAGACACTTAAGGAGAGTTTGGATAGTCTGGGCATTAAGTACGAAATATACGGTCGGCCAAAGCATATTTATTCTATTTATAAAAAAATGGTCAACAAGCATAAAGATTTTAATGAAATTTATGACTTGTTGGCAGTACGCGTAATTGTTAAAACAGTAAAAGACTGTTATGCAGTTTTAGGAGCAGTCCATACTAAGTGGAAGCCGATGCCTGGCAGGTTCAAGGACTATATTGCTGTTCCTAAGGTCAACGGCTACCAGTCACTTCATACCACTATTATTGGTCCTGGGGGCAGACCCCTGGAAATACAAATCAGAACCGAACAGATGCATGAAGTTGCGGAATACGGTGTCGCTGCTCACTGGGCATATAAGAGGGGTAATTTTAAAGGTGTAGAACAAACCAGCTCAAATGAAAAATTGGACATGGTACGTGAAATTTTAGAGTTAAAAGATGAAACATCAGACGCTGATGAATTCATGAAAAGCGTTAAAAGCGAAATCTTCTCTGATCGCGTTTATGTTTTTACTCCTAAAGGTGAAGTTTATGAACTGCCAAAAGGGTCAGTGACCTTGGATTTTGCTTATGAAATCCATACTCAAGTGGGTAGCCATGCGGTCGGAGCCAAGGTCAATGGTAAGTTAGTACCTCTTGATTATAAATTGAAAAATGGTGATGTCATCGAAATAATGACGCAGTCAAACGCAAGCCCATCACGCGACTGGGTCGATTTAGTTAAGACCTCGCGCGCACGAAACAAAATTCGCAGATACTTTAGAAATCTTGATCGTGACCATAGTATTGAGCAGGGCGAGCAAATGGTTGCTGACAAACTGCGTGAGCAAGGACTTTCACCCAAAGTATTTATGTCAAAAGAACATATTGAGCCACTATTGGAGCAAATTAATTATCACACAGCAGATGAAATGTATGCTTCAATTGGTTTTGGTGATCTCTCCGCGATTGGTGTGGTCAACAGATTAACTGCAGACATACGGCACGAGAATGAAAAGAAGAAGCAAAAGCAGCTTGAAGAAGAAATTCTGAATTCAGGACAAAAAGCAGTTTCGGAAAATCCACCAAGTAAAAAAGATTCTAAGGCAATGAAGATCAAGCACAAAAATGGTGTCATGATTCAGGGCATAAGTGACTTGATGCTTCATTTGGCCAAGTGTTGCAATCCAGTTCCAGGAGACGACATTGTCGG
Organism: uncultured Lactobacillus sp.; assembly: GCA_946482425.1. The sequence continues at coordinate 12,292 of CAMLRO010000009.1, forward strand.
CTATGTTACTAAAGGCCGAGGCGTGACAATTCATCGAACAGACTGTCGCAATATAGTAAATAATGACGAAAGTAAGGGCAGGCTGATTGAAGTTCAATGGGAAAATGTTGCAGAAAACAGTGCCCAAGCATTTAATGCTAATATTGAAGTTTTCGGTTACAACCGGGGCAAATTACTCACTGATGTCATTACAAAGTTGAACACGTTAACCCCAAATATTAATAATATCTCAGGCAAAGTCAACGAAAATAATATTGCACATATATATGCTACAGTGGCGGTGAACAATTCAGCAAAACTAGATGATATTTTAACCAAGTTAAGAGATATACCAGATGTATATCAGACAAGGAGAGCTGATAATTAATGCGGATTGTAATCCAAAGAGTAAATCGAGCCAGTGTCAAAATTGCTGGAAATATAGTAGGACAGATCTCCAAGGGTTTGTTATTGCTGGTTGGGTTAAAAGAAGGCGATGAAGCCGATATTGTTAAAAAGGCAGCTGCCAAAATTGGCAAAATGCGTATCTTTGAAGATGAAAAGGGTAAAACTAATTTGGCAATTAAAGATGTTGGCGGACAAATATTAAGTGTTAGTCAGTTTACTTTACTAGCAGATACCAAAAAGGGTAATCGACCAAGTTTTATCAAAGCTATGAGGCCACCAAAATCAAAAGAGTTATGGGAACAATTTAATAAAGAATTGGAAAATTTAGGATTAACCGTAGCAACAGGTGAATTTGGTGCTGACATGCAGGTTAATTTAGAAAATGATGGACCTTTCACAATCGTGTTGGATCTGTAAATATCGTGCATAAATAGTACTACAGGTTGACTTTTAACTGTGAAAACTATATTCTAAAAAAGAATTATCAATGACAAAGACTGAAGTTTAGTATTTTTATTCAGAGACCGCCTATTTTTGGTGAAAAGGTGGAAAAAAACTAACTGTGACCCCTTTACCAGATAATAATCGCATCGCGAGCGTTATTCGCAGCAGGTAAAAGGTGGTACCGTGCTAAATCAGAGCGCCCTTGATTTATTCAAGGACGTTTTTTTATTAAAAGGATGATTAAATGAGAGTTCAAAGACCTAAAGGAACAGTTGACATTTTGCCAGATGAATCTGGATCATGGGAAAAAGTCGAACAAATATTACGTGACTTTTTTAAAGAAGCAAATTACCGCGAGATTCGGACACCTAGTTTTGAAAACTACAATGTTTTTTCACGTTCGAGTGGTGAAACTTCTGATGTTGTTGAAAAAGAAATGTATGACTTTAATGATAAAGGCGGCAGACATATTGCTTTAAGGCCTGAAGGAACAGCGGGGGTAGTGCGAGCTTACGTTGAGGATAAACTTTATGCACCAGAAATTGTTAAGCCTTTAAATGTTTATTATATTGAATCGACATTTCGCTATGAAAGGCCCCAAGCAGGGCGTCAACGAGAGTTTCACCAAATTGGCATTGAGAGTTTTGGTTCCGCAAATCCATTGGCTGACGTGGAAACAATAGTTCTGGCCCATGATTTACTGGCCAAGCTAGGTGTGAAAAATTATGAATTGCATATCAATACATTAGGAAATTCACAAGTACGGCAAGATTATCATGATGCATTGGTTAATTATTTTAAACCAGTTAGAGACCAGCTTTCTGATGATTCAAAAAGACGGTTAGAAAAGAATCCTTTGCGTATTCTAGATTCCAAAGATGAACAGGATAAGCAATTTTTACCAAATGCACCTAAAATAGTTGATTATTTGGATCCAGAATCAAAGGAAAATTTTGACCAAATTTTAAAGATGCTGGATCAATTAAAGATTAATTATGTGATCGATAATGATTTAGTTCGTGGACTGGACTACTACACTGGTGTAATTTTTGAATTCATGGTCGAAGATAAAAGCATTTGGGAATCTGCTTCAACAATTCTTGGCGGCGGTCGTTATGATAACTTAGTAGAGGAATTTGACGGACCAAGTACTCCAGCAGTTGGTTTTGGCATTGGAGAAGAACGCTTGATGCTGGTATTACAAAAACAAAATCCGGAACTTTTTGCAGATCAGGGCATTGATTTCTTTATAGCCAATATCGGTCAAGAAACAGAAGTAAAAACAGTTGAAATTGCTCGTTTATTGCGTAAGCAAGGGCTGAAAGCTCAATATGATGTTGAGCAAAAAAAGTTAAAAGCTCAATTCAAAAAAGCGGATAGAGCAAAAGCGAAGTTCGTTATTACACTTGGCGGTAAAGAATTAGCTGACAAAGTTTTAAATGTTAAAAGACTTGCTGATGCTAAAACTTTTAAGTTTAGTTTTAATGATCTCGAAAATATGAATGCGGTAATGGAACAATTAAAGGAATAAAAATGAAAAAAATGGAAAAAAGAACTGACTATTGTGGCAATATCACTCAGGACTACCTTAATCGAGATGTAAATTTATATGGCTGGGTTCAGAGAGTGCGTAATCTGGGTAATTTGGTTTTTATCGATTTACGCGATCGTGAAGGTCTTGTCCAAGTAGTAGTTAACCATGATTCAGGTCAAGAATTAATGGCTATTGCAGATTCACTAGGAAATGAATATGTAATTCAAGTCAAAGGAAAAGTAGTCAAACGTTCAAGTATTAATCATGATATGAAAACGGGAGAGGTCGAAGTTGAGGCTGAGGAAATAATCATTTTAAATGAGTCTAAGAACCCACCATTTGAAATTAAAGATGACGTTGAGGTTGCCGAACAGACTCGGCTAAAGTATCGCTATTTGGATTTGCGTAGACCAAACTTGCAAAATGCTATCATTTTACGGTCAAAAATATTACGAGCCACACACGAATTTTTTGATCAAAATGGTTTCATTGACATTGAAACACCAATTTTAGGAAAGTCTTCACCTGAAGGTGCTCGTGATTATCTAGTTCCATCCAGAATTTATCCTGGCAGTTTTTACGCTCTGCCACAATCTCCCCAATTATTCAAGCAATTATTAATGGGAGCGGGCTTTGATAAATATTACCAGTTAGCTAGATGCTTTAGGGATGAAGACTTACGTGGTGACAGACAGCCTGAGTTTACGCAGATTGATATGGAAACCTCTTTTACTGATGAACAGCAAGTACAGGACTACACAGAAGGCTTGCTCAAGAAAATCATGAAAGACGTAATGGGAATTGATCTAAAAACTCCAATTGACCGCATTTCTTGGACAGATTCAATGAATAATTACGGAACAGATAAGCCAGACACCCGTTTCGCCATGTTAATTCATGATCTAAGTGCAATCTTTAAAGATAGTTCTTTTAAGGTGTTCTCTGGTGCCATTGCAGATGGTGGTTTTGTTAAAGGGATTGCCGTTAAAGATGGTGCTCAAAAATATTCACGCAAACAAATTGAGAAAAAGCAGGACTATATTAAGCGTTATCACGCAAAAGGTTTGGCTTGGGCCAAATTTGAAGATGGTGAATTCTCCGGTCCCGTTTCTCGTTTCTTAACTGATGAAAATAAAGCTGCTTTAATTAATGAATTTAACTTGCAAGGCGGCGAATTAGTCGTATTTATTGCTGACAAATGGAAAGTTTGCTGCGACTCACTTGACCATTTGCGTCGTGAATTCGCTAAAGAAACAAATATTATTCCAAAACATGTATTTAACTTTGTGTGGGTGGTTGATTGGCCATTATTTGAATATGATGAAGGATTCGGTAGATGGATTGCTGCTCACCATCCATTCACTATGCCCGATGATGAAGGTATTAAATTATTGGATACTGAACCGCACAAGGCTCATGCTCGCAGCTATGATATAGTTATGAACGGTGATGAATTGGGTGGTGGTTCAATACGTATTCACAAGCGTTCAATTCAGGAAAAAATGTTTAAGGCACTCGGTTTTACCAAAAAACGTGCCTATGAACAATTTGGCTACCTTCTTGAAGCTTTGGATATGGGCTTTCCACCACATGCGGGACTTGCCATCGGGCTTGACCGTTTTGCAATGCTGCTTGCTGAAAAAGATAATATCCGTGATGTATTGGCATTCCCGAAAAATGCCAATGCTTCAGAACCAATGATGCACGCGCCTGCTCCTGTATCTGAACAGCAATTAACTGATTTGGGTATTGAGGTCGAAGATAAGTATCAAGACGACGTAGCTAAAATTGAGGCAAACTTGAAAGCACAAGCCGAAAAAGATGCTGCACAAAATACCACTTGGGATTAAAGAGAAGACAAATATCAAAATAGCATGAAGAATTATGGTCTTCATGCTATTTTGTTCACTTATTGTTTAAAAAATGACCTGAATTAGGAGGAAATCATATGACTGACAGGTTTCATCGAGCTTTTGGCTGTTATGGCATTATTGGTGATCAACAAAATCTAGTTGTAATCAAAAAAGAGGGTGGACCTTATATAAATCGCTACGACTTACCAGGAGGTAGTTTAGAAGACGGGGAATCATTAAACCGTGCAGTTATGCGTGAAGTAAATGAAGAAACAGGTCTAATAGTTCAAGATTACAGGCAAATTGGTGTTACTTCATTTAAATACCCTTGGGATTATGAACAATGGCATTTGAATCAACATATTTGTGTTTTTTATGAAATAAAGAAAACTATTGGTAAAGTTCAAGGAGAAGTTAAACAATTTACCGGTCAAGACTCATTAGGAGCAGTCACGATACCATTAGCAAAAATAAGTATTGCAAACTCTTCGCCTTTGGTAGTTAAAGCCAAGGAATTTTTATTAAACCCAGACAAATTTGATTTAGCAGATCAAACATTTGATAAGTGGACTGTACTTGATAAACCTGTTTTTTAAAGAAAAAAAGCGGTTAAGGAAATAACATCCTTAACCGCTTTTAACTAGTTTATTTTAAATTTTGTAAAAAATCTAAAGCCTTATCATAATTAGGCTCGTTAGTTAATTCCTGAATAAGTTCTTGATACAAAACTTTTTTATCTGCATCGACGATCCAAACGCTTCTGGAATCTAATTTATTAGCTTCAATATATAAACCCATACTTTTACCAAAATCAAAAGAATCATCTGACAAAAGTTTCATTTTAGAAACGCCTTCTGCTGCACACCAGTTTTTTTGCTCTTCTGGAGTATTGGTAGAAATAGTATAGAAATTGATACCGTTAAACTTATCAACTTCACCATTAAACTTTTTAGTAGAAATACTGCAGACACTGGTATTAATATTAGGTACCACACTGATTAAAGTAGGCTTGTCCACTAATTCTTCCATTGAAACAACAGAACCATCTGCCTGTTTTACCTTGAAACTTGGTAATTGTTCGCCCACTTTTGGTGGCTCACCATTTGTTGACAGAGGTTCATTTTTCATTGTTACTTGCATAATCTTAACCCTTTCTCTTGTTAAAAATATAAACGACTACTCTTTAAATTTTAAACTACTAGAGTTGAAAATTTAAAGAAATTAGCTTTTTAGTTATTATTAGTATAATCAGTTATGCGCTTGATAGCCTCTTTGAGCTTCTCTTCAGAAGATGCATATGAAAAGCGAACATACCCATGACCACCTGCACCAAAAAAGCTGCCAGGAGTTACTCCAACTTTGGCTTTTTCAGCTAAATCTTTGGCAAAGGCGACATCGTCACAGCCGAATTTAGTTGGTATTTTAGCAAAAATATAAAAAGCTCCTTCTGGTGTAGCCATAGTATAGCCATTCTTCTTTAGACCATCTTGAAGAAGATACAAACGCTTTTGGTATTTTTCTCTAGCATCAATATAGTCTTGATCACCGTGTTCTAATGCCTCTGATGCCGCAATCTGAACATTATCAGTTACAGAAGAAATCAAAAATGAATGTATTTTGATCATTGATTTCATTAGCTCGGCAGGCCCCGCGATATAACCAATTCTCCAACCTGTCATTGCAACGCTTTTTGATAACCCTGATAACAAAACAGTTCTTTCCGGAATAATCTGTGTCAGAGAGTAATGATTTTTTTCACCGTAAATTAATTCCGCATAAATTTCATCACTTACAGCAAATATATCATATTTAGTGATAACCTCTGCTAACTCTTGTAAGTTTTGCTTTGAGTATACTCGACCTGTTGGGTTAGAGGGGTCAGTAATGATAACAGCTTTTGCTCCCTTGCCTTCATTTTCAAGTGTTTCAGTCAGTTTTTTGGCTGTCAAAAGAAAATTATCCGCAGAAGTATCAACTTGTACAGGTATACCACCAGCCATTTTTATAATACCAAAATAAACTTCCCAAACCGGAGTAGGAACAATGATTTTCTCTCCCGGATTTAGCAAAGCCATGGCGGCAATATTTAGTCCCTCTGAGACACCTACAATAGCACAAATTTCACTTTTAGGATCATAGCTTACACCCAAACTCTTTTTTAAATATTTGCTGACAGAGCTTAAGTATTTTTCCTTACCAGCTTCTGGAGCATAATGGGAGTCGTTACTATTAATATCATCAATTGCCGCTCGTTTTATATGCTCAGGAGTATTTAAATCAGGCTCACCAATTGTTAATTTTATTATACCGGGAATTTGAGAAATTTTTTGACTAAAAGATCTGATTTCAGAATTAGGCAAGTTTCTAATTCTAGAATTTATTTTTGCAGATAAGTTTTTTGCTAAATGTGGCATAATAAGATCCTTCCTATTTTTCTTGAAACCATATTATAACCCAGCCTGACCATAAATAAAATTAAGAAAAAGTATTATTTTAGTGAGTTTATAGTTAGTCCATGCTATTTATTTTTGTTATATTGGATATATCCAAGTAAGGAGTGTGTGATTTATGGATCAAAATGAGAAAAATAAGAGATTGAAGCAGTTAACTCCGGATCAGTACCAAGTGACTCAGCAAGCTGCAACTGATTATCCATTCAAAGGTAAATACGATGATTTCTATCAAAAAGGAATTTATGTTGATATTGTATCAGGTGAACCATTATTTTCGAGTGAAGACAAATATGATGCAGGGTGCGGCTGGCCAAGTTTTACACGACCTATTAAAAAATTAGTCTACCACCGTGATCAGTCTCATAATATGGAGAGAACAGAAGTCAAAAGTCCTGAAGGTGACTCTCATTTAGGACACGTTTTTGATGATGGGCCATCAGATAAAGGGGGACTTAGATATTGCATTAATTCTTCGGCTTTAGAGTTCATCCCTTATGAGCAATTAGAGCAAAAAGGTTATGGAGAATATAAAAAGCTCTTTAAATAATAAAAATAATGTAAAAAAGAACATGGCACTTAGTCATGTTCTTTTTGAGTTCTTATTAAACTATTTCTTGTTCCTTAAAACTGCCGTAAACCCGTTCTACTTCTGTTACACTCATAAAAGCGTAGGGGTCGCTTTTTTTAACAATATGTAATATGTCATACATATCATAGCGGTCAATCACAGTGATCAGTACTTTTTTCTCATTATGACTGTAAGCACCTTCAACATCATGGAAAATTGTAATGCCGCGGTGCATTTTTTCCTGAATGCCATCAATAATAGCGTGAGGTTGTTCAGTAACAATAGTCACCTGCAGCTTTTGGTGTTGAGTATAAACAGCATCTATTACGCGGCCGTTGATAAAAATTGTCAGAGCAGAGTATAATGCACGTGTCCATCCAAAAGCAAATCCAGCAGCAGCTATAATTATCAAATTTATTAAAATACTGATTTTACCATAACTCGTCCCAGTTTTTCTTTGAATGACAATGCCTATGATGTCAAGTCCACCTGTAGATATACCGTTCTTAAGTGCAAAACCTGTTCCCAGGCCATTGATCATACCACCAAAAATTGCACAGACAAGTGGATCCAGATGCATGTTTAGTGGTTGAACTACCCGCATCATAATTGATCCCAGTATGACCGTAATGATGGTAAAAAACGTAAATTTATGTCCAATCTTTATCCAGGCAAGCAAAAGCAGAGGCAAGTTCAATACGAAATACAAAGCCGAAGTTGATAGAGTAACGGGTAAAAAGCGCTCACTCATGGTATTAATTAATTGGGCAAAACCGGTTATTCCTGAGGAATACATGTGTCCTGGAGTCCAAAAGAAGTTTAGAGCTACAGCTACGGCTAGCGAATAGAAAAATGAGGCAGAAATTTTAGAGAGTAGGTTATACCGTCGATTGAATGCGTCAAGCTGATCCATTATTTAATTATTCCTTTGCGAAAAATTGCTAATTAAAAATAATAAATACTAGTTTCTATATAAAAATAAAAACTAGTATTTTTCTTAAGTATACTAACACATTTCCGTGAAATTTAAAGAGTTTTTAATCTATCTTCGACTAATTTTGCCAATGTTTTTTGATGAAATCTTCTCTACCACCAGATTCTTCAAGACTATAACGTAGGGGATTTTTTTTGTAAAAATCCTGATGATAATCTTCAGCAGGATAAAATGGCTTGGCTGGTTCAATTTTTGTAACTATTGGCTCATCAAACCTGCCACTATTTTGGAGAGCTGTTTTTGACTTTTCCGCAGCTTCTTTTTGAGCAGGAGAATTGTAAAAAATTACGGGACGATAGTTATCACCGCGATCTTGAAATTGTCCTGAAGCATCTGTTGGATCAGTTACTTGCCAATAATAGTCAAGCAAGTTTTCATAAGGCATAACCTCGGGATCATAAGTGATTTCGACAGCCTCAGTATGTCCTGTCGTTCCTGTACATACTTGTTCATAGGTTGGGTTGGGCACATGTCCACCGGTATAACCCGAAATTACTTTTTTAATTCCAGGTAGGGAATCAAACGGTTTAACCATGCACCAAAAGCAACCTCCTGCAAATATTGCAGTATCTAAATTAGCCATTTGTTCATTTTTACTCATTTATTACACCTCTTTAATTTTTATTTAAACATAAATACCATAATTAGATGCCTCATTTGCTTTTAGCTTTGAACACCTAAATGATTCATAATAATTGCTGCAGTCTCTTCGATCGAGCGGTGAGCAACGTTTATTACAAAACAACCGAGTTGATCATAAAGCTTTTGGGCTGAATCCAATTCTTTTTTTATGGCATCGATATTAGAGTAAGAGGTATCGGGATTTAGACCATAAGAAATCATTCTTTCACGTCTGATTTCATTTAAGACAGAGAGGTCATTTGTCAAACCAATAATTTTTTTAGGATCAATTTGATAAATTTCTTTAGGAATATGGGTATCAGGTACCAAAGGTAAATTAGCTACTTTTAAATTTTTGTTTGCTAAAAAAAGCGACAAGGGGGTTTTGGATGTTCTTGAAACTCCTAAAAGTACCACATCGGCTTCTAAAAAGCCCTTGGGATCTTTACCATCGTCATACATAACTGCAAATTCCATGGCTGAAATGCGATCAAAATATTTTTGATTCATTTTATGTTGGGCACCAATTCTTTGTTGCGGCTTAAGACCAGTCAATTTTTGAATCGATTCGATTGCTGGTGATAAAATATCCACACTTTGAATATGATGTTCTCTAACAAAACGAATAACCGGAATCTGCATTTCATCTTTTACCAAGCTATAAATAAGCAGTAAATTTGGATATTGTATTATTTCTGCAAAAGTATCTTCTAATTTCTCTTTATTAATTATGAATGGATATCTCCTGTAATTAATCTGCGCATCAGGAAACTGGGCGGCTGCGGCAACAGCATTGTTAAAAGCAGTATCACCAGCAGAATCTGAAATTATTATTATGTTAACTTCTTTTTTTGGTGTTTCTTCAGCCATTATTTACTCCTTTTTTTCTTTAATTATACAATTTAACCAAAATCATTAACAGATTAAGTTTTTCCTGTGAAAAATTTGAAAAATATTGTTCGTTTGTATTGACCCACCGGTGATGTTTGATATAATTTAGTTAAATGTATGACGGTAACGTCAAGAAATGGAAGGAGGGATCACATATGGCCAAGACAGTCGTTCACGAAAACGAGTCTATTGATGATGCTCTTCGTCGTTTTAAACGTTCCGTTTCTAGAAGTGGTACTTTACAGGAATACCGCAAGCGCGAGTTTTATGAAAAACCTAGCGTTCGTAGGAAGCTGAAATCCGAAGCTGCTCGGAAACGCAGACATTATTAATTTAAAAGCGACTTTTATCAAGCTGATAGAAGTCGTTTTTTATTAACAATAATTAAAGTTTAATGTTTTATTTAATTTAAACTAGGGTGTAAATTTGTTATAATTTAGCTAGATTTTGTGAAGAAAGAGGGAATTCATTTGAGTTTATCTGAGCAAATAATGTCAGATATGAAAGAAGCGATGAAAGCTCGTGACAAAGTTAGACTGAACACCGTGCGCATGATTAAATCCGCATTGATGAATGAAAAAATTAAAGCTGGTCACGATTTAACCGCTGAAGAAGAACTGACGGTCCTTAGCCGAGAAAAAAAGCAGCGTGAAGAATCAATTGCAGAATTTACCGAGGCTGATCGTAAAGACCTGGCAGATGAAACTAAACAGGAACTAGCAATTGTTGAAAGCTATTTGCCTAAGCAAATGACCCCTGAAGAGCTCGATCAAGCTGTTTCTTCAGCAATTGCAGAAGTGAATGCTCAAGGTAAGTCAGATTTTGGAAAAGTAATGAAAGTATTAATGCCTAAAATCAAAGGTAAAGCTGATGGCAAAGAAGCTTCTGCAGTCGTGCGCAAACAACTGAATTAGGCATAAGAAAAGGAGCAGAGTTATTTGGCCCAAACCAATTTTATTCCTAAAAATCCTGAGAATATCCAAAAATTAGTTGGTATTAATGATAACAATTTAAGCCTTTTATCTACCGGGTATAATGCTAGTGTAGTTGATACTGGCAATAGTATAGCTATTCAAGGTAATGACAATGACATTCAAAAAGTTGCAGCTGTTCTGAAAGCTTTAGACAACGTTATTAATGCCAATATTAACATTGGTCCAGCTGACGTTGTCAGTGCGATGAAAATGGCAGATAAAGGAACAACAGAATATTTTCCTGATCTATATAAAAAGATTTTAATTCGGGATGCTAAAGGCAAGCCGATTAGAGTCAAAAATATGGGACAGAAAAAATATGTCGAAGCCATTGAAAAAAATGATGTTGTATTTGGGATCGGTCCTGCCGGTACCGGTAAGACATTTATTGCCGTTGTTTGTGCTGTTGCTGCTTTTAAAAAGGGCGAAGTATCCAGGATTATTTTGACTAGGCCTGCAGTTGAGGCGGGGGAGTCGCTGGGATTTTTACCTGGTGATCTCAAAGAAAAAGTTGATCCTTACTTAAGGCCCATTTATGATTCGCTTTATGCAATTTTAGGCAACAATACTACCGATCATTTAATGGAACGCGGTGTTATTGAGGTCGCTCCATTGGCGTACATGCGTGGACGTACATTGGATGATGCGTTTGTTATCCTTGATGAAGCACAAAATACTACTGACGCGCAGATGAAAATGTTTTTAACCAGGCTTGGCTTTAATTCGAAAATGATCGTTAATGGTGACATGACGCAGGTTGATCTTCCCGGTAAACAACGCAGTGGTTTAATAGATGCTGAACGTATTTTGAAGAAAATTGAACAAATTAAATTTATTTGGTTTTCAGCTAATGATGTTGTTCGCCACCCAGTTGTTGCTAAAATTATTAATGCCTACGAAAAGGAAGAAAAATAGATTTAATGGATTCAATAGACATTACTTTTAATGATGAAGTTGGTTTTCTTGACAATGAAAAACGTGATTGGCAAAAGTGGATTACCAATCTCCTTTTGCTTGCTAAAAAGGAAATAAATAAAAAGAACAACTTAGAAATGAGTATTAATTTCATTAATGAAAAACGCAGTAATGAAATTAATAAAAAATATCGCGGTAAAAACAGACCAACTGATGTGATTTCTTTTGCTATTGAAGATGGGGAAGATCAAATTGATTTTAGCACATTTGATGATCCTGAATTCATTGAAGATATTGGTGACTTATTTATGTGTCCTAGCGTTATTATGCGACACAGTAAGGAATATGGTACCGGTTGGGACCGCGAATTTGGTTATACTCTAGTCCATGGCTTTTTGCATCTTAGCGGGTATGATCATATTGAACCAGACGAAGCAAAAACCATGTTTAAAATACAAGGAAAGGTATTAGAAAAATATGGATTGCCCTTGTATCCCGATCAGTTAGATGAAGGCAGAGGTAAATAGTAAATAATGGTAGAAGAGAAGAAAATTAAGTCAGGCTTTGTTGCTCTGCTAGGAAGACCGAATGTTGGTAAGTCTACGCTCATGAATTATTTAGTGGGTCAAAAGGTAGCCATTACTTCTAGCAAACCGCAAACTACCCGTAATAAAATCTCTGGAATTTTAACAACTGGTGATATGCAGGCGATTTTTATTGATACTCCTGGTATATTTAAGCCGCACCTAGATTTAGATGATTACATGGATAAAGCCAGCTTGTCTAGCTTGAACGATGTTGATCTCATTTTGTTTATGGTTGAACCAGAAAAAATGGGCAAGGGTGATGCTTACATAGCAGAGTTATTGCAAAAAGCGACGGTTCCAGTTTTACTTCTAATTAATAAGGTAGATACAGTTAATCCCAACGAGCTTTTACCAATAATTGATCAATATCGTAAGCTAAACATTTTTAAGGAGTTTTTACCAGTTTCGGCAACTCAGGGAATTGGAAATAGTGATTTATTTCAGGTTTTACACCAGTATTTGCCTGAAGGGCCCAAGTATTATGGCACTGATCAAATTACGGATCGACCAGAATACTTTATGGTTGCAGAATTAATTCGTGAACAAATTTTAAAGCTTACAGCTGAAGAGGTGCCCCATGCTACCGCTGTTTGGGTGGAACAAATGAATAAGCATGAAAACAATAAATTGCAGATCGAAGCAACAATTTATGTTGAAAAAAATGGGCAAAAAGGCATTATTATTGGCAAAGGCGGTAAGATGCTCAAGCAAATTGGTATCAATTCCAGACTCCAAATAGAAGATTTGTTAGGTGAAAAAGTTAATTTGCATCTTTGGGTAAAAGTACAGCACAATTGGCGTTCTGACCCGCAATTTTTAAGAAGAATAGGTTATAATCCAAAGGATCTGGCCTAATGGTTCGTGAACTCGAGGAAGTTAATGGCATAATTTTTAAAAGACAAAAGTATCATGAGGCTGATTTGCTGGCTAAAATTATGACTGAAAAAAATGGCATAATCACATTGCTTGCTCGTGGTGCACTAAAAGCAAAGTCTAAATTAGGTGCATCATTGCTTAATTTCTCTTATGGAACTTATGTCATTTATTCTTCTGGACATGGCTTGAGTGCTTTAAGGACATACAAAAATGTAAAACAATTTGATGGATTATATGACGATTTAATTAAAAATGCTTACGCTTCTTTTATTCTTGACCTGATAGATCACGCATTTATTGAATATCAAAATTTAGGCAGGTATTACGATCTAGCAAATTTTGCTTTGCAAAAAATTAACTCTGGTACTGATCCTGAAATGATAACTCAGATAGTACAAATGCAATTGTTAGCAGCTTACGGAGTAGAGCCAGAACTGAGAAGCTGTGTGATCTGTGGAGAAAAGCAGGGAGAATTTGATTACTCAATCAGAAAAGGCGGTATTTTATGCAGTAAGCATTTTTATGCTGATCCAGCTCGTTTGCATTTGAAACCAAAAGAAACAGCTGTTTTGAGAACTATTTTTTTACTTCCCTTTAACAGATTAGGTGATATTAAAATTAATTCTATTACCAAAAAAGCTACGCGCAGAGCTATTGATCGTATTTATCAGGAAACGATTGATCTCAATCTCAAAACTAAAAAGTTTTTGGATGAGCTGAAATTAACTGACTAGCTCTTCTGATTGAATACTTTTTATGATAAAATAATAATATGTATTAGCTATAATGAGGATAAAAAAGTACCAGTTAAGCGAGTGTTGAAGGTGAAAGAGCACCTGGGAAAAGGCACCTCTAGCTAAATTAATTAAGAGCAGGAACTATTTCCTGAATTAGGGTGGAACCGCGACTAAATCTCGTCCCTATGCATGTTTTGCATAGGCTTTTTTTATGGTCTTATGCAGGAAGGAAATATAAATGGCAAAGAAAAAATTAACTATTCAAGATATGATTTTTAAATTAGAAAAGTTTTGGTCTTCGAAGGGATGCATGGTAATGCCTTCTTATGATGTTGAAAAGGGTGCAGGAACTATGAGTCCTTATACTTTTTTGCGTGCTGTTGGACCGGAGCCCTGGGCAGCTTGTTATGTAGAGCCTTCAAGACGTCCAGCTGACGGCAGATATGGGGAAAATCCTAATCGTTTGTTTCAACACCATCAATTCCAAGTAGTAATTAAGCCAGCACCAGAAAATATTCAGCAGTATTATTTGGATAGTTTGAAGGAACTTGGGATAAATCCTTTAGAGCATGATATTCGCTTTGTCGAAGACAACTGGGAAAATCCTTCGATGGGCTGCGCTGGTGTTGGTTGGGAAGTTTGGCTTGACGGCATGGAAGTAAGTCAATTTACATACTTTCAAACTGTCGGCGAACTCGATGTTAAGCCAACAATGAGTGAAATAACTTATGGTGTTGAACGACTAGCTTCTTATATACAAGATGTTAATTCTGTTTTTGACCTTGAATGGGGAGATGGGGTTCTTTATCGTGACATATTTAAAGAAGCTGAGTATGAGAATTCTAAATATGCTTTTGAAGAATCAAATCAGGAAGATCTCTTAAAGTTTTTTGACACTTATGAAAGAACAGCCCAGGAATTAATTGGACTTAATTTGGTGCAGCCTGCTTATGACTATATTTTGAAATGTTCACATACTTTCAATTTGCTCGATGCTCGTGGAGCTGTATCAGTTACTGAAAGAGCAGGATATTTGGCCAGAATTAGAAATATGGCACATGAAGTAGCTGTATGTTTTGTAAAAGAACGTGAAAAAAGAGGTTTTCCTTTGTTAAAAAATGCAGAAGATAAGAAGGCAGGACTAGAAAATGGCTAAAGATTATTTATTTGAAATTGGTACTGAAGAAATGCCGGCCCATGTCGTTGAAAGGAGTGTTAAGCAGTTAGCTGAAAAAACCAGCAAGTTTCTTAAAGAAAACGGACTCAAATTTAAAAGCATTAAAACATTTTCAACACCTCGAAGGCTAACTATTTTAGTAGAGGAGCTTTCTGAAAAACAGGCCGATATTGATGAAATAAAAAAGGGGCCTGCCAAAAAAATTGCACTGGATCAGGATAAAAATTGGACTAGAGCTGCTCAAGGATTTGCTCGTGGTCAAGGAATGACTACTGATGATATTTATTTTGAGGAATTAAAAGGTACTGAATATGCTTATGTGCATGTTCAAAAAGAAGGTAAAAAAGCCACTGATATTCTTTTAGGTATGAGCGACATTGTCAAAGCTATGACTTTTCCAACCAAGATGCGGTGGGATTCTCATGATTTTGAGTTTGTTCGCCCTATTCATTGGCTAGTCTCACTTTATGGCAATGAAGTAGTACCAGTCAAAATTTTAGATATCACAGCTGGACGAAAAACTGAAGGTCATCGCTTTTTAGGCGACAGTGTTGTTCTAGCTAACTCTAGTGACTATGAAGATGCCTTAAAAGATCAGTTTGTAATTGTTGACTCAACAAAACGTCGCACAATGATAGTTGATCAAATGAACAAATTGGTTAAAAAGAATAATTGGCAAATTAAGCCAGATAAAAGTTTACTTGAAGAAGTAACAAATTTGGTTGAATATCCTACAGTTTTCACCGGCTCTTTTGACAAAAAATATCTGGAAATGCCTAAAGAAGTTTTAATAACATCCATGAAGGACAATCAACGTTACTTCGAAGTTTATGATCAAGATGATAAATTAATCAATCATTTTATAGCTGTACGAAATGGTAATAAAGACTATTTGGAAAATGTTGTTTCAGGTAATGAAAAAGTGCTAGTAGCACGGCTTGATGACGCGCAATTCTTTTACGATGAAGACCGTAAATACCCTCTGAGCCATTTTGTTCAAAAACTGGATAATGTTTCGTTTCACGATAAAATTGGATCAATGTCCGAAAAGATGAAACGCGTTCGGATTATAGGTGACTTCTTGGCTAACAAATGGCAACTAAATGATGAAGTGGTCAAGGATTTTGATCGTGCCAGTCAGCTTTACAAGTTTGATTTAGTTACCCAAATGGTGGGTGAATTTGCTGAACTTCAAGGAGTAATGGGAAAGCACTATGCCAAATTAGCGGGTGAAAAGGATGATGTTGCCGATGCCATTGAAGAGCATTACATGCCAACTACCTCTGAAGGAGAATTACCTCAAACAACGGTAGGTTCATTATTATCCGTTGCTGATAAATTAGATACTATTATTACTTTCTTTGCTGCTGGTATGATTCCTACTTCTTCAAATGATCCCTATGCACTTCGTCGCTATGCCTACGGCATCGTGCGCATTTTATTAAATCAAAAATGGTCATTACCATTTAACGAATTTCTACCGGAAATTGTTTCAGCTCTTGAAAATAAAACACCAGCTAAACTGCCTAAAAAAGCTGAACAGGAAGAGGAAATTTCATCCTTTATTCGTGATCGCATTAAACAGTATTTACAGAAAAATAACTTTAAATATGACATCATTGATGCGGTTCTGGCTTCAAGTCAACAGGATCCCATTCAAATTTTGGCTGCAGCAAAAGTTTTGCAATTACACCATGATGATGATAAATTCAAACCAGTTGTTGAAAGCTTAATCAGAATAAATAATATTTTGCAAAAAGCTAAGTACAAGGGCCAAAACATAGTAAAAACGGAATTGTTTGAAAACGATACTGAAACTGAACTTGCTGATGGAGTTAGCAGCTTGAGCAAAGTTAATGATCTCTCAATACTTTATGATGGCTTTGTAAAACTACAACCTGTCATTGATGTTTACTTTGAGACAAATATGATTATGGATAAGAATGAAGCTATTAAAAATAACCGTTTAGCACAGCTTAATGGGATAGCACAACTTGCAAAACGGCTCGGTGATCTAAGCAAATTAGTTATTAAATAAAAGTAGGTGGAAAGATGGCTGGTCTTATACCTGAAGATACAATTGCTAAAGTTCGTAATAATGTCAATATTGTCAATGTCATAAGTCAGTATGTTTCCCTTGAAAAGAAGGGCAAAGATTTTGTCGGTCTCTGTCCTTTTCATGAAGAAAAAACGCCTTCATTTACCGTTAGCGAAGGAAAACAATTTTTTAAGTGCTTTGGTTGCGGTAAAGGTGGCAATGTTTTTTCATTTCTGATGTATAAGGAAAATTTAACTTTTCCGGAAAGTGTTCAAAAAGTAGCTGATTTTGCTCATATTGATATTGGAGAATATTCCAGTCAAAAGCCAAAATTTTCTAATGTACTTATCAAAATAAATGAAGAAGCAGCCGACTTTTATCACAGAGTACTAATTTCTACTAACGCAGGAAAACCAGGGTATAGTTACGCAGAAAAACGTGGCCTTAATCAAGACATAATTAATCATTTCCGGATTGGTTATGCTCCCAAACAAAATAATTTACTTTTAACTTACCTTCGGGGACAAGATTTTAAAGATGAGGATCTGATAAAAAGCGGTCTGTTTGTTCAATCGCAAAATGGAGAATTATTCGATCGTTTTAGGGAAAGGTTAATGTTTCCGCTTAGTAACGAAGGAGACTATGTCGTTGGTTTTTCTGGCAGAAGGCTTTCTAATGATAAAAAGGAAGCTAAATATATTAATAGTCCAGAAACCGAAATATTTACCAAATCAAAGACTCTGTTCCATTTTGCGGAAGCAAAAAAGGAAGCTCGAAGTGAAAAACATTTAATTTTGTATGAAGGCTATATGGATGTAATTGCAGCATATAAAGCCGGAATAAAGTCTGGCATTGCTTCGATGGGGACCAGTTTGACAGATCAACAAGTATATATGTTACGCAGGATTACTAAAAATATCATTATCAATTATGACGGTGATGATCCGGGAATACATGCTGAAGAACGAGCAACTAGAATGTTTAATCAAGTTGGGGGCTTTAACTTAGGAATTGTTGTTTTGCCTGAAAAACTTGATCCTGATGAATATGTCAAAAAATATGGTGCTGCAAAATACCAAGACGAAGTCAAAGGTGCGTTGACACCAACAGATTTTTTCCTTAAAAGGCTAAAGCAGAAATACAATCTGGCAAATGATAGGGAAAAGTTGGCTTACTTAGATGAGGCTATGAAAGAAATAGCTCAGTTATCAAATCCAGTTGAACAAGATTTATATTTGAACAAAATTGCCAAAGAACAAGGTGTGGCGCAAGATTCACTTAAAGTGAACTTGACAAAATACCGCCGGCAGCAAAACAAAGCAAAGAGGCATCAAGGCTATCCAGCTTCGAAAGAGCATGAGTTCTTTAATAATTATGCTAATGCACCAATAGCTAAGGCTCAAAAAGAGGAGGTCAGCGATCCTATTCAAACACGCTTATTATATTTATTTATTCATTCAAAGCATGCTCAAGAATATTTACTTTCCCATCAATTTTTATTTCCAGATTCCAGATTTCAAAGATTAGCGGAATTATGGTTAAATTTTAGTGAAAATCAAGAAAATCCGACAGTTAATAGTTTCTTAGATTTTATTCCCAGCGAACTTCAAGGTATAATAGTTAATGCTGAAATGACAAACATGCCCCAGGATTTTTCAGACCGCGAAATTGATGAGCAAATAAACGCATTAAATATGCGCAAGATTAATATTAAACTGCAACATTTAATGAATGATTTACAAGACGCAAAACGAAAAACTGACACAGACGAAATATTAGATATTACTCGCAAAATTTTGCAGTTAAAAAGAATTCAGGGTTAAAGGGGGGCTTATTGTGGCAGATAAGGAAAAAGCAGCTAACAACGAAAAATTATCTTTAGACAAGATGGTTAAAAAGGTTGTTAAAGATGTTAAAAAAGATAAATCTATTACGGAAAAGGACTTTGTTGCTCAATTGATAAAGCCCTATAAACTACAGGGAAAAGCAGTTGACCAATTAGTTCAAGAATTTGAGGATAACGGCATCAGTATTGTTGATGAAAAAGGGAATCCCTCGAGATTAGCCTTGAAAAAGCAAAAAGATGTTGAAAAAGCTGAATTAAAAGATATGTCAGCACCTTCAAGCGTTAGGATGAATGATCCGGTCAGAATGTATCTGAAAGAAATCGGTCGGGTACCTCTTCTAAATGCTGATCAAGAAATTTCTTTGGCAAAAAGGATTGAAAAAGGTGATGAAGAAGCTAAACAGGAGCTGGCAGAAGCCAACTTGCGTTTAGTTGTTTCTATTGCCAAACGTTATGTAGGCCGCGGTATGTCATTTCTTGATCTGATTCAAGAAGGAAATATGGGGCTGATGAAGGCTGTAGACAAATTTGATTACAGCCTGGGTTTCAAGTTTTCTACTTATGCAACTTGGTGGATCAGACAAGCAATAACTCGTGCGATCGCCGACCAAGCTAGAACTATTAGAATACCAGTTCATATGGTCGAAACTATTAATAAGTTAATCAGGATTCAAAGGCAATTACTGCAAGACTTAGGACGTGAACCGACTCCAGAAGAAATTGGAGCAGAAATGGACATGCCTACGTCTAAAGTGCGTGACATTTTAAAGATAGCTCAAGAGCCGGTATCCTTAGAAACTCCAATTGGTGAAGAAGATGATTCACATTTAGGAGATTTTATTAAGGATAAAGATGCAACTAGTCCAGAACAACATGCTTCTTATGAAATGCTCAAAGAGCAATTAGAAGAAGTGCTTGACACCTTAACAGACCGTGAAGAAAATGTTCTTCGCTTACGTTTTGGACTTGATGATGGTCGAACTAGAACACTTGAGGAAGTTGGAAAAGTGTTTGGAGTTACAAGAGAGCGAATTCGTCAAATTGAAGCGAAGGCTTTGCGTAAATTACGTCACCCAAGCAGATCCAATCAACTACGAGATTTCTTAGATTAATAAGATAAAATAAAAGCTATTTGGCATATCCTGTTGATAGAGATCAAATGAGTAGAATCAAGCAGCTAATAAACTGCTTGGTTCTTTTTCTTTCACCTTGTTTTCTGCCAGCCTGATCCTGGTTAGCAGATTGTAGAAATTGGCGTAGCCAAAAGCTGTGCGCTCAATTTGTTTAATCTTGCGATTGAAGCCTTCTAAGCAGCCGTTAAAATAATTCGATGTTATCCCGTTGATCACTGCTTTTAGATTATGCTTAAAAGTTAACAGTGTTTGATGCATTTGCCAGCCAACATATGAATGACTTCTTTAATTGCCTGCGGATCTTTGGCGGCTAAAGCATCATAAAATGACTACAGCAGGTTGTAGGCATTAGTGAGCTCCGTGCTGCAGCTCCTGCGAGCCACAAAAGGGACAATTGGGCTGCAATAAGACAGCTTGGTAAACCTTCTGCTTATAGCCGTTAACCAAACGGAAGAAATAATCTTCAAAAACAATGTTTTGATCTTTAATATCAAGCGCAAATTTAATATAATTATCGAGAGAGAACATAATTCAAACCTTCTATAAAAAAATATTGGGTGAAGTTAATATTTTATTACACGAAGCAAGAGGAAAATGTCCTCTTTTTTTATGCAATAAAAAACCCATTAACAGCTTATCACATGGATAAGTCATCAACAGGATAAATTATAGAGCCGAAAAAAGTTCGAAAAGATTATTTAAAGACCTAAATCGTTCATGTAAATTCTTACTCTATTTCTACCTTCTGGAGTTGAATGTGTATAATGTCTCGTCATTGAAACATTAGCATGTCCCATTACGGCTTGTACATCAGTCATATCTTCTCCTTTATTAAGGGTAGCATAAGTGTGTCTAAAGCCATGAACTGTAATATGTTTTTTTAATTGAGGGTTAGCGGCACAACCGGCTAATCCAGCGCTTCATTCCTAAAGGCAAGTGCATCAAGGATTATGACTTAAGGCAAATCTATGGCATTGAGGAATGGTGCAATAACCTGCCCCGCAAGATCTTAGCCTACCACACACCCGATGAATTATATGAAAGAAGATTAGATTGCATCTATCAGATCAAGTAGGGTGTTCAACTTAAAATTGCAGTTTTTAAATTAAAAGTTTTGCTTAACTTAATGACATTGAACCCTT
>CAMLRO010000010.1 GCA_946482425.1 uncultured Lactobacillus sp.
AGTTTACAGATGCATACAAAAATGCCAAAGTTAGTGAAATTGATATCATGAATGATATTAATGACGGTCCTAATGGAGATGCCTATAGTTTTGGTAATGTTCCGGGAAGGAATTTAGTAATCAAATCAGTAGGAGATCAGCCGCATTTAATTGATTTTAAAGGATATCATCCTCAAATTTCCACGAATACTTCCGCAGACATAACTTATGAAAATGTTACGTTAGTGAGTGGAGATTTTTACGGTGTATTTGATACTGCTGGGCTATTTAGTAATCAAACTGCTAATATTAGATTTAAAAATACCAAATTTTACGGTTCCCAGTTGATCTATGCTGGCCAGAACACTCACATCTTCTTTTATGGTGATAATGATATAAATACAGTTAAGACACCTTATTTTCCAGGTGAACCATATGATGGTAACGACCAGCAATTATTTCAGTTCACTGGTGCAAATTGCAGCGTTGAATTTGTAGATGGTGTATTTAACGGATCTACTTTTGGTGGCAACGTTATCCAAATGGAAAGTACAAACGATTTAGTTAAAGTTGATAAAGATGCCATTGTTAATCTCACACCCCTAAAAGACTATGATAATTCTCATGGAGCATCGGGTGAAAACCCCGCGTGGTACATTGGATACACTGTCATTTACATTTCTGGTAAAGGTACAGTTGATGTGGCTGGTACGATGAATATCAATATGGGTAATAACTCTACTGTATATCCTTATCAAGGTACTCTTAATAATAGCAAATGTAAGGCAATATATATGCAGAATGGTGATTCTAATTTTAATATTGCAACCAATGGTACAGTAAACATCAATACTAACGGTAACATCAATAACGGCTATGGTGGTAACCTTGTTTATGATGCTGGTAACTTCACAATTAAACCAAAGGGAACTTTGAATGTTGTCGGTTCTGATATGGGTAACTATAGCGGAACTTTGGTTTTGGTTAAGGGCAAAGCTGATGTTGAAAACGGTGCTTTTAACATCAGTCTTGACGATTCAAAGTCAGTAGGTTCTGGAACAGGTGCTGGAACAGGCGCTATTACATTAGTAGATGTTCAGGGCGGTACCTTAATTGTTAATAACCCCACTTCATTAATTTTGAATGCGCAGGCTAACAAGAATCCTGACACCAGTATTATTGGTCAAAATAATATTACTATAACTAATGTTCGGCAGCAATTTGATCTTAATGGCTTAGGACTTGGAAATGGCAAACTTGCTTTGCCTCCATTTCATGTTTTGAATGTTAGAAAAAGTGGAGGCACCATTACCGTTGACAAGATTGAATTGTTGAATGGTACGCGTAAGTTAGATAATAATCAATTAGAGGAATTAAAAAAGAAGATAGCGGCTGTTGGTATTGATTTTGCAAAATTACCAAATGATGTGCAAACTTCTTTAGTTACTGCTGCAGCTGGCAATAAAGATTATGACTGGCTCTTTGCTGATATTATCAAAAAAGCTTTCAATAATAGTAGTAATTTTGGTTACAATAACATTTCCTTTATTCCTGCCAACCCAAGTGGTTTTCTGGATATTGACACTAGCAAGGTGACTGTCAAGAGAAATGACGATGGATCAAATACTATTTCAGGTGCTGCAGGAAGCGTAATAGGTTATAACCCTGATACAGATGGTCCGGATGATCTTAAAACAGATGACCAAGGCAAACCGCAAAAGCCTAAGAATCCGTTTAGTGTAGTTCTGCCGGTAGCTACTAAGGCTTATATTGTTGCCAATGTGATTGACGATAAGGGTAAAAAAATTCCGTGGCCAGATAAGGATGATAAGAATCATGGTGTTTCTAATCCTTATGCTGAAACTGATGATACGTACAGAGACCCTAAGAATAGTTCACTAAATCCTTTGCCTACCCAGTACGCTGCTGAAGTCAATGATGATGGTTCATTTTCCTTTACCATTCCGGCAGAACAAACTGTCAATTACAAAAAGAATTATGGTATTGAGTTGTCTCCAAGTGCTAACTTTGTTGGATATGATCCGACTGATACTTCAAAACCGGTCAGACAGAATTTGGATATTTTGACATTGAGTGAAGTCCGTGATCAAGCAGCTAAGGAAATTACTGATGCAATTAATAATGCTAAAACGAATAAGCCAAATAATCTGACCGCCGATCAGAATAAGGCATTTAATGATGCGATGACTCAGGCTGCTGCTGCTGCTTCCAAGACCATTAATAGTGCTAACAAGTCAACTTCAGTCTATGACCCTAGTGCAGACTCAATTACGAGAGTAAATCAACGCAAAAATGATGCTTTAAAGATTATTAATGATGCTATTACAGCAGCACAGAATTCAGCTCAAGTTGAAACTGATAGGACTAATGCCATCAATGCCCTAAATGCTGAGGCAAGTCAACAAGCTGGATATTATCCTTCACAATCGCAGACGATTAATGGCGTTAGGGATAATGCAATTAGTCAAGTTAAGGCAGCGCAAAATAGCACTGATGTTGCTAAAGCTAAAGATGACGGAATAAAGGCAATTGACAAGGTTGGTCTTGACTATAAGAATACTGTGAAAACAGGTCTTGACCAGCAAATTGGTCAAGTAAAATCTGATATTGTTGACCTTGCTAAGGATGCTAACCTGAATGATACAGAAAAAGATGAAGTCAATGGCTTAATTGACAGGTTGAAACGTCCGGATGCAATCGTCGCTACTCAAGGTGACATCGATAAAGATACTAATGAAGCTTCAGTCAAAAGTCACCAAAAAGAAGCTCAAGATACCATTGATGCTCTTAAGAATACTATCAGTGCAATTAAGAAATTACAGGCTGCAGCTAAAGATGAAATTGCCAAGCATAGTGACAAAACAACTGATATTCAGAATTCTTTAAATGATGCCGTACATAAAGTCATCAATGGTGACGATCCTGACGGTTCAAATGGTCTAGAAGCAATCAAACAAGTTTATGCAAATCAGGAAGCAGACGCTATCAATAAGGCAGCGGCAGCAGCTAAGAAGAGAGTCCAAATTTCAGGTCTTGCTCCTGCAGATCAAGTAGCTTACTTAAATGCAATTGACAATGCTGCTAAAGTAGCTACTGCCAAACCTGGTGATTCAAATTATGATGCTAATAAATCAATTTATGGTACCTCTGATGTTACAGCTATCGATCAAAGAGTAGCAGCAACGCAAACTGCTTTTGATAAGGCTGCTGCTAAGTCTGAAGTTTCAGGATATGCCGTTACTAACGAGGATAGTTTGTCGGTTAATTCAACTACCAACATTGCAAAAGCAATTAGTGACGGTTTGGCAAGTATTGATAACTCTGCTGACTCTAATACAGTTGCAACTGCAGAGGATACTGCTAAAAAGAATGTGCTTAAAGCAATCTCCAAGCAGAAGTTAGCCGATGTTGAAGCAGATGTTGAAAATCAAATCAGCAATATTCCTGGTTTAACTGCTCAGAATATTGATGATGCTAAAGCGCAAGCTCAGAAGATTTTAAGCAATAATAATATTCCACTGGGATATACTCAGAGGGTTGATCAAGCTGATTCACTTACAGCAATTGACGGAGCCAGAAATGATGGTATTACAGCTCTTAACAATCTGTTAATTAAGCAGCAAGAGTTAGGTAAACGCAATAATCAACTAACTGATGCTGCCGCACAGATTAGGCAAAAACAACAAAAAGCTGATTCAGCTATTGATAGTATAACTAACCTCAGTGACGCCGAAAAGGATTCATATCACAAACAAATTAAAAAAGTTGCAGATGACAGTATTAACGGTTTAAACAGTATTGACTCTTCAAAAGTGGATGATGCTGTTACAACAGCCAAAGGAAAGATAGACAGTATAGTCGCTGATGCCCAGAATAAGGGTAACAGTGTGATCAAAGATGCACGGGCAAAAGCTTCACAAGCAGTTGATGATGCAGCAAAGGCTGCTAAAGCTAAGATTGAAAGCATACCTGACAGTCAACTTAGTCAATCAAACAAGAAGCACTATGAAGATTTGATAGATCAGGATGCACAATCAGCTAAAGATAAGATCGCTGCCGCTCAAGATGAAGACAGTATCAAATCTGTTGTTCAGGACGGTGAAAATAATATTACCAGGGACTTGAACGATGCTCAAGTTTCTGCGGCCCGGGCTAAAGCAATATCTGATTTGCAAACTGCTAAAAATGATGCCAGAAAGACCATTTCTGACGCTCATGATAAAGGATCACTTAACGAAAAAGACTGGGAAGATAAATTAGACCAGATTGACAATGCCTATGATCAAGCTGTTCAGGCTGTAACGGGCGACTTTAATGTTTCAGATATTAATAATGATGCGGATAAAGGCAAAAAGAGTATCCAAAGTATCGTTGACAGTATCTCGGATAACGAAGCCACACAAGCTTTAGCAAAGCAGCGTCAGGATGCTATTAATAAACTAAAAGAAGCTCGTGATAATGCGAATACCCAAATAACTACCGATCCTAATTTAAGCGTTACCGAAAAGAACGATTACTATAACCAAATCACAAATGCCTTTAATAATGCTCAGTCGGCTATTCAAGCAGCCGGTAAAGACGATATTGATACTGCTCTTACCAATGGTACGAGAAAACTGACTGACATTCAGGAAGCCGCAAACTTGCAATCTGCCAAGGATCAAGCTCTAAATGATTTGCTTGCTGAAAGAAGCAAAGTTAAAGAGCAGATCGGCAATATGGATCAAGTTACAAGTGCCAATAAGAACGATTTACGGTCTAAAGTTGATGAGCAATACAATCAGGCAGTCAAGAATATTAACTCTGCAAGTACATCTTCTATTCAACAAGTTACTCAATATGCACAACAAGGCAAAGCTGCTATTGATAATGTAATCAGTGATTTGAACATTAACAAAGTCATTAACAAACAAAAACTTGATGATTATGCTCAAAAAGCGATTGATCGCATTAGCAACTCAACGGATGTTACTCAGGCTGTGAAGGATTCCACTATTGCCGGAATTAAAGCTGCTCGTGATGAAGCCAAGGGTAATGTAGACAGTCAAACTGAAATTCCAGCTTCTAATGTTGCAGAACAAAATGGTGAACTGGCAATTGACGCGGCTGCTGCCAAAGGCAATGGCCTTGAAGGATATAAGAACAGCGCGATTGATCAAATTTCTACTGCTGCAGCTAATGCCACTTCTCGTTTGCAAGGAATTTATAATGGACTTAACGATGATGAAAAGGCAAAAGTTAAGGACGTATTTGATCAAGCCAACAGTGCTATTCAGCAGGCTTCCAGCGCAGCAATTGCAAACGTTAAGAAGGCTACTAATAAAGATCAAGTAGATGGCTATACTAAAGATGCAATAACTGCTATTAACAAGGCAGAAGCAGGTGCTGACTTAGCTGCTGCCAAAGCTGCCGCAATAACTGCAATTAATGAAGCGAGTGCTAAAGCAAATGACCAACTACCAATTCAAAAAGATAAGGACGCAGTAAAAGCTGTTACGGATCTTGGTCAAAATGACATTAACGCCGCAAGTGATATCGCAACTGTTAATAAGATTAAAGACAACACTATCCAAAGCATACAAAATATCCTTGATATTGCTGCCTCTCAACAAGCTGAACAGATTAGAAATCAACGGGATGAGGCACTGCAAGAGCTAAAGGATACTTTAGACGGGAAGGATGATCTTGCTGGTGTTCGTGATCAAATTAATAGACTAAAAGACTTAACTGATGATCAAAAGACTGCTTTCACAAAACAAGCTGTAGACGCATATAATCGTGCTGTTGCCAAGGTCAGCGGAGCGTCTAAAAATCAAATTGAAAACGAAAAGAATGCGGGCTTAGTCAACATTAATCAGGCATTGACAGATGCTAAGCTGCAAGCTGCCAAAAACAAGGCTAAATCAGATTTGGATCAAATTGCTTCTACTGCTGGTCAAAATGATACTAAAGACCAAGATTCAATCAATAACGAGCGTGATAAAGCCAAAGATAAGATAGATCAGGCTAAAAATACCGATGAAGTCAGTAAAGCTAAAGATGAAGGCCAAAATGCTATTAACGGTATTGAGCAGACAGGCAAGGATACTCAACTTGCCAATGATAAAGTTGCAGCGAAAAATGATCTGAAAAATGCTGCAGACAAGCTACAACAAAAGATTGATCAAGACCTAGCTGATAAGAAACTGGGTCAAGACCAATATGATAAGCTAAAAGAAAAAATTGATCAGGCTCGTAAAGATGGTGAGACTAGGATAAACTCGGCCACCGATAAAGGTAGTTTGTCTAATGCCCAGAATCAGAACAAAAATGATCTAAGTCAAATCGGCGCTGAAATTGGTAAAGAAGAATCACTGACAAGTGCGTTAACTCAGTTGCAAGATGCCGTCAATAAGGCTTCTGCTGCGGCAGACGAAATCGCTAAGGACAATAAAGATCTGGCTGAGCAAATGAGAGAACAGATCAAATCTGAACGTGATAAAGCTGCTCAAATCATTCAAAATGCTAAAAATGATGCACAAGACCCTAATAATGCTATGAATGTGGCTGCACAAGATGGTGTCAAAGCGATTACTGGCTTAACTGACCGTTATGAAGCTAAGAATGACGCTATCAATAAGTTAAAGGGCTATGCAGAAACTGTAAAGAAGGGCCTGCAAGGCAATAATCTTGATGCTAATGAAATTAGTCAAGGTGAAAGTGCTATTAATACTGCTTTGCAAAATGCAACCAGCAACATTTATGGCGCTAAGGATAATGACAATTTAGATGATATTGAAGGGGCCGGAGAAAAGGCCATCGACCAAGCTAAATTGCCAAGTGATCTGCTAGCTGAAAAGAACAGGCAAATTGCAGCTATCGATGATTATGTCAAAGGTAAAGGTGATATCAGTTCGGTTGCTACTAATTTAACTAATGATCAAAAGGCTGATTTGCAAAAGCAGCTTGATCAAGTAGTGCAAAACACTAAAGACAAGATCGGCAGTGTCAAATTACCTGATAACCCAACTCAGTCTGACTTAGAAGCCGCCAAGAAGAAGTTGGCTAATATCGAACAGGGTGTTCCAGAAAATAATGAAGCACTTAACTTCGGTCAAGCAGGCGTAGATAATGTTTACGATGTAGCTAAGAACAGAGCGGATATCTATCAAGCTAAGCAAGATGCTATTAAGCAGTTACAAGATATCCAGGATCAAGCTAATAAGAAGATTGAAGATTCTGGTTTGTCAGGAACAGATCAAGAAGCTGAAAGACAAAAGATCAAGGATATCATTGACAAGAGTAAGACTGATATTAATAATATTCCTGATAAAAAAGATGGTAAAGACAGGACCGCTGATGATGTCAAACAAGATGCTGCAGCTATAGTTAATAAGGCCAAGAATGGCTATAAAGATCCTGCAACTGGAGAACAGATGCCTGGCACTTCAAATGTTATTGATCAAGCAGCTCTTGCTGGTGCTAAAACCAAGGCAGAAGGTTATTTGAAAGAAAAGCAGAATCAGGCTCATGATATCATTAACAAATCTCAGTTAACCGATTCCGAAAAGCAGGAAGCTAACCAAGCTATCGATAATGCTTATAATTCTGAAAAGGAAAACATTAAAGCTATTACTGACGTTGATAAAGTTCCGAAAGATAAGGATCACGTTGGAACTAGCATTGATAAGATTTGGCAGAATTCTTCTGAATGGGTTGTTAAAGATAAACAGAATGCTACAGTCGGCACTAATGGTTTACAAAGTGAATATGATAAATTAACTAGTGACCAGAGAGCCAATTCAGACTATCAAGACTATATTAAAGATATAATTGCAGGTCTTGCCGATATCAACAAAGCTGACAATATTCCGGATATTAGTTCTGCATACAATCAAGGCATTACAGCTTTGAACAAACTCAAAGCTAAGGAAGACATTAAGAACGCTGCTGATAAGGCTAAAACTGAGATTATCAATAATAAAGATATCGATAGTCAAACTAAGTTGGACCTCATTAATAATGTTAATGAACATGTTAAAGATGGTAACGAAGCAATTGATCAAGTTAATGCTCCTAGTGATGATCCTGCCGGTAAGAAGACTAATATTGACAAGGCTGCTAACACAGCTAAAGATGATATTCAAGTTGAGGTCAATAAGGCAATTGATGCCAGCAAGAAGAAAGCTGATCAGGAAGTTGCTGATAAAGCAATAGCAGCTATCGATAAAATTCATAAAGAATTTGGTGATAACGCTGATACTTCTTCAATCCAAAATGCTTTTGATAAACATAAAAACACTGAGGGCAATTCTTATGATGAAATTCAAAAGAATAAGCTTGAAGCCGAAAAAGAAATTGCTAAGGGTGCCGTTGATGATGCTGCTAAGAATGCCAAAAAAGATGTCGACAATAATAAAGGCAAGCACCAAGATGGCAGTGATTTAACTAATGATGAAAAACAAAAGATCAAGGATGAGATTGATCATCAAAAAGATAATGCCAAAGATAAGATAGATCACGCTGGTAGCGGAGACGATATTGACAAGAATCGTGATAACGGTATAGATGTCATTCATCAGGATAGCTCCGATCCAACAACAATCGATAAGGTTATTCACGGCGGCGATAATAATGGTAATGGTGGAAACACTGAAAACATTAGCAACGGTGGAAACACTGGTGGCGGTTCTACGGCTCCTGTGCCTGTACCAAATAAGCAACCTGGTAATGATAACAATCCAAATGATAGTGATAGCAATTCAAACGCTAAATTACCTAATTCATCACAAGTCAAATTGAGGCATAATGCGTACCTTTATGATGAAACAGGCAAGCGTGCTAACCAGATTACTTTAGGTGTTGGTTCAATAGTTACTGTTTATGGCACACAGACGATCAATGGTAAAGAATACTACGTCTTAGTTGATCAAGGTGCTAAGAATAAGAAGTACTTTGTTGCTACAGCAAATGTATTAGCTACTAGGCAAAAATTGACTCACAATGCTTATATTTACAATCAATTTGGCAAGCGGGTTAAGAAGACAGGCGTTTACAAGAAGGGTCAACTGCTAAATACCTATGGCGCAGTCGTTAAGATCCGTGGTAAGAGATACTTTACTATTGGTAAGAACCGCTTCGTCAAAGCCGCAAATGTTAAGATAGTAACTTCTGCAAAATCCGCCAATGAAGAGGTTGCGCCAACGAATACCAATACTACTGAACAACCTGTTGTCACTGTTGCTAAGAGCTTAAAGCATAATGCTTACCTTTATGATGAAAATGGCAGGCGTGCAAATAAGCTGATCTTCAATGCAGGTTCAGTTGTTGAAACTACTGGTAAGAAGACAATTAATGGTCAGAAATACTATGGCTTGCCTGATGGTCTTTATATAGCTAGTGGTAATATTGATGCCAAGAAATTAAAGCTGAAGCATAATGCTTATACATACAACCAGTATGGTCATCGTCTAGGCAAGAAAGTACTCAAGAAGCATAAATATGTGAATACCTACGGTAATCCAGTCAAAATCGGTCATAAAAAATATTACACATTAAGTAAAGGAAGGTTCGTTAAGAAAGCAAACTTTTAAATATTTAAAACTCTAGAATTTACAGCTTAAATATCACAAAAGAAGTGTCACATTTGTGGCACTTTTTTGCGTTTTCAGATCATGTATAGTTCAAGCTTAGGCCAGTTATTTTTGCTCAATACTTTTAAAAAGAGGGAACAAAGGTTCCTTCTTTTTTCTGCAAAAAATTCTACAAAGTATATCTATTCACACTATCAAAATATCTAAGCAAATCCTAAAAAAGTTATAGTTACTTAATTGATTATGTTAAACAAATCACAAATATATTCGTGTATATATAGTACAATTTACATTTTGTATAATATATATAAATATGTTTATAAAATAAGTAAAAATAAGTTATGAATTAAATTAAAAATGTACTTTTATTAATTTAATTATTGTTATTTTATATAAATTTAGTACCTTATAATTGGCATAAAAATTTTAATTAAAGTTATTTTATGACATAATTTTTGAATTTTATTACCTATTAAAATGGATAATAGTGTTACTAAATTGACAGTAAAAATAACAGGACTTACAATTAATATGTAATCATAATTTTGAGAAAGGATTATTATGCTAGGTAAAAATAATAATAAGGAAAGAATACGTAAAATGGAAATGCAGGCAAAGCAAGACCACTTCTCAATTCGTAAATTGACTATTGGTGCTGCTTCTGTCTTGCTTGGTTTTACATTCTTTGGCTTAAGCAATCAAACAGTTAAAGCTGATACAGTTGATCCGGCAAATGAAGAAGTAAGTTCTCAAAAAAGTGAGAATGAAACAACTAAAACTGAACAAACTGAGGATACTGCCAAAACTGCAACTGCAGAAAGACAATCAGATCAAGATAATACAAAGCACGATTTAAGCACTTTTTCTGGCTTAAGTTCGTTTTTAAGAGATAGTGGCAGTGACTCAAAAGCTAGTCACAGTTTTTCAACTGGTCAGGCGAAATCAGAAAAGTCGGCCCCTGAATCAACAAATAACTCGGGCCAGCAGTCTAGTCAGAATCAGGATACCGATGTTGCCTCATCTGCTAAAGGAAATGCAACAACCAGGCCTGATGACTCAACAGCTGCAGTGGCTAATGATTCAAATGCTGCTGAAAACACGAAAATAAATACTAGGGATGCTAGTGTAGCACAGGTCCATACCTTTGATGAACTTATAGCTGCATTTCAGAATGAATCTATTTCAGAAATTGACGTCATGAACGATATTACTGACGGACCAGAGAATGGATCACAAGCGTTCTACTTTTACGGCAGGAAAATGCTCATTAAATCCGCTGGTGACGGTAGTACTAGATATAAAGTTGATTTGAAAGGTAACCATCTCCAATTAAATAGTGGCAGTACGCAGGATTTAGATATAACCTACGACAACCTTGACTTATGGAGTGCCGATATCTGGGGCGTCATCATGACTGATGATTACAACCAAGATGGTCATTTTTCAAAAATCACATTCAATAATGTTAATTTCCATGGTTCGCAAATGGTTCACTGTGGTAATAATACTAAAATTTACTTTACAGGTACCAACTATGGGGAAGTAACGCACACGCCTTATCCAGGAATTACGATTTCAAGTGGTGATGTTCAACAACTATTTGAATTTACTGGTTCAAATAACTCACTTGATTTTAGTGGGACTTTTACTGGTAAAACCGTTGGCGGTAATGTGATAGAAATGGCGGGTAACAACAATGTTGTTAACATTGAAAAGAACGCTAAGGTGTCCCTTTCACCGCGGATCTATATTCCTAATAATAACTTAGGTTCCAATGCTGCTGAACATACTGGGCTTCCTTTAGCTATCGCCATGTTAGGCAATAATGAAGCCGTCAATGTTGATGGTGAGCTGAATATCACAACTGGTAGCGATCACTATAATGGTACAAATGATAACGATCAATCCAGTGCAATCCTGATTAATGATGGCAACTCTGTTTTTAATATTAATAGTGATGCGAAAGTCAATATTACTACTAACGGTGATATAGCTAATAACTGGGGCAACAGAAACCTGATTTATGATGGTGGTAATTTTAACATTTTGCCGCGAGGATCGTTAAACATTAATGGCTCAAATATGGGCGACTATTCTGGTACTTTAGTCCTAATTAGGGGTACGGCTAATATTGAAAACGGTGGTTTCAATATCGTTCTTGGAAAGCTAGGTCCAAATGGTAGATACGTAGATGGCGGTAATGGCCAAATACTTTTGGTAGATGTGCAAGGCGGAAAGTTATTTGTTAATAATCCTACCTCATTAATTTTGAATGTCCAGGGCAATACCAATCCTGCTACGAGTATTATCGGCACCATGCCGATTACCTTAACAAATGTGCGTCAGCAGTTTGATTTGAGCTCAACGCAAACTGGGGTTGGTAAAGTAACATTGCCACCATTTCACGTTTTAACTGTTAGGAAAACTGACAATACAATTGCAGTCGATAATATTGAGTTGCTTAATGGCCAAGAGAAGTTAACTGCAGATAGATTGGCAGAAATTAAGGCGCAAGCGGCCAAAGCTCATATTTCATTCGATAAATTGCCTGAAGACGTTCAAACTTCATTGGCTGATGGTATCAAAAACGGTTGGACTTACGATCAAATCTTTTCGGATATTATTCAAAAAGCATTCAACAATAGCAATAATTTTGGCTATAACAACATTAGTTTTATTCCAGCCAATCCGAGTGGTTTTTTGGATATTGATCCTGGTAAGGTCAAAATAACGAGAAATTCTGATGGTTCACAAACAATTTCTGGTGAGCCAGGCAGCGTAATTAATTATAATTCTGCTACTGATGGACCAGATTCAGATCCAGAAAATTTGAAAAACCCGTTTAGTTTGATTCTCCCAGTTGCCACTAAAGCTTATATTATGGCTAATTTAATTGATAGTATGGGTGTAAAAACTGCATGGACACCAAAGGATCAAAATGGTAAAAATATAATCGACAATCCATACGCACAAACAAAAGACACCACTAGAGATTCAAGTAACAGTTCTTTAAATCCTTTACCAACACAATTTGCAACAATTGTAAATGATGACGGTTCGTTTAGTTTTACTATTCCAGCCGATCAAACGATCAGGTTTGATAAAGGCTACTCTATAGAATTAACTCCAAATGCTAACTTTGTTAGCTATGATCCGTCTAGTGTTGCTGCTGGACGTCGCCCAATAATTAAAAACTTGGATATTCTAACTTTAACAGATGCGCAAGATCAGGCTGCTAAGGCAATCACTGATGCTATTAGTGATGCAAAAATAAACAGGCCTAATAATTTATCTGATGCACAGATCAAAGAGTTTAATGATCAGCTAGATAAAATTGCTTCGGCTGCATCTAAGACAATTACTTCCGATAACGAAAAAACTTCGGTTTATGCTTCAAGTGCTAATACTTTGACAGAGGTTAACAATCGTA
Organism: uncultured Lactobacillus sp.; assembly: GCA_946482425.1. The sequence goes on from CAMLRO010000010.1 coordinate 13,003, forward strand.
AGAATGCTGCCCTTGATGCAATTAAGAATATCGTAAGTCAGGCGCAAAATTCTTCAACTATCGAGTCGTCTCGCGATAGTGCAATAACGAATTTAAATAATGAAGCCATATTGCAGTCAAAGAGATTCCCTACAATGGTAGATGCAATTAATGCTGCACGTGATAAAGCAATTAATACTATTAAAGGTATTCAAGCTGATAAAGATATTACTGAAGCAGAGAAGAATGGCATAAATGCGATTGATCAAGCTGCTTATGGTTATAAGAAGAGTATTGAAACTGATCTTAAGCAAAAAATTGATCAAGTCTATGTTGACGCTTACAAGCTAGCAAACGATCCTAACTTGAGTAAAGAAGAGAAGGATGAAATAGTTAATTTACCTACTCGTCTGGCTCGTGCTCAGGCTATCGCTCAACCAGAAGGCGATATTGAAAAAGATCTTGACCAAGTATCAGTAGATGGGCACCAAAAAGAAGCTCAAGGTATAATTGATAAAGTTAATAAAACAATTCAAGCACTGAAAGACTTACAGGCTGTTGCTCAAGATGAAATTAAAAACCATGCCGATAAGACTACAGAAATAAAGGATTCCTATAATAAAGCAGTTCATAACATTATCACTGGTGATGATCCTGATGGTTCCAAGGGTAAGGAGTCTATTAAGGATATAAATGCTGATCAAGAAGCAAGCAAAATTAATGCAGCAGCAGCTGCTGCCAAAGAGCGAGTACAGAATTCAGGCATTAGTTTAGATCAACAAACTCCTTTACTGGACGCAATTGATCAAGCAACTGAAGTTGCAACAGCTAAACCAGGAAGTTCTAAATATGATGAACAAAAATCAATTTACGGCACCTCTGATAATACTGCTATCAAGCAAAGAGAAGCAGCAACACAAACTATTTTTGATCAAAATGCTGCAAAAGCTGAAATTTTGGGATATGCAAATGCTAATGAGAGCTCGCTAGGCATCCCTTCAAACTCTGAAATCGAAAAAACAGTAACTGATGGTTTAACCAATATTGATCAAGCAAGCGATTCTGCTACTGTTTCGACAACCGAGGAGTCAACTAAGCGGTCAATTTTAAGACAGCTTTCTAAGATTAAGCTTGCCCAAGTTGAAAGTAATATTGAAAGCCAATTGCGTAGCTTGCCAGGCTTGTCAGCAAATGATATTGACGATAGCGTAGCAAATGCACAGAAACTGCTCAATAATTCAAGCACTCCTCTTGGCTATAACCAGCGGATTGATCAGGCAGACAGTTTAACTGCAATTGATTCAGCACGTAATGATGGTATCGATGCCTTAAACAGCTTACTGACTTCAGCTAAAGCTAAAGGTGAACGTAACCAGTCCTTAGCTGATGCTATTAAGCAGATCAGACAAGAGCAAGCAAACGCTGATAACCAAATCGATCAAACCAACAATCTGACTGCTGAACAAAAGAAAGCATATCATGATCAAATCAGCAAGGTAGTTAATGATAGTATTGATACTTTAAACAAGGTCGATAGTTCTAAAATCGCTGAGACAGTCACTAACGCTAAAAACAGTATAGATAATATTGTAAGCGATGCCCGAGGTACTGCCAATAAAGAGGTAGAAGAAGCTAGAACCAAGGCAGCTCAAGACGTTGATACAGCAGTTAATGATGCGAAAGCTAAAATTGAAAGCATTGATGATAGTCAACTTAGTCCTTCAAATAAGAAGTATTATGAGGACCAAATTGATCAAGATGCCCAGGCTGCGAAGGCCAAAATTGCCTCGGCTCAAAATGTTGCTGATATCACTTCCGCTAAGCAAGATGGTCAAAACAATATTCTAAAAGATTTAGGTGCTGCTCAAATCACGGCCACTAAGGCGCAAGCAATTAGCAAACTGCAACAGGCCAAGGCTAATGCCAAAAATACTCTTGCAAATTCTCATCTTGATCCGGCAATAGTTCAAGCAAAACAGGATCAGATTGATGCAGGTTATGATCAAGCAATCCAGGCGATCACTAATGACCATACAGTAACTGATATTAACACTGATGCTCAAACAGGAATTGATGCCATTAATTCTGTTATTAATTCCCTTTCTCCTGATCTCGAAGCTCAGGCCTTAGAACAACAGCGTCAAACTGCAATTGGAAAATTAAAAGATGCGCGCGATTCTGCAAGCAGTCAGATTACAAATGATCCTAATTTAGGAGTAACCGAAAAGAATGACTACTATAATCAGATTACCAATGCCTTCAATCAGGCTCAAACTGCCATTCAAGGTGCAAATAAAGATGATATAGATGCAGCATTAACTAAAGGTAAAAATGATTTAGCAAACATTCAAGCTGCAGCGAACTTGCAGTCTGCAAAAGACCAGGCTTTAACAGCTCTAATGGATGAGCGCAATAAAGTAAAAGAGCAAATTGGCAATATGGATCAGATTACCAGTGCCAACAAAGATGAATTGCGTGCAAAAGTGGATGCTACATATGATATTGGTGTTAATGGCATTAATGATAAAAGCACCACTACCAATGAGCAACTTAATAAAATTGTCCAAAATGGTAAGTCATCAATTGATGATGTGATTAGTGACGTAAATGTTAATAAGATCCTTAATAAGCAAAAGCTTGATGATTATGCACAAAAGGCGATTGACCGAATTAATAATTCGTCGGATATTACTAATGATGCCAAGACCACAACTATTAATAACATTACATCCGCACGTGATAATGCAAAATCAGCAGTTGATTCTACTCATGCTGTCCCTGATGCTAATACAGCTGAGAAAAATGGCGAAGCAGCTATTGATGCTGCAGAAGCTACAGGTAATGGTTTTAATACATCTAAAACTGATACTAAAAGTAATATTGCCAATGCTGCAAGCAGTGCCAAGAATCGTTTAAGTGACATTTTTAGCAAATTATCGAATGACCAAAGAAATGAAGTAAAAAAGCAATTTGATGATGCAATTAGTCAGCTTGAGTCAATCCCAACGGATGCAAATAGTAAAATTGACGCAGCCACAAATAAAGAACAACTAACTGGAATTTATCAAGATGCATTAAATAAAATTAATAACATTGAATCTGCTGCCAAGTTAGCTAGTGATAAAGTTGTTGCCACCGATTTGATTAAAAATACAGCATACGCGGCTCGAGCTAAACTAAATGATTCACGAGACCAAAATGCAGTTTTTGCAGTGGCTGATTTAGGCATTAAAGATATTGGCGCGGCTAATGATAGCGCTACAGTTGAGAAAATCAAAAATAATACCTTACAGGGAATTAGTAATGTAGTTACAAATGCAAGTAAGAGTGATGCTGACGATATCCGTAACCAAAGAGATCAAGCAATTAAAGAACTTGATAAAGCTCTTGGAAAAGGCTCAACTGATACCGGTGTTCTACCAGAAATAAATGGTTTAAGTGATTTAACCTCTGATCAGCTGGGTAAGTTTAAACAACAAGCACAAGATGCTTATAATCATGCCGTTGCAAACGTCAGTGGCGCTCTATCTGAAAATATTGATACAGAAAAGAATACCGGTCTAAGCAATATTTACCAGGCTTTGTCTGATGCTAAACTGCAGGCAGCTAAAAATAAGGCAAAATCTGCTTTAGATGATAAAGCCCAAACTTCAATTGCTAGTGATGCTAAAGACACATCTACAATTGAAAGCGAGCGGGATAAAGCAAAAGAAAATATTGATAAAGCTCAAAATCAAGATGATGTCCAAAAAGCTCAAGATGAGGGTAATAAAGCAATAGAAGCGATTGTTGATACAGCAAAGGATACCAGCCTCACTAACGCTAAGACATCTGCTAAAAATGATTTTGATAATTCAACAAATAAATTACAACAGCAAATTGATCAAGATTTGGCCGATAAAAAATTAGGTCAAGACCAGTATAATGATTTGAAGAATAAAATTGATCAACTTCGCCAGTCTGGTGAAACCAGAGTTAACTCTGCTACCAACCAGGACCAATTGACTGATGCTAAAGGTCAAAATAATGCTGATTTGAATAAGGTTAATAATGAAATCATCAAAGCAGAATCTGTCAATAATGCATTGACTAAGTTGCAAGATGCAGTTAACAAGGCAAATGAAGCTGCAGATAAGATTGCTAAAGATAATCCTAGTTTGGCAGATCAGATGAGAGATCGCATCAAGTCAGAACGTGATAAAGCTGCTCAAAATGTTCAAACTGCTCAAAGCAATGCGACTGATGCCAATAGTGCAATGAATCAAGCAGCGCAAGCTGGTAATGATGCAATTACTGGCTTAACTCAGCGATTTGAAGAAAAGAACAAACAAATTAATACTCTGAAAGAATATGCTGAAGCTGCTAAGACAAAATTGCCAAGTTCAGGACTTGATCCAACAGAAATAAGCCAAAATGAAGCTGCAATAAATGACGCAATGCAAAAAGGCATTAGCGACTTATATGGTGCTGATGATAATGCAAACTTAAGTCAAGTTGAAAAAGCTGGTGAAGCTGCGATAGATCAAGCCGGTATTCCAGCTAATTTACTAAGTGAAAAGAACAAACAAATTGCTGCTATTGATAAATATGTCAAGGATAAGGGCAGCATTAGTCAAGTTGCAAGTCATTTAACTGATCAACAACAGGCTGACTTACAGGATCAACTTAATCAGTTGGTTCAAAAGACTAAGGATGAAATTAGTAAAGTTGCTTTACCAAGCAGTCCGACAACAACAGATCTCGAAAATGCTAAACAAAAATTGCAAAATATTGAAAAGGGGCTCGATAGCGAGGGACACTCAACCAATTTAGGTGAAACTGGAATTGACCAGCTATACCAAACAGCCAGAAATAAAGAAGAAATCTATCAAATTAAGCAAAATGCTATTAATAATCTTCTTGAGCAAAAAGCAGAAGCTGATAAAAAGCTTGAAGATTCTGGTTTAGTAAACTCTGATTTACAAAAGCAAAAACAGAGGCTTCAAGATATTTACGATCAAAGCAAGGCAAAGATTAACGCAGTTCCGACAACAGATAAGAATGGAAATGATCGTTCTACTGCTGACATCCAAAAAGATGTTGATCAGATTGTCAACAATGCAACTCAAGGATATTCTGATAACAATTCTGGCAGTCACATTCCTGGCTTTGCTGATGTCGAAAAAGATACTAATCTTGCTGCTGCCAAAGCAAAGGCAGAGAATATTTTACAAAGAAAATATTCAACAACTCACAACATTATTGGGTCATCTCAACTAACTGCTAGTCAAAAGAAAGCATTAAACAAGATAGTTGATGATCAATATGCAAGTGAAAAAGCAGACATAGAGCAGCAAACTGATATCAACAAAATTCCGACAGACGAAAATCAAATTGGTACTAAATTAACTGATACTTATCAAAATACTTCTGAATGGTTTGATTATAATCAAGCTAATGCCTTAAAAGGTGCCGGAAATGAAATAACAGGCCTAGAAGCGGGATACAATGGTTTAACTGAAGCACAAAAAGCCAATCCTGATTATCAAAGGAATATTCAAGCTATCCAGGATGCAATTGATGCAATTAAGCATTCGACCAACATTGGCTCCACTACTCAAGCTTATAGCAACGGAATCAATGCTTATAACGAACTAATAGGTAAAGAAAAAGTTAATGATTTGTTCAATAAAGCAAAGGACAAGCTTAACAACATAGATAGTCTACTTCCTCAGGATAGAGATCATTTCAAAAATAGACTTGATGGCATACATGGAAGTATAGATACTATACTTTCTCAAGATGCTCAAGCTGATGCATCTTACGAGAATATTGCCAATCAGATGAACCATGATATTGACATGGCAAGGCAAGCAATTGATCAGTTAATGCAGCAAGCATTATATGCAGTTAAGAGTTCTGCTAATAGGGATGTTGAGGCTGAATACAAAGGTGCAGTTGCCCAGAACCAGAAATATTTTGGTGATTCCGCATGGATTTATGCAACTAATAGTGAGCATGACAAATATAAAGATATCTCTGGTAATTCTTATGATGAAGTTCTGAATAATAGAATAACTGGGATACGGGAGATTGCCAAAGCTGCTGTTTCTGATGCTGCTACTAATGCTAAGAAGAAAATTGATAATAACAGGGTCAAGCATGAAAACGGTGATAACTATACTGACGATGAAAAAGCTGCAATTAAGACTGAAATCGACCGCATTTTAGCTGATGCTCAGGAAAAGATTAATCAAAATAATACTTTAACTGATATTGACGGCAAGCGTGACGATGGTATTGAAGCGATTAATAAGGCTTCATCAGATTCAACTGTCATTGATAAGATTATTAAAGATAGTGCCAACAGCAATAATAATGGCAATAATAACGGAAACAATACCAATAATAATTCTGACAACAATGGCAGCAATTCTAATTCTGATAGTAATGGTAGTACTTCATCTATTCCTATTAACCCTGTTAATCAACCATCAACTGATAAACAAAATGGAACAAATGGTGCGCCAAATGATTTAGGCGAAAGCACTAATGTGACCTTAATGCATAATGCATATCTCTATGATAATTCTGGCAAACGTGCTAACAAAGTTACACTCGGTGCCGGTTCAATCCTTACTACTTATGGTACAGTTTCTATTGGAGGCCGTGAATACTATGTACTAGTTGACACACATGATAACAATAAGAAGTATTATGTTGCTGCAACAAATGGCCAGGCCACTAAGCAAAAAGTGGTCCATAATGCATATATTTATAACCAGCTAGGTAAACGGGTTAAGAAGACTGGCGTTTACAAGAAGGGTCAACTGCTTAATACGTTCGGTGGAGTCGTTAAGATTCGTGGTAAAAGATATTTCACTATTGCAAAGAACCGCTTTGTCAAAGCAGGAAATGTAAAATTAGTAACTGCTACGGGATCAGCGGGTGAAGAAGTTGCTGCAGCAACTATTAATGCTGCAGTTCAAACTGTTGAGACTACGACTAAGAAACTAATGCATAATGCTTATCTATATGATGAAAATGGCAAGCGTGCTAACAAGTTAATTATCAACTTGGGTTCAGAAATTGAAACAGTTGCTAAGAAAACTATTAGCGGTAAAACCTATTACGTTTTAACAGATGGATTGCTTGTAAATAGCGGCAATATTGATGCCAAGAAATTAAAGCTGAAACATAACGCCTATATATACAATAAGTATGGTCATCGTTTAGGTAAAAAAGTTTTGCGTAAACATAAAGCTGTTAAGACTTATGGCAATCCAGTCAAAATTGGTCATAAAAAGTACTTTATTATAGCTAAAGGAAGGTTTATCAAGAAGGCAAACTTCTAATAAACTTTGCTTAAATACAATATATTCATATAAGATGAAAGAAGCATCATAATTGATGCTTCTTTTTGCATAGCATAAATCCAATTAAACATAACATAAAAATAAAAAATAGATATATTAATTATAGCTAATTTATTATTTTCATGTTATTTTAAATTAAAAATAAAATTCGAAATTTTGTATATAAAATGTAATAAAAATAAAAAATCAAAAAAATAAATCTATACATCACTTTTTAGTTATTTTTATTAAATAGTATAAAATACTGCATTTAACGGATAATTTTATAGAATATTTGTTATTTATTTTTGAAAATAATAGATATTTAAATAACAGTTATTTATAGTTGATTATTGTACTTAATGTACTATATTGACAATTAATAACAATGGTTATAAAATTTGAATGTATTTAAATTTTCAAGGAAGGATAACTTATGTTAGGTAAAAATAACTATAAAGAGAGATTAAGAAAAATGGAGTTGCAGGCAAAGCAAGACCGTTTCTCAATTCGAAAATTGACAATCGGTGCTGCTTCTGTTTTGCTCGGCTTCACTTTTCTTGGTTTAAGTAGCCAGACAGTAAAGGCCGATACTGATACTCCTGCTCAAAATTTAGAGTCTAAAGTTGAAACCAAATCAAACGAATCTGATTTGAAGACAACTGCGACAGATAATAAAGAAGAAACTACACTTAAATCTAATAAAGTTGATAATCAAACTGAGAGGACAGAAAAAGAACCAAAATTGTCCACTTTTTCCGGTTTAACTTCATTTTTGAAGAGTAATGATCAGGCCTCAAAAAGTGTAACCAAAACGGAAACTGCAAAAGATCAGGAAAAGAAAGATGTTAAAGACGCTGGTCAAGCCAATACTGTTGAACAACCGGAAACTAATGCAAATGATTCAAGCGTGACAGCCCCAGAAAAAAATGACTCAATTAGTAAAGACACTGTCTCTAATATTACGGCTGGAAATAATGTTTCAAGTGATAGTAAGTTGCCAGAAGATTCACAGAGTAGTGTTGATAAACCTGATAATGATGCCAGTTCTGAGGGCGGACAAAATGGTGATATAGATAAAACAGCGGTTGCAAATGATAAAATTCCAATATTAAAAGATGCTGGTAATGGAATATCATATAAAGTAAGTAGCTGGCAAGATTTCCAAAATGCACTGTATAATCAAAAAATTACTGAAATTGTTTTAATGAATGATATTAGTGCAGCTTCAGGTATTTGGAACACTACATTTAGCGTTCCGGGACGTGATTTATTAATTAGATCTGATGCTAATAACAAGTATACTTTGAATTTTACTGGATATGCACCTATACAAACGGCTGGAACAAACGCAAATGTTACTTTTCAAAATATAAATATCAAGAGTAACGACTTTTACGGTGTTTGGGATACACTATATGTAAGTGGTTCTTTTCATACTAATATAGTTTTTAACAATTGCACTTTTAGAGGTACACAATTAATATATTCTGGTGATAATACCCATATTTACTTCACGGGTAATAATGATTGTCAAAATATTAAGACATCAAACGCATATAATAATCAGCAACAGCTGTTTGAATTTAGAAACACAAAAAATAATAGTATTGACTTCCTGGATGGCGAATTTACTGGTTCAACATATGGCGGAACCATAATTGAGATGAAAAGTAATGGCAACACTCTTAAAATTCATAGAGGCGCCACAGTAAATCTTATTCCTGCTCAAACATATGATGGCAATGCTACCACCGGTGAATATGGTTTCCCTTACAGTGCCATCTATATGGAAGGCGCAGGAACTATACAGGTTGCCGGCGTCTTAAATATTAACATTGGTGATAACACAGTCATGCCTTATAAAGACACGAGGAATGGTGCCAGATCAAGAGCGGTATATTTGAATGATGCTAGTTCAACGTTTAACGTTATGCAAAATGGTCAAGTTAACATAAAAACTAATGGTAATATCAGTGATAGCGATACCAATAATTTATTTTTTGACAATGGCAATTTGACTATTAATCCCAATGGTGAAATGAACATTTTGGGAAATGACATGGGTGATTATTCAGGTACCTTAGTTTATGTTACGGGGACAGCTGACGTTGAGAACGGCAGCTTTAATATTCGATTGGGAGATAATGCTGGTTCTGGAAACATTACTTTGCTTGATGTCTCTGGAGGAACATTCAAAGTTAATAACCCGACATCATTTGTTTTGGATGCCCACAATAACAAAAATACTAATACAAGCGTTATCGGTAATAACAAGATCACGATTACCAATGTGCGACAACAACTACAAAACAGTACGGGTAAAGCTTTTACGTTACCACCATTCCATGTTTTGCAAATGCAGAAAACTAATACCGGTATTACTATAAACACGATTGAGATGCTGGATGGGAATAAAACTTTATCGCAAGAGCAGTTAGATGAGATTAAAAATGACCCTGAAATAAAAAACATTGTCAATGACAAGAGCTTTGTTTCATTCTTAACTGCCGCTGAAGCTGCCGTTAAAAATCCAGAAACAAGTACATTAGATAATATTGTTAAAAATGCCTTAGAGAGTGCTTTGAGTAGTAAAGATACTAGTAGCTACAATAATATAGCTTTTGTTCCGGCAAACCCAAGCGGCTTCTTGGATATTGATGAAGATGGCTTGCAAGTTATCAAAAATGATGATGGCTCTAGGACTATCACAGGAAAGGTATCAAATTACAGTGAAGAGGTAGATGGCCCAAGTAATGTCAATGCCTTTTATAAGTATTTCCCGAAAGGTACTAAGGGGTATGTCATTGTTAAATATATTAGTAGCAATCCAAATTATGATAAACAAATTCTCCAAGATGAAAATTTGAAACCCTATGTAAATACTACCGATACCTATCGAGGAAGTATTGAGGATAATATTAGCAAGTTGCCCAATGTATTCTCCTCTGAAATTAATCCAGATGGAACCTTTGCAGTAACAATACCGGCTGATGTTACCCTAAACATGAAAAAGGGTGATAAAGTCGAAATAATACCAGATGCCAACTTTGTTGAGTACAGTCCAACGCTCATTGATGCGGGTGCTCGTCCGGTGCAAAAGAGTTTAGATATTCTTACTTTGTCAGAAGCTCAAGACGATGCTGCTGCTACGATCAGAAATGCGGTAAAAGATGGCGAAAGCAAGAAGCCAACTAATTTAAAAGAAAGTCAATCAAAGACTTTTGAAGATGATCTGGCTAAAGCATTGGCAATGGCAGATTCAGTCACTGAAACTAATAAAGACACAACAGTTTATGGTGCAGATACCATTGCCGAGGTCAATAGACGTAAAGAAACGGCTCTTGACCTTGTAAAAAAAGCTTTGCAAATTGCTAATGAAGAGTCAGATGAGCAAAATAAATTAGCTGCAGCCAAAGAAGCTGCTAAACAAGCACTTGATAATGAGCTCAATGGTAATGGCACTTCCGGGATGCCGGGTGTAGTTAACCAAATCGCTGATTTAGCAAACAGTGGTTTAACTCAGGACAACGTTAAGATATATCAAGATCAGGCTCAAAAAGCATATGACGCTGCAAAGAAAGCTATTGATGACTGTGAAAGTTTTGATGAAATCACTAAAGAGCAAGGTAAGGGTGTAGCAAACATTGATCAGGCTTTAACAGTTGCTAAGGCGCAACAAGTTATTGATAAGGCTGCAAGTGATTTAAAGACTGCCAAAGAAAATGCTTTGAAAGAATTAGGAGCTGAACAAGCAAACGTTGAAGATTACATTGCTAATTTAAAAAACATCAGTACTGATGCTAAAGCTGCATTAAATAAGGAAGTTGAGGATTATTATCAAGATGCTGCTGACAAAGTTAATAATCCGACGCCAGCAAGTCTTGAAAAGGTAGACATTGAGAAGAACATTGGGATTAGAAACATTGACAGTGTTTGGAACAAAGCTACGGCATTTGATAAGGAAATTGTTTCTGACCAGAAAAAACTTGATGATTACGCCCAAGCTGCAGCAGACCGAATCAATAAGACGGACATGTCTGATGAAGACAAGCAAAAAGCGGTAAACGATATTAACAAGGCTCGTGATGATGCCAAGATAAATGTGGGCAAACAATTAACGGCTGAAAATGCAGATAAGGCTGCAGATGATGGCGAAAACGCGATAAAAGCAGTTGAAGACAACGCAAATGCAGCCAACATTGAAGCTATTAAAACTTCTAACATTGCTAACGTTAACGCTGCTGCTGATAGCGCAATTGAGCGTGTGAATAAAGCTTATAATAGTTTGACAGAAGCTGGTCAGCAGCAAAGAGCTGATGCCGATAAAGCGGCTGCAATTACAGCTATTAATCAGGCTAAAGACGCTGCCACCGAAACAATTAACTCTGCTACAACCAAAGATGCAATTATTAATGCCTTTAATGCTGCTAAAGACAAGTTTGACAACGCGGCAACCACAGCTGAAGTTGCTTTTGCCAAAATAGCAGCTGTTGATGCTGTCAAGAAAGAAGCTGACAGTGTCAAGCCGAATTTAAGTGCAACTGATCAGCAGACAGTTGATGGTATCGTTGCAACAGCTAATAGCGATTTCCAAAAAGCAACTACAGTCGACAAGGTCAACAGCATCAAAGATCAGGCAATTAAAGATATTGATAATGTTAAAACTACTGCTGATGTAGTTAAGCAAACCGAAATCAAGGCTAACAAGGATGCTCAGACAGCTAATATTGATGCGGCAGCCACTGCAGCTAAAAAGCGTGTAAGTGATGCTTACCAGAAACTGTCAACGAATAATCAAACTAGTTGCCAACAGTCGTTACAGAAAGCTTTAGATGATATAGACAAAGCTGCTAAAACTGCTAAAAACAATATTCAGAACGCACAAAATGTGGCAGATATTATAGCTGCAGCTGGAACAGGCACACAGGCAATCGCTGCTATTGAAACAAAAGCAGAAGTTACTTTTGCTCAAGCTGATGCAAAAGAAGCCATCGCAAATGAAGCTGCTAAGATTAAGCCTGGCTTAAGCACAGCTGATCAACAAACGGTTGATGGCATTGTTACTGCAGCTAATGGCAAGATAGACGCTGCTACTGATGTGTCAACAATTAATAATATCAAAAATCAGGCAATCAGAGATATAGACCAGGTTAAAACCACAGCCGATTCAAGTGCAAAGGAAAAAGTTGATAAAGCAAAAGAGCTAAATAAGACTAGTATTGATGGAGCAGCTCAAGCAGCGATTGCACGGGTGGATGCTGCTTACAACAACTTAACAACTGCTGAAAAGGCAGCCAATAAGGGCACACATGACCAAGCTGTTGCAGATATTAAGAATGCCCAAACTGCAGCTGAAGCAAAGATTGCAGCCGCAACTACTGAAACTGAAGTTGCTGCCGCAGCCAGTGAAGGTACAACAAACATTAATAAGCTGGCAGATGCAGCTGAATTAACCTTTGTCAAGATTACTGCAAACGACTCAGTACAAGCTGAAGCGGCAAAAGTAAAACCTAATCTCAAAGAAACCGCCGATCAAAATAAAGTAGATGAAATTGTTAGTCAAGCACAAGATGACATTGGTGCTGCTGAGAACGTTGATAATGTAAATAGAATAAAAGAGAATGCAATCAAGGCAATTGACAACGTTAAAAGTAATGCAGAGCAAACAATTCAAAAAGCACAAGAATTAAGCAAGGCGAGTGTTGATGCCCAAGCAGATGCCGCTAAGAAGCGGGTCAAAGATGTTTATGATAAGCTCACTTCTGATGAGCAAAAGACAACGGCAGTCCAAACTGCTTATAACGCAGCTAATAATGCCATTGATAAAGCTAAGACTATAGCAGAGACTGCAATAGCTGCTGCACAATCTAATGCAGAAATTACGACAGCTGTTGATAATGCTAATAAAGCCTTTACACAGGCAGCTTCTGACGCCGAACTGGCCTTTGCCAAGGTGGCTGCGATAGATGCAGTTCAAGGTGAAGCGGACAATGTCAAGCAAGGCTTAAAGCAAACAGCTGATCTTAATAAAGTAGACAGTATAGTAACCCAGGCTCAAACTGATTTGAACAATGCTGACAGTGTTACCAAAGTTGGCTTCATTAAAGACCAGGCAATTAAAGATATTGCTAACGTTAAAGCTACAGCTGATGCAGCAATTAACAATTCCCAAACAGTTAATAAAGCTAATATTGATAAAGCTGCAGCTGATGCAACGCAACGCGTTCAGAATGCTTATAACGAGTTAAATGCACCTGAAAAAGAGGAGGCTAAGTCAGAATATAATAAAGCTCTCAGCGATATTAATGACGCAAAGAATACTGCGGATGCGGCAATTCAAGCTGCAAAGACAGTAGATGATGCAACCAGTGCCGCTACAACAGGAATTTCTGCAGTTAATGATATTGCTAACAAAGCTGAACTATCATTTGCAAAATTGGGAGCTAAAGTTGCAGTTAAAGCAGCAGCAGATGCTGTCATTAACGGTCTTGATAATGAAAAAAAGCAAAAGGTACAAGAGATAGTAACTACAGCAAATTCTAACATTGACAGTGCTACTACTATAACTGACGTGGTTAGATTTAGGGACCAGGCTATCAATGATATTAATGGTGTCAAAGCTGTGGCAGATGCTGTTAAAGAAGCACAGCTAAATGAAAACAAGAAAAACAACACCGCTAATGTTAATGAAGCTGCTACAGCTGCTAAAAAACGTGTCGATGATGCATATAACAAATTAAATGATTCTCAAAAGAATGCCAATCATCAGACTTACCAAAACGCCTATGATGCGATTGACAATGCTGCAACTAGTGCGAATAATCAAATTGCACTGGCACAGTCAAGTGATCAGATATCGGAGATAGTTAACACTGCTAAAGCTCAGTTTGATAATGCAGCCACAAAAGCTGAAGTAGCTTTTGCTAAGATAACAGCTGTTGCAGATATTTCGAATGAAGCTAATAAGGTTAAACAAGACCTAAAGGCTGATTCTGATAAGAATCGGGTTGACAATATTGCTACCACTGCTACTACCAGTATTAATAGCACTAATACTGATACTGTAGCTAAAGTAACCAGTATTAGGGATCAGGCTATTAAAGATATCGACGCTGTTAGAGCTGAAGCTAATGGTGGTGAACAAGCCAGTCTGGAAGAAACTAAGAATAATCGGACTAGTGATGTTAACAAAGCAGCAGCAAACGCTAAAACCCGGGTTGATACGGCTTACGGTCAGCTGACACCTGCTGAACAAGATGCAACAAAGCAGGCCTATAATGATGCTCTTACTGCTATTGAAAATACGCGCCTTAAAGCAAATAACGATATTGCCAGTGCTGAAACTAAGGATGCAGTAAGCGATATAGCAGCAACAGCTGAGCAGGAACTTGATCAAGAAGCAACAAAAGCAGAGGTAGCATTTGCCAAAACAGCTGCTAAAGATGCGATTCAGGCTGAAGAAAAGAGTGCTATTGCCGATCTGAAAGGTCAAGACGATAAGACTTCTGTGCAGAATATCGCTAACAATGCTATTACAGAAATTGACCAAAATTCAACAGATACTGTTGCCAAAGTAAACAGCATTAAAGACAGCGCAATTAGTGCTATTAAGGCTGTTAAAAATACAGCAAATGCAGTAGATAAAGCTATTGTTGACGAAGCTCGCAAAGACAGCTCTGAGAATATTAATGAAGCAGCTGAAACAGCTAAGAAGAGAGTTGAAGCAGCATATAGTAAGCTGACGGGAACTGAACAAGCAGTTGCCAAACAGGCTCATGATGACGCTCTTAACGCAATTGCAAGTGCGCAAAAAGCTGCTAACGATGCAATTTCTTCATTAAATTCAAAAGCAGAAATTACTCAGGCAGCAACTGAGGGTATTAATAAGATTAATGCAGCAGCAACTGAAGCAGAAGTGGCCTTTGCCAAGGTAGCAGCTAAAGATGCAGTTCATGAAAAAGCCAATTCAATCATAGATCAGTTGAATAAAACTGATGATAAGAAGCAAGTACAAGCAATTTCTGATCAAGCAGATAAAGATATTGACGCAGTTGCAACGGATACTGTAGATAAAGTAAACAGCATTAGAGATAAAGCAATCAGCGATATAAGTAATGTAAAAGCAACTGCGGATGACAATGAACAGAAAGAACTGGAGCAAACAAAGGAAAATAATAAGACTAGTGTTGATGATTTAGTTACAGCTGCTAAAAAACGTGTTCAAGATGCTTATGACAATCTTGGAAAAGACGAAAAGGTTTTAGCTGCAAGTGATTACAGTAAAGCCATGGATGCTATTACTCAAGCCCAAGCAACAGCAAATGATGCGATTAGTGCCGCTACAAATGCTGATGCGATTGTTAAAGCGGTCGGAACAGCATCTACTGCCCTTGATACGGCTGCTACAACAGCTGAAGTAGCATTTGCCAGAGTGACAGCTAAGACTGCAATCCAAGCTGAGGCTGATAAAGTCAAAAAAGGTTTGAAGCAGGAAGTTGATCAAACAAAAGTCGATAACATAGTGTTACGAGCAGAAAATGATCTTGCTGCAGCTGTAAGCGTAGATAATGTAAATACTATTGCAGCTCAAGCTATTAAAGACATTGACGCCGTTAAAGATACTGCTGAAGAAAATGAGCAAAAGGATTTTGCTAAAGTTAAGGATGATACTAAGCAGAGTATTGATCAAGCTGCCGCAGCTGCAAAGCAAAGAATTAATGATGCATATAATAGTCTTAGTGCAAATGGACAGTCAGCAACCAAGACGGATTATGACAAGGCAATTCAAGCTATTACTAATGCTCAAGCTGCAGCTAAAGATGCTATAGAAAAAGCAACGGATAGGGATGCCGTAAGTAAGGCTGCGGGAGATGCCGATCAGGCTTTCACACAGGCCGAAACAGACGCTAAATTAGCATTTGCTAAAGCAGCAGCTAAAGAAGCAGTTCAAAATGAGGCAAATACTGTTAAGAGCAGTTTAAGTAAAGATACTGATAAGAAAAAAGTAGATGCAATTTCAGAGCAAGCTGACACAGCTATTGATGCTGCTGCCGATATAACAACTGTTAATAAATTAAGAGATAAAGCAATTAGCGACATCGATGCTGTTAAAGCGACTGCTATTGCTGTTGACCAGGCAACTGTGGATCAAGCTAAGGATAATGGTAAGTCCAATGTTAACGGTGCTGCTGCAGATGCTAAAAAACGTGTGGAAAATGCTTATAATAATCTTAATTCTGACCAAAAGAATGATAATTATCAAGCATATCAAAATGCTCTTACTGCAATTGACAACGCTGCAGATGCAGCAAATATCCAAATTGGTCAAGCCCAAACTGCTGACGAAGTTAATGGGTTAGTAGATAATGCTAAGACCAAGTTTAATGATATTGCAACCCAAGCTGAAGTAGCCTTTGCTAAAGTGATAGCTAAAGCTGCTGTTCAAAAGGAAGCAACAAAGATTAAGAATGATCTGAAGTCTCAAGCTGATAAAAGCAAGGTTGATGGTATTGTTAACCAAGCTAATATCCAGTTTAACGATAGCGATACGGATACAGTGCAAGAGGTAAACAGCATTAGAGATAAAGCAATTGATGATATTGATGCTGTTAAAGACGCAGCTAATGGTAATGAACAAGCAAGCTTAGAAGAAACTAAGAATAATCAAAAGAGTAATGTGAATAGTGCGGCAGACGCAGCTAAAGCTCGAGTAGAAAAAGCTTATGGAGATCTAGAAAAAGATCAACAACAAAAAACTAAGCAGGCTCATGATGATGCTATTACTGCCATTGACAATACACTTCAAAAAGCAATTGCCGATATTCAAAATGCTGAAACTAAAGATGCTGCGGTAGCCATAGCAGCAACAGCAGACCAAAAATTTGATCAGGAAGCAACAAAAGCAGAGGTAGCGTTCGCAAAAGTAGCAGCTAAAGATGCTGTTCACAAAGAAGCCGCTAATGCCCAAAGTCAGTTAAAGAACACTGATGATAAACAAAAAGTTCAAAACATTTCTGATCAAGCAGATACCGCTTTTGATGATGTTGCAACAGATACGGTAGACAAAGTAAACAGCATCAAAGAAAACGCTATAAATGCCATTAATGCTGTTACAAATACTGCATCAGCAGTAGACAAGGCTTTGCTAGATCAAGCTCGCAAAGACAGCACTCAGAATATCACTAATGTCGCAGAAGCAGCTAAGAAGCAAGTTGATGATGCTTATGAAAAACTAAGTTCAAGTCAACAGGCGGCAACAAAACTGGATCATGATAATGCAATTACTGCAATTGAAAATGCCAAAACTGCAGCCATTGATGCAGTCAATGCAGCAACAAGCAAAGATGCTATTACTTCAGCAGCTAATGGGGGAGTTAACAAGATTAACGAAGCAGCAACTACTGCAGAGGTAGCTTTTGCAAAAACAGCTGCTAAAGATGCGGTTCAGGCTGAAGCTGCAAATGTGATTAAGAATCTGAAAGATGAAAAGGATCAGGAAACAGTTCAGAAAATCGCTGACGATGCAGTGACAAATATTGACAATGCTTCAACTGATACAGTGCAAAAGGTCAATGACATCAGAGATCAAGCCATCAATGATATTGATAAGGTGAAGAATACTGTTGATACCGCTGAACAAGCTAAGTTAGAAGAAGCTAAAGACAACAGTCAGGCAAGTGTTGATGCTGCAGCTGCAGCCGCTACAAAACGGGTTGAAGATGCATATAATAAGCTTAGTTCGCAGCAACAAACCAAGACTAAAGCAGATCATGATGCAGCTATTACAGCTATTAAAAATGCACAAAAAGCAGCAAATGATGCTATTGCGCAAGCAAAAGACAAGAGTGCAGTAGCTGGAGCTGTTTCAACTGCAAATACTGCCTTTGATCAGGCAGCCACTCAGGCTGAAGTCGCTTTTGCACGGGTAGTTGCTAAAGACGATGTTAGAAATGAATCAGATAAGATCGAAAAAGGCTTGAGCCTTGAAAGTGATAGGACTAAAGTTGAAGGCATTGTCAACGAAGCTAATACTCAGTTAAATACAGCTGATACAGTGCAAAAGATCAATGATATTAGAGATCAAGCCATCAGTAACATTGATACTGTTAAGACAACCGCAGATCAAACTGCTGCTACTAAGCTTGATAATGACAAGAAAGCTGCAATTGATGCTTTAACTAACAAACAAACTGAAGTTAAAAATGGCATCGACTCCTTGAAAAACATCAGTGATGAAAACAAGGCTGCTCTAAAAGATAAAGTAGATCGCTATTACCAAGATGCAGTTAATAAGATCAAAGACGCAGGGACAACTACTTCTGACCAGGTTAACAATGCTAAACAAGAAGGCATCGATAACATGGGCAAAGTTCTTGATGATGTCAAGTCCTTAGACACAGCTATTGCAAATGATCAAAAGAAATTAGATGATCATGCTTCTGCAGCAATTGACAAGATTAATAAGTCTGATTTATCTGACGCTGACAAAGGAAAGGCTATTGAATCAATCAATAAAGCTCGTGATGATGCTAAAGAGACTGTTGCTTCACAGCCAACTGTTGAAAAGGCAGACGCAGCCGAAAAAGTTGGAGAGAGTGCAATTGATACAGCTGAAAAAACGGCTACAGATACAGATTTAGGAAATTCTAAACTTACCGAAAAGACCAAAGTCGATGCTGCGGCAGATAATGCTAAGAAACAACTTGATGATGACTATAATAAGCTGACTCTTGATGAGCAGAAGGAAGTTAAAGATAAGTATGACAAAGCTAAAGCAGATATTGATCAGGCTAAAGCTGATGCTGAAAAAGCAATAGATTCAGCTACTTCCAAACAAGATGTCAATAATGCTTCTGATAAAGCTAAGACTGACATTGACAAGGCCAAGAACGATGCCGAATTAGCCTTTGCTCAAGCTGCAGCTAAGGACGCAGTTAAAGCAGTTGCTGAAGATATCAAGAGTGCCTTAAATAGACAAGAGGATAAGAACAAGGTCGACGATCTTGTTACTCAAGCTAATAAAGAAATTGACGCTGCAACTACAATTGATTCTGTAAATAGCACTCGTGACCAAGCGATTACTGCAATTAAGGGTATTAAGAATTCTGCTGACCAGTCAGATAAAGATAACTTAGCTGCTATCAAGTCAACTAATAAAACAAATGTTGACCAGGCAGCAACTAA
>CAMLRO010000011.1 GCA_946482425.1 uncultured Lactobacillus sp.
TTGATGTTGCATCAGTTTGCCAAGCAGCATACCAATGTGTTGTTCATTATCCCGCCGATTAATGAAAAATGGTCTAATTATACGGGCTTATCCCAGAAGATGTACCAAAAGGCCGTTTCTAAAATTAAATACCAGCTGGCGAGCCAAGGTTTTGATAACATCACTGACTTATCCAAACGTGGTGGTGAACAGTATTTCATGGAAGATACTATTCATATAGGCTGGCGCGGCTGGGTAGCTGTTGACCAGGCAGTAAAGCCGTTTATGGCGCAAGCCGATATTCCACGTAATTATAATATTCATAATTACTTTTACAGTCGCAAATGGCAGAATAAGCCATATCAGATTAGTTTAACTAATGAAAATCCATTAAAAAGCAATTCAAAAGAATCTTTAAAAGGCAAGTAGTGCGCCAGCAAGTTGATGCCCTGGGAATTAAAGGCTCAATTCTAGTCATTAAAAATGGCAAAATTATGCTTAACTATGCTTTAGGCAATAATACTGACACTAGTTATTTAATCAATTCTGTGCAGAAGTCTATGACTGCTGCAATCGTTATGCGTTTGGTACAAGAAGGCAAGTTAAGCTTGCAGGATAAGCTTAGTCAATTTTATCCGCAAATTCCGGGCGCGAATAAGGTTAAAATAAAAAACCTGCTGGCAATGACAGCAGGACTGGATCTTAAGCCGGGAACAAAGTTAGGGCGTAAGCATTTTATCTCAGATAATGATAATATTCGTTGTGATGCTGCTAAAACTATTTTTGAGCCACGTCTATTGAATAAATGGCACTATAGTTCACTCAACTATGTGTATCTCTGCGGAATTGCCAGTCAGATTACTAAAAAAAGTTATGAACGGCTATTTCGTCAAACTTATGTTAGGCCTTTAAGGCTGAGACAGACCGAGTTTTTATGGTCTAAACCGGGAAAAATAATTGCCAGTCACCTAGTACCGGGAATGATTTACCGCAAGGGTCGTTATGATGTGGTTAAGCATAAGGCTGCTTTAAAAGACGCCCATAATGAATTGGGTGCAGGATCGGTAGTGATGTCTAATCATGATTTGGCCAAAGTAATTCATTATCTCCTTGTGGGCAAATTACTGACTAAAAAGAGTCGTATGCTGCTATATCGGGCTGGGCCACCTGCTTATTATAATGGCGGTTTTTATAATAATAATAAGCTGCAAACTAAAACAGCTAACGGTGCTGGGCAGGGATATTATACTTTCATGCGCAGCACCAATAATGCTCAAACAATATTAATTATTCAGTCAAATAAAACCCGTGAAGGCGAGTTTGACCAGCTAAAAGGGCAAATCAATCAAATTATGCTAGAACTGCTTGGCCGTAAGGCTAGAAGTGCAAATATGTTTGGTTAAAACTTGTTTTTTATATAATTGCATGCTAAAATTCTGTTGTGTCGCCATAGGAAAGTAATCATTTTCTCCGGTAGCGAAAATGTAAATTTCTTTAATGTGGTCAGTAATGACGGCACAAACACTGTGTGAGCTTAGTTCCGATGTTGGTGGAACTAGGCTTTTTGTATGCCTCAAAATATTGATAAAAATTCATAATAGTTTTTTAAAGTAAAGATGCAATTTTAGCAGCACCCTGCAACATGAAGTGTGCAGCTATACCAGCGTGAATACTGGGAGCTGTGAAGATTGGCTCCAAAGCCAAAACAAACTGCAGGTATTAATCACGCAGGTAAAAGACTCGTTAGCTTAAAGTAACCAGAATAAAAAGCATATAGATAAAGATATTGAATAAAAATCAGTTTTTATAATGTGGGTATTAAATCAATACAGACATAGTATTAGCATAGATTAAATACTGATAAATCTATGCTTTTTGGTATATTTTTTGCTAAATATTACTAATGAAGTGTAAAATAAAATTAATATATATTAGGTAAGGAGATAGGTTATGACTAGAGCAGAATTAAAAGCAGAAGCCAAAAACCAGTTACGGCATAATTGGGGCTGGGCAATTTCTGTTGGTATAGTAATGACTGTGTTCGTTGGTATCTTTTTTGGTAAACCCGTGTTTGATACCACTGTAAGAACTATGAATAATATGAATGACGCTATGGGTAGCGGTTCGCTTGATTCAGTATTTAAGCCCGGAGTTTGGGCTGGACAATTAGGTATTAACACAGGAGTAAACTTTCTCGGCAGCTTTTTCCTATTGAGTTTAGTGGTGACGTTCTTGCACTTTACCCGTGGGGAAAGGATGGGCTTTTTCAAGAGCATTTTTTCTGTTTTTATGGATAGTCGCTTTGTGCCCGAGTTTCTGAACTTTCTGTTAAGCTATATTTTTCAATTTTTATGGTCCTTGTTGCTGGTAATTCCTGGTCTGATAAAATCTTATTCCTACGCCATGACACCCTATATAGTTAATGATTTAGTGGAAAGTGGACAAAAAGTGCATGCAACCACTGCCATAACAGCGAGTCGGCAATTGATGGACGGGCATAAATGGGAATTATTTGTGTTGAATTTAAGCTTTATTGGCTGGTACATTCTTTCCGTTATTACTTTCGGCATTGGTTATATCTGGCTATTGCCATATGAACAGACAACCAAAGCCAACTTTTACCGTAATTTAGCTGGTGATCAGTTCTTGAAAAAGTAATCAGCAATAATAAATAAAGAGAGTGAGATTATTAAAAAAATCCCACTCTTTTTATTTGCATAGTAGTACTATTCAAAGCGATTTAAGTCGTCAATACGCTCTCTAAATAATCTGCCGGTATATTCAGAACTTGTATCATCAGACTTTTTAAGTGCATCTTTAATCTGGCTGGAATTCAAGCGATCAAAAAGATACATTTTAAGTGCCTCGTTAATCAGATCATTAAAATCAGTATCGGTGACTTCCATATACTTTGCCGTCAGTTTTGCTACTTTTTCATTTAGTTCGATTTTTTTTCTGCTCATTTTATCGCCTTCTAGAACTCAATTTCATTATAACATTTTTACAACATTAAATATTTAAAAACGAAAAAGGACTGTATAAAAATAGCTAGTACTAAAAAATTAGAGTATTATTTTCTTTTAAATAAAATAATCAAGATAAGGTTCTGCAAAATGAAAGAATTTACTTTTAATTTCCTGGTGCGCATACAAGAATACTCTTTTTTTCGTGCGGCACGACACACGATGGCGATGCTAATGCCAATTGCTGTGGTTGGTTCATACTTTAAAGTCCTCAATGATCTAGTCTTTACACCTAATGGGTTAATTTATAACATTTTTAGCTTAGATAAAATATTGTCAGACCATATATGGTATGCTGGTTCTTTTGTTTGTCGGGGCATGGTTGAGATTACCTTTGGCGTTTTTGGCGTTTACGCCAGCTATTTTATGGCACGATATACTGCCCGCCTTTATCATAAAGACTCTACAATGGCGGGTTTAACTGCCGTATCAATTATGCTTTTTTGTTCCTATGCATCTAGTAGCGGTCGTGATGCCCGCATGCCGTTTACAGCTAGTTTATTACAAGTTAATGCGCTATTTATTGCATTAATTGTGGGTTACTGTGTGGGGCAAGTTTTTCATTTGTTAGGCAAAAATTATTCTTATGTAAAAGATGAGGGCACAAAAGTTTTACAAAAAAGGGCGGGGGCTGCAGCTCTACCGAGTTTTGTTTCACTTTTGGCGGGCATTTTATTAGGTATTATTATTTATGAATTACAATTGAAATTACTTAATTCTGCCAGCTTTAACGAAATTGTCAGTCGCATGCAAACTACTAATAATTTTGCTGAAGTTTTAGTCCTTTCGGTTGCAATTACATTCTTAGATTGGCTGGGTATAGGCTTCCCGTTGCATTCTTTGTCAGGAACAGTCAATAATGCTTATACTGCTGAAAACCTGACTTACACGTTAAGGCATGGTAATTCTTGGAATGTTCCTTACAAATTTTTGGGCAGTTCTCTTATTAATACTTACGGCACTATGGGTGGAGCCAGCGTAGTTTTAGCCATCATAGTACTAATGCTGCTAATAAGGAGTAATAGAGAAAATGAAGTCAATGCCAAAATTAATTTGTTGCCTGCAACTTTTGGTTCTACGTTAGGCTTTAATATTGGCTTACCACTGATTTTAAATCCTGTGTTCCTGATTCCTAGCATAGTGATTCCGCTTATTAACATGACGCTAGCTGCAGCAGCAATTAGTTTACATGTTATTCCAGTATGCGTTTATCAGATTTTAAAGGGAACACCAGGATTATTAGTTTCATTTTTCGGTACAAACGGCAATTGGGCAGCGCTAATTTTTACAATACTATTATTTTTGCTGGATATAGTTTTATTGTTACCTGTGGTTATTTTTAATGAAAAAATGGTAACAAGGATAAATAACCAAAAGAAAGGGTAGGCAAAATGAACAAAAAGACCAATTATAAATGGCTGATGCTGGTAGTAATTATGTTAACTGTGTTGTCTATTCCCAGTTTCTTTTGGATGAGAAAAGATAATAATGCAAGAGCAGAACGCAGTAAATCCCTTCTTTCGCCAGTAATCATGGTACCGGGTTCCAGCGCTACTACTGAGCGCTTTAACCAGTTAATTGATGAGCTGAATAAAACCACTTTTAAAAGACACAGCGTAATCAAAATTACAGTTTCACGTGAAGCAAAATTGACATACAGCGGTGCTATTGGTAAAAATGACTTGGAACCATTAATTATTATCGGATTTGACAATAATAAGGATGGTTATACTAATATTAAGAAGCAGGCGAAATGGTTAAATGCAGCATTTAAGTCACTAGCGCAAAATTATAAATTTAACAATTTCAAGGCTTTTGGCCATTCTAATGGCGGATTAATTTGGACATATTGGCTGGAACACTATTATGCTGAATATTCCGGCGATATCAAAATAAAAAAATTAATGACGCTCGGTACGCCGTATAATTTTAATGAAAGTAATATTAATAACCGTACCCAAATGCTGGCAGATTTTATTAAAAACCGGTCTAAATTGCCTACGTATTTGAAAGTCTATTCTCTTTCAGGAGGAAAAAATTACGAATCAGACGGCATTGTCCCTGAAACGAGTGTGGCAGCAGGAAAATTTATTTTTCAAAATCAAGTTAAGAATTATACAGCCATAACAGTAACTGGTGAAAAAGCGGATCACTCAGACCTGCCTCAAAACAAACAAGTTATTCAGGCTATTCGCCAGTATCTATTAAAGAAACCAGATAGACCTTTAAAACCAAATAAAAGAAAGGAAAATCATTGATGAAGTATCACAAACAGCCCACACATATTGAAGTAATTGGTGGCAGAGTTAATAATCTGAAAAATATTAACGTTGATATTCCCTTACATAAATTTGTAGCTATATCGGGCTTAAGTGGTTCTGGTAAATCAAGCTTAGCGATGGGCATTTTGTATTCTGAAGGAGCAAGACGCTACCTTGATTCTTTAGCAGCATACACTAAGAGACGTATCAGTCAAGTTGGACGTGCACAAGTTGACGAAGTAAAACACATTCCCTCGGCTTTGGCTTTGCGCCAACGCCCGGCCATTCCTGGTGTACGTTCAACGGTAGGTACTGTTACCGAGGTCTTTAATATTTTACGTCTAATTTTTTCGCGTTTAGGTTCACCGGTTTGTCCCAACGGCCACAGAGTGCCACCGACTATTAAAATTGCTGAGGCAATGGATTTAACCGGAGATGCAATGGGCCGGCTGACTTGCCCAACATGTGGCGTGCAATTTTATGCTTATAGTGCAGAGGATTTCGCCTTTAATTCGGATGGTGCCTGTCAAAAGTGTCAGGGACTGGGAACTGTTGAGCAAATTGACGACAGTAAAATTATTGCTGATGAAAATTTGTCTCTTGAAAAAGGGGCAGTTGCTACTTGGCAAATTCCAGGTCGTAATTGGATGTGGCGGATTGCGCGGGAATTGGGAGTGCGCACAGATATACCGTATAAAAAATTGAACGCCCAAGAAAAAGAAATTGTGCTGCATGGAAAAGAGCGCAAGGTACCGATTGACCTGCCAACTTCAACGGGTAGGGTCTATCACTTAGATGCACTATATGAAAATGCTTATAATGCTGTAGCTAACTCACGCAAAACCACCAAGTCGGAGCGAGGTTTGCAAAGAATAAACTCTTTTTATAAATTTAGAACTTGTCCACGTTGTCATGGCTATCGTATTGATCCTAGCAGGTGGCAGCAAATGGTTGCCGGTAAAAATATTGTAGCAGCTGAACAATTGACTCTGGGTCAATTAGGTCATTATATGAAAGAAATTTTAGCAGCGCTGCCGCAAAATATGTATGATCTAGCTAAAAATTTAATTGACGAGTTAATGCACCAAGTGAGGCCGCTATTGAAATTAGGACTGGACTACTTGAGCTTAGATCGGCAAGCCAGCAGTTTGTCCACAGGTGAGCTTCAAAGAATCCAGCTGGGGCGAACTTTGCGCACAGAAACAACTGGTGTGCTGTATGTTTTAGATGAACCATCTGTGGGACTACATCCTGACAATGTGGCGGGACTAATTGAAGTTTTTCATGAACTGGTTAATCAAGGAAATTCTCTGGTTGTGGTTGACCATGAAACTGCCATTATCAATGCAGCTGACTGGGTAATTGAAATTGGTCCAAGGTCTGGAAGTCAAGGTGGAGAAATTATTTCCCAGGGAATACCTCAAGATATAAAGCATAATGATAAATCACTAATTGGTCCATATTTAACAGGAAAAGCAGCCCTACTTGTTCGTCAAAGAGCGGATGCAGATCATATTTTTGATCAGGGTAAAGTAGAATTTACTGTAACGGATCGGTTTAATTTACAAAATATTCATGCTCAGATTCCTATTAACCGCTTAACGTCAGTAACCGGTTTTTCTGGTGCTGGCAAAACAACTTTGATACTTGATTCTCTTATCCCTGCCCTTAAGGCACAAAATAATCATGGACCAGAATGGGTAAAAAATTTAGTAAATCCTGGTATTAAAAATATTGTTAGTGTTGATTCTTCACCTGTGGGCAAAAATCAACGCTCAACTGTTGCAACTTATACTGACATTATGGATAATTTGCGCAGACTGTTTGCCAAACAACCATTAGCAAAAAAATTAAGATATACTGCCGCCCATTTTTCTTACAATAATAAAGAAGGTGCATGTCCGGCATGTAATGGTACGGGAGTGATTTCACTTGATATACAATATTTGCCAGATATGGTTGAAACTTGTTCAGTATGTGGAGGGCATCGTTTTAACAAAGAAGTTTTAAAAGTAAAATGGCATAATTTAAGTATTGCGGATGTATTGGATTATTCAGTTGATGATGCATTAAAAGAAGGACTTTTTGAAGAAGAACCCAAAATTAATAAAACTATTCGTACCTTGCATGACATGGGCTTGGGCTACCTTCATTTAGGAGAATCAACTCCAGCTTTATCGGGTGGAGAGGCGCAGCGCTTGAAATTAACTAGTCATATTCATCAAAGACAAAAGGGCACTCTGTTTGTTTTTGATGAGCCTACAGTTGGGTTACATCCACAGGATGTCAGAACGCTGTTAAAAGTATTTCAGAAATTACTTGATCAAAAAGGAACGATTATCACTATTACCCACGATTTAGATATTATGGCTAACAGTGATTATATGATTGATATGGGACCAAGAGGTGGACTTCAAGGAGGAAAAATTATAGCAAGCGGTACTCCTGTGGATATCTCTCAAAAATCTGCTAGTTTAACCGGTAAATATCTAAGAAAACAATTTAAATTATATCAAAAATAATCTTAACCAGAGCCTGATAGTACAAATTAAGTGCTGCTATATCAGGCTTTTTTGCTGCTGTGGAAAAATAAACAATAATTGTGGAAAAAACGAGTAAAAAAGTTGCTTTCTGTGGATAACCTGCTATAATATAATATGTAAGCAGTTAGCAGTCGAACTCATCGAGTGCTAATTACAAATTTATAACCTATCAAAGGGGTGTTTACATATGGCATATTTTGATAACGATTTTGACGATTTATTTAATGAATTAAACAATTCTTTCTTTAACAATACTAATGATAACGGCGGTGCTATTCCTATTCACTATTCTAGTAGCATGAACATTTCTCCCCAGGATTTTCAACAAAATGCACAAGGCGCACAAAAGCAAGGTCAAAAACCAATTGGCGTTGATCTGGTTGAACAGGCTAAAAAGAATAAATACGATCCTGTTATTGGTCGTGACGAACAGATTCAGGAAGTAATTGAAATTTTGAGTCGGCGTAAAAAGAACAACCCAGTATTAGTGGGACCGGCTGGTGTTGGTAAAACCGCTATAGTTGAAGGTTTGGCACAAAAAATTGCTGCAGGCGATGTGCCAGATAAAATGAAGGATAAGCATATTATTGCAATCAACATTAATGATATGGTTGCCGGATCTAGTCTCCGTGGTAGTTTTGAGGAACGTCTTAAAAAAGTAATTGATGAAGCTAAGAAGAACCCCAATATTATCTTATTCATTGATGAATTGCACAATATAGTTGGGGCAGGTTCTACGGATTCTGAAAACAATAACGGTGATGCCGCTAATATTTTGAAGCCGGCTTTAGCTAGTGGTGACTTGAACTTAATAGGTGCAACGACCACGAGTGAATACCGGAGAATTGAAAATGATGCGGCACTGGCACGTAGATTCCAACCAGTGCAAGTTCCTGAGCCATCTGCTGCAGTGACTGTCAAAATTTTGGAGGGCTTAAAAGATAAGTATGAAGCTTTCCATCATGTAAAATACAATGACAGTGCTTTAAAGCTGGCTGTTGAATTATCACAGCGCTACATTCAGGGACGTTATTTACCTGATAAAGCCATTGATTTAATGGATGAAGCAGGTGCCAAAAAGGGTCTCGACACTATTCCTGATGATGAGGCAACTTTAAAGAAGCGGATTAAAAAGCTGGAAAGTGAAAAAGAAGCTGCTGCCAAAAAAGAAGATTACAGTAGAGCAAGCGAGCTGAAGAAGCAGATTGAAGACTTACGCGACAAAGCTAATCATGTAGATGAGAAAGCAACGCCGCATGTCACCGATGAGGATATCTACGCTTTGATTGAAGCCAAGACCAAAATTCCAATGAGTGAACTGCACGCAAGTGAAGGACAAAAGAACCTTGATTTGGCTCAGAAATTAAAGAAAGTGGTTATTGATCAGGATAATGCGGTTGATGTCATTACTGACGCAATTGCCCGTAAACAAGTTTTCAAAGACAATGATCGTCCTACTGGCACATTCTTATTAACTGGTCCTACCGGTGTAGGTAAGACAGAATTAGCTAAACAACTGGCTATCCAACTATTTGGTGGTGAAAATCATCTTATTAGACTTGATATGTCTGAATATCAAGATCAGATGGCTGTTAATAAACTGATTGGCTCTGCCCCAGGTTACGTTGGCTATGGTGAGGGCGGTCAATTGACTGAAAAAGTTCGTCACCAACCATACAGCTTAATTTTGTTCGATGAAATTGAAAAAGCCAATCCACAAGTATTTAATGCCTTGCTTCAGATTATGGACGATGGTCGTTTGACTGATGCTCAAGGTAGGACTGTTTCCTTTAAGGATACAATTTTAATCATGACTTCTAATGCTGGTTATTCTGACCAATTGCTAAAGGATGGTAAAGTTGATCATGATAAGCTGATTAAAGCTCTGGAAGCATACTTCAGACCTGAATTTTTGAATAGGCTTGATGCGATCGTGCCGTTTAATTCATTAACTAAAGATGATATGAATAAGATCATTGATATTTACTTAAAGAAGATGGCACATGTTTTAGCTAAAAAGAATGTGAAAGTTGAAGTATCTGATGAGGCTAAAGCTT
Source organism: uncultured Lactobacillus sp. (assembly GCA_946482425.1). Next base: position 9,864 of record CAMLRO010000011.1, read on the forward strand.
ATCTGGCTGAAAAAGGTTATGATAAGAAATTTGGTGCAAGACCTTTACGCAGAGTAGTTGAGCAAGATTTGGAGACACCGATTGCTAAATTATTAATGAAGGAGCCTGACACTAAAGAAGTTAAGTTTACAGCTGATGACAAGCATGTTTACTTAAATGATGCTGCTATTTTAGATATTGCCGAAAAACCAGAACCAAAAGCTGAAACTAAAGAAAAAGTAAAACAGGACTAATTTTAAAAAGGGATCATCTCGTAAAGAGATGACCCCTTTTTTGGTTGATATTATTTCACGTGAAACAGCAGTTAATCAATATAAAAATAGAATAATGGTAATATAAAAAAAGAACGGGTAAAGCTATTGACAGCAGTGAAAATTTGGTTTAAATTAGTTAGCAATTAAATTAATATTAAAAAGCTGAAAGATTTTCAGCTTTGTGTTTTTTGTATATAGGGGACAATTCATATGAAACAACGAGTAGAAGACCTGGATTGGAAGAATCTGGGATTTAAATATCGTGATCTGCCTTATCGCTATGAGGCTAAGTATCAAAATGGTGAATGGCAGGAAGGTAAACTGACTGAAGATTCAACCATGACTTTTTCTGAGGGTGCAGAGGTACTGCACTATGGTCAAGAAATTTTTGAAGGATTAAAAGCGTATCGGCGAAAAGACGGTAAGATTAATCTTTTCAGACCTGATGAAAATGCCCATCGTTTTGCTCTTTCAGCAAAGCGTTTAGCCATGCCGCCATTTCCAGAAGATAGATTTGTTGATGCAGTGAAACAAGTGGTTTTAGCAAATAAAGAATTTGTGCCGCCTTATGATAGCGGCGCAACTCTGTATGTAAGACCACTTATGGTGGGAACTTCTAAAGTTCTGGGCGTTGAAAAAGCCGATGAATATACTTTCCGCATTTTTGCGGTTCCCGTTGGTGCATATATTAAAGGATTGAACCCTGCAGATTACATTGTTAGTGATTATGATCGTGCCGCTTATGCCGGTACGGGTCGAGCAAAGACATCAGGTAACTACGCCAGCAGCCTGCTTCCAGCTGTTGATGCGCATCAAAATGGTTATGCCGATTGCTTGTACCTTGATCCACGTGAACATAAATATGTTGATGAATTTGGTGGTGCCAATTTTTATGGTATTACCCAAGAAGGTCAATTTGTCACACCGAAGTCAAAATCAATTTTGGTTTCGATTACTAAGCGCTCACTTTTGGAAGTCGCTAAGTGGCAAGGACTAGACCCAGTTGAACGGCAAATTACTTTAGAAGAAGCTTTTAACATGAAAGAAGCTGGTGCGATGGGGACAGCTGCGGTAATTTCCCCTGTGGGCTCAATTACTTATAAAGGTAAAAAGCACGTTATTTACAGTGAAACAGAAACGGGTCCGATTACTACTAAGCTTTATAATGAATTAGTTGATATTCAATATGGTAATAAGAAAGGACCAGATGGCTGGGTCCAAACAATAGAATAAGTTGGAAATTCGGGAACAAAAAACGAGTCTTAGGACTCGTTTTTTAAATGCTTAAAAACCTAATTGCGAGTTAGGTTGAATAGTGAGAAAATAATAAAAAGTTGATTAATAATTTTAACCATTGCTATTAGGAGATAACTATGGAATTAGGATTAAACACGTATAAACAACATGAGCAAGTTGATGATAATGCAACTTTGGGACGTATATCGCTGAATTCCGCAGGGATGTATAAAGTTATGCATTTAAACGGCGCGGAAATAAATGCTATTCCTAAAAATAGAACCGAACAATTTTTAGTAGGCGACTGGGTAGCCTTAGAACCCCAAGCTGATTTTGACTTAATTAATCAGCGTTTGCCACGATACAGTACATTAGGCAGGTTAACGGGTGAAGGGTATCATGTTCAGGAAAAAGATGCTGCCAGCAATATAGACCAATTGTTTATTTGTATCTCCATGAATAAGAATTTTAAAAGTAGCCGTATTAAGCGTTATTTGTATGCTTTTCAAAAAGATGATGAGTATCAAACTTCCCTAGTTTTAACAAAATCAGATCTCAACCCGGAAAGCGCAGAGATAGCTGCACAACTTGCAGATGAGTTTGATATTGCTGTCTTTGCTACTTCGAGTGTGACAACAGAGGGAATCGAAGGATTGAGAGCCAGTATTTTACCAGGACAAACAGTTTCTTTTTATGGCAATTCTGGAGTAGGCAAATCAACCCTAGTAAATGCCGTTGCTCAAAAAGAGGTAATGGCAACTAGTCATATTAGTGACAAAACAGATAAGGGACGTCATACCACATCTAGTTCGCGGCTAATTTTGATTGAACAGGGTGACTTTGTTTTGATTGATACCCCGGGGATAAAAAGTGTTGGTGTGGGCGCTAGTGACTTGGCGCAGGTTTTTCCTGAGATTGTACAATTGGCCCAAAATTGTCATTTTCGTAATTGTAAGCACATTGACGAACCGGGGTGTGCAGTTAAAGCTGCCGTGAAGAATGGTACGCTAGAGCGCAAGTCTTATGATCAATTTCTTCAGCTGCAGGAAGAAAGTAAATCTACGCAGAGTTATCTTGATGCCAAAACCGCCAAAAAATTGAGCCGCAAAGCAGAAGGCAAGAGAGAAGCAATGAGTAAGCGTAATTACCGCAAGCCGCCAATGTAGTTTTTTACAGGGGAAATATAAATAAAAATACGCGTTTTTAAACTGGTGTTAAAAACGCGTATTTAGTTGTTATTACTTTAAATTATTTCTAAATCCTAATCTATTTTGGAAAAGAATTTAAGTACAATTGCGCTGCGTGTTGGGGAGTGAAATCAATCATCTTAATAATGTCAGAAGCTGGAGCAGATTCGCCGAAATGATCGTAACCCATGCGAACGCCATTCAGACCAACATATTGTTGCCAGCCCATTGTAGCTCCCAATTCAATAGACATCCTATTTTTAATATTAACAGGCAGAATTTTAGTTTGATATTCTGGAGTTTGCTCGCTAAATAGTTCCCATGATGGCATTGAAATAACTCTCACATAAACCCCCTGATCTGCCAAAATAGTTTGGGCCGCAATTGCTAAACTTACTTCTGAACCTGTTGCAATGATAATCCCAGTAGGATTGTTATTAGCAGCTTCTGAAATAATATAGGCACCTTTTTCAGCTTTAATACTGTCACTTCCAGCAAGTTGTGGTACCGGTTGACGGTTTAAAATAATTGCAGTTGGGGTTGTGGTAGACTTTAGGGCTAATTGCCAAGCAGTTTTAACCTCATTATTATCTGCAGGTCGAAAAACTGTAATATTAGGCATGGCTCTTAGTGACATTAATTGTTCAACAGGTTGATGAGTAGGTCCATCTTGCCCTACATAAAGGCTATCATGTGTGAAAACAAAAATTGTAGGTGTATTCATAATTGCTGCTTGCCTGATAGCACTCCTCATATAATCTGAAAAGACTAAGAATGTTCCGGTATAGCCACGTAACCCACCATGCAGTGTTATTCCGTTAGCAATTGCTGCCATAGAAAATTCTCTAATGCCAAAGTAAATGTTTGGACCTTGATAACGATGTTTAGACATAAAAAACTTATTGTTAATTGTGGTTTTATTTGATGTGCCTAAATCACCACTCCCACCTACTAGAATAGGGTATTGCTGATAAATGTCATTAAGAACTTTACCAGAAGCAGCTCTCGTAGCTAATTCTCCTGTGATTTTAATATTAGTAAAATCAGGTAGGGCAAGCTCATTAGTCATAATTTGTTCTAATTGTTGACCCAGTTGCGGAAACTGCTCTAAATAATTTTGTTTTAAACTAAGCCAATTTTGTTCGGCTTTAGCTCCTCTTTCTTTAACAGCGGAAAACCACTGTTTTACTTCTTCGGGCACATAAAAAGCTTCTTTATCAGTAAAGCCAAATTGCTCTTTCATATGTTCTGCTTCTTGCTCTGAAACAGGATCGCTGTGAATAGCATTGGTACCTTGAAGGGTCGAACCATAACCGATGATTGTATTAACCTTGATCAAAGTTGGTTTGTCTGAACAGCGCTTAGCTGCGCTAAGAGCATTATAAATTTCACGGCAATTATTGCCGTCAGCAACTTCCAGTGTATTCCAGCCCATAGCAGCAAATTTTTGTAATTCGTTTTCAGTATTCGAAGCTGTTAAATCGGCGTCTGACGTTACTTTATTAGCATCCCATAAGACTATTAGTTTATTTAAACCTAAATTACCGGCAAGAGATGCTGCCTCTTGGCAAACGCCTTCTTCAAAATCGCCATCGCCTGAAATTACATACGTATAGTGATTAATAACAGGGAAATTAGGTTTGTTAAATCTGTCTGCCAAATGAGCTTCCGCAATCGCCATTCCCACTCCCATGGCAAATCCTTGCCCTAGTGGACCTGTGCTGGCATCGACTCCTGCTGTTTTGCCATATTCAGGATGGCCTGGGGTCAGGCTGTGTAATTGACGAAACTGCTTAATATCTGCGATAGAAAGCGGGAAGCCTGCTAAATGCAGTAGTGAATATAGAAGCATTGATCCGTGACCAGCACTCAAGACAAAGCGGTCACGATCAAACCACTCTGTGTTTGCCGGATTAACCTTAAGAAAATACCGCCATAAAGTATAGCCTAAAGGAGCTGCTCCTAAAGGCATTCCTAAATGACCATGATGAGCTTTTTGAACCGCATCAAGAGTTAGATTTCTAATTGTATCAACTGATAATTGGTCTAATTCTGAATTCATTTATATTGACTCCTTTAATATTGCTAAAAAATACTGTGTACTATTTGACCAATAAATTTAATAATTAAGGCAACGACGTTGAAATCTGTTTCCGGGAAAGCAGTTCCTTTTAAGCCAATTGACGATAATACTGGATATACTAGGGATGGACCTACTGCGATTAAAATTCCTACGATAAAAGAACCAATAACGCAGCCTTTCCAGCCGCCCGTAGCATTGCCGAAAACGCCGGCTGTAGCACCAATGAAAAAATAAGGTACTGCAACGGGAATGATTACGGGCATATGTAGAGCTGCAAATACCAGCATCATCAACAATCCCGCTGCATAAGCAGATACGAAGCCAATAACTGTTGCTGTTGGGGCATAAGGGAAAACAACGGGAACATCTAAAGCTGGTTTTGCATTAGGAATCAGTTTTTCCGAGATACCAACGAAGGCATTAACAATTTCGCCTAAAAGTAATCTCACCCCAGTAATAATTACGTATAAGGCCGCAGCAAATTGTAGTCCTTGTAATAAAGGATAAATTAGCCAATTAACTCCTTTGGATAATTGCTCAACTTGTGCCTTGCCGGCGAATAAAGCAGCAATGTAATAGAAAATGACCATCGTAATTGAAACTCCAATGACATAATCTTTGAAAATACTAAGCCATCCTGGTAACTTTAATTTTTCTGTACTTTCTTTCGGACTGCCCACTTTCCCCCCGATCCAACTGGAAAGGGCATAACCAATTGATACATAGTGAGCTAATGCAATATCATCACCGCCAGTAACTTTACGCATTCCTGGTTGGGCAATTGCAGGCATTGCTGCGGACATAAAGCCGACTATTATTCCTCCAATTACTACTATATAGGGATTACTCAAACCTACTGATTTAAGCATGATGGTAGATAGTGCTGCCAAATACAAATTGTGTTGTCCGGTAAGGAAGATATATTTCATTGGCGTTAATCTAGCAACAATTAAGTTGACTACAAAGCCTAAAGTCATCACCAATGCAACTACAGTGCCGAAACGCTGTTGTGCTAGAGCGGTAACGGCTTCTGCTAATGGTAAAACTCCTTGAAGATGAAATCCTTTAGCAAATAGTGCCTGAAAATCGTTTAAAGCAACTGTTGCAGCAGAACTACCAATAGTAAAAACTAGAAAACCAACAATAGTTTTCAAAGTACCATTGATAATTTTAGTGGGACTTTCTTTTTGTAAGACCAGACCAATAAAAGATATCAGTCCAATCATAATTGAAGCTGTACTTAATAAATCTACCAGTAGAGATAGAATGGCATTCATTATTATTCACTCTCCTTTTTAAGATGCAGGATTTTGTTGATCGAGAAAATTTTGCAACTTCGTTTTTATTTCATTCTTGTCCATTATGTCTTTTATCCCAATAATATTTCTGACGTCATCTTTAACATCAGGTACTAAATCCTCCATCGTTACCAATAGGTCAGGATCAAGCCCCTTTGCTGCGTCGATTACGTCATGAGAGACTTCGAAGGGAAATTTGTTCTCTCGTACAACCTGATTAATTTTGATTTTGAGCATCATTGAGGATCCCATTCCTGTTCGACAAGCTACCAAAATAGAATATTTTTTACTCATTTTCGCTATACCTCGATTCAAACTTCTTTATTAATGTATAGACATTGGCAGGCCTAGCTTCTTTAACTAGGCTTTTTAAAAAGTTTTGATCACTAATAAAATTTACTAACTCAGACATCGCTTTTAAATGTGACTTATTATCAACTGCGCACAGAGCAAAGATGAACTGAACGGGATCATTGCTTTTATTGCCAAAGTTAATTGGCGTCTTTAAAGTAGTAACCGTTATCCCAATTTTTTTAGCACCTAATTCGGGACGGGCATGTGGTAATGCCACACCTTTACTGATAACGATATATGGTCCTGATTCTTCTGTGGTTTTGATCATACCGTTAACGTAATTCTCAGTCGCATAACCATTTTTTACTAATGGATTCGCACTTTTTCTAATTGCATCTTTCCAATTTACAGCTTCAATATTGAGCCTAATTAACGATTCATTAGTAACTTCACTTAACATCTTTTCACTTCCCTGAAAATGATAATTTCGCTTAATACTGTCTTCTATTCTTTTTTTATCTTGATTGGTTAATAATGCCCCTACGACAACTACTGGAATTTCAAACGTATTATTGAGTGGAATCGTTGAAATAATTAATTCAATGGGAGCGTATTTGTGAATTTGCTGTTGAACATTGCTGCTGGCAGCATCAGCAACAACAATTATATTGTTAAAGTAACTTTGAATTTTAACCTTTATCAGTTGTGCAGTAGCTACGCCAGTTGTACAAACAACAAGAGCTCTAATATATTGACGATTTTGTTCTAAATAACGAGCAAAATAAATCGTAATGAATCCACTTTCGTCTGCAGAAATGGGAGGCAACCCCAATTCTTTAGTTAATTTATCCGAAGTATGTTCAATCACTTTAAACAATTTTAAATACACACGTTTTATTTCGGGCAGCAGTGCATTATTCAAACTTATTTTGTTATATAAGCGATTTATCATTGGTCGAATATGATTTGCTAGGTCAGCTTTAAAATCATTATTAATTGTTCCTAAATTTAACTTGGCAACCACATTAGAGATATAAAAATTAGTCACTTTTTGGACGAGATTAGACTGAAAAGCAGAATTTTCAATTTTATCCATTACATCTAGACGTGAAGAAATTAAATATTGTAATAAAAAATAAATTTCATTAGGTTCTAAAGCCATGTCCAAGTAATTTTCAATATGCTTAATTACTTCTGCCGCTATGGAGTATAGTTGCTTATTCTCTTTAATAATCATTTGATCATAGCTATTTAATTTGGTTAAGACACTTTTGGCCACTGCATGTGTTTGGTATCTGGTAATCAAAATATAAATGTGAGAAATAATGTTTACGTTGTATGGATAAGTAATTTCACTGTCTAGTTTTTCATTAATAAAATTTAGTTGCTTAATGCAGAACTGCAGCGAATAGAAATTTAAACCGCCTTTTTTGGATAAAGAAGTATTGGAGACATTTTGCTTAATCAATATATCCTGTAACGCATGACGAATATTGGTTTCACTTCCAGTTATTTTTAATTGATGATTTTTTCTTACTAAATTTAGAGAATATGATGCTAATTGGGATCTAATTGATTTCAAGTCTTCATTGATATTGGTTTCGCTTAAATAATATTGGCTGAATAATGAAGATAATTTTAGTGATCTAGGTGCAATCATCAACAATTTAGTCAAAGTAGCTTGTTGACGATCTTTTGCCGTAAAAGTGTTGGAATCTTGTTGATAATTCATTTCCTTTAAGTAGTTATCGTAGTTTATTTTGAACCCCCTTCCTTTTTTACTGTTAATCAATTCGCCTGAGGGGGTCAGGGAATTAAGATGTTTAATTGTGCGGTAAACGGTTTTGGTTGACATCAAAAACTGGTTTGCAATTTCTTTGGCCGTCACAAAAGAGTTGCTGTTTAATAAAAAATTGATAATGTTGTCTTCATTGTCTGTTAGCATTTGCTTACTACCCCCTAGAACTGATTATAATTTTGAACTTGAGAAAGCCCTTCCAAGAATGTGTCCGTTGTACTAGACATTTTTAAGAATAACCCTGCTAGTTTTTTCTGCTTAGGGTTAAGAGGGTGCCAATCTTATAAAAGGCATATTTAAAAAAGCAAATACATTGATGTGCAAAAAAAGGGTGTCCGTTGACATCCTCATGTGCAAGTAATATTTTGTATATAAATTTTATTAATCACTTTGAAGAAAAGTATTTTAAAATTATTAATGAATACTAAAACTGGTATAACTATTTGTAATTAAAAGACCTAATAAAATAGTATTTTAAGTTGCAGTCAATTCAGCGGATAATTGATAGAAAAAGAAGCTTTAATTCTAATAGTTGGCCGCTATTAGCAAAAAACAGTGTTTGGTTTAAAAGAAAAGAGATCAGAATGAAAATTATCAAAGATCATTTTTTTGAAGGCGAAAGAATTCTTTTTGGACTAAAAGATTCGCAGCTGGTAGGGATTACTTTTGGCGAAGGTGAATCGCCACTTAAGGAAGCCAGTAAAATCAATATTAAAGACTCTGTTTTTAAATGGAAATATCCATTATGGTATGACAATGACGTTACTGTAGAGAGTACTGTTTTTGAAACTATGGCTCGTAGCGGTATTTGGTATACCAAAAACATTGCTATCAAGAATTCGGCTCTGCAGGCACCGAAGCTATTTAGAAGATCAGAAAAGATAAGCTTGGATCATGTTCACTTTGCTAACGCTGCAGAAACAATGTGGAGCTGTAAAGATATTAGAATTACGAACAGTCAAGTTAATGGTGATTATTTTGGTAAAGATAGCCAGAATATCTACCTTGATCATGTTAGCGTGGTTGGTAATTACCTCTTTGATGGCGCTAAAAATGTTGAAGTCCATCATTCTACTTTTATTTCTAAAGATGCCTTTTGGAACTGTCAAAATGTTACTGTGTATGATTCGCTAATAGATGGTGAATATTTGGCCTGGAACGGGCAAAATATCAAGTTTATCAACTGTAAAATTGAAAGCAATCAGGGACTTAATTATATTGATCATCTGGAACTAAAAAATACCAGTTTAATTCACACCGATTTAGCGTTTGAATATGTTTCTAATATTGATGCTACTGTTTCAACTAAAATTGACAGTGTAAAAAATCCAATTTCTGGTAAGATTTCTGCTCCAGCAATTGGCAAGTTAATTTTAGATCCGCAAAAAATTACCCCCGCTAAAACTGAAATTATCTGTGCTAAAATTGACAAGAAAGTTAATAGTTCAGATCAAAATCAGAAAGCGAAGGATTAAAGATAATGGCTAAATATGATTTTGTTAATGCACCAGATAGAAGCGGCACGGACTCAGTCAAATGGCACGTTAAAAAAGGCGAATTGCCAATGTCAATCGCTGATATGGATTTTAAAACAGCCCCGGAAATAATTACGGCAATGAAGGAAAAGGTTAATTTAGGTGTTTTTGGTTACGAATGGCCTGAAGACGATTATTTTAAAGCCGTGGCTGATTGGTTTGAAAAGGAACATGGTCATCGCCCGCAGCAAGAATGGGAGATTTTCACCACAGGTGTGGTACCAGCAATTTCAGCAATTGTGCGGCGAATTTCGCATATTGGTGACAATGTTTTAGTGCAAGCGCCGGTTTATAATGTCTTTTACAATTCAATTGAAAATAATGGTCGGCATGTTTTGTCCAACGACTTGCAATTTAATGGTTCAAATTATACAGTCGACTGGGAAGATCTTGAACAGAAATTGGCCCTGCCGTTAACAACACTCATGATTTTTTGCAATCCGCATAATCCTATTGGCAAGGTATGGACTCAAGAAGAAGTTCAAAGGATTACTGATTTGTGTTATCAACATCATGTGGTACTTTTGTCTGATGAAATTCATGGTGACTTGGTGCGACAGGGCCCAAGTTATACTCCAAGCTTTTCGGTTAATGGTTCTGCACGTGAAAATGTCATTTCGTTAGTTTCACCAAGTAAAACTTTTAACGTTGCTGCTTTACATGCAGCGACTGCGATTGTGCCAAATAGTAATTTGCGCGCTATGATTAATCGTGGTCTTAATAGTGATGAAGTGGCTGAACCAAATTTGCTCGCCATTCCGGGAACAATTGCTGCTTATGAACATGGTCATGACTGGCTGCAAGCATTGATTAAACAGTTAAATGTTAATTTTGCTTATGCTCAAGAATTTATCAGTAAAAATCTACCGCAAGTTAAAGTGGTTGCAGGAAATGCAACATACTTAATTTGGCTTGATGTGGAAAGGATTAGTACAGATTCACAAAAATTAGCAGAGTTTTTAGAAAAGGAAACAGGTCTGGTTTTATCACCGGGAAGTATTTATCGCGGCAATGGTAATAAGTTCTTGCGGATGAATCTTGCCTGTCCGTTAACAACTGTTAAAGATGGTTTAGAACGGTTAAGAGCAGGGCTAACAAAATATTCTGCTTAAGCATAATAAAAAATTGTATTGTTTCATGTGAAAATGGAAAAGTAATGAGCCAAATAGTTAGAGTAGAAGATTATATGATATTTCCCGGGAAATAATAACGTATAGACTGATACGTGAATTAAAGCTATTAAAAGTATTTGCTTTTTTGGCAATAAACTTATCCTATTTTATAACATGCAATACAAAAAAGCCGCTTAAACTAATTAAAGTTAGCGCGACTTTTAGCTCTTTAAAACTACTTTTAATGAAGATTGAGAGCAATTTGTGAGATTAAGGTATCCATAAAGTACATACCAAAGAAAACAAAAATTGCTACTATTAAAATCTTCCAAGATATTTTAGTCAGTTCTTTCAAACGGTGGGTAACTGATATTCCAGCAAATGCTAGAACAGAGGTTGTTAGTGACAAAAAGTCTACAGCATTAATAACGCGAACGCAGTAGGGACTAAGCAAACAAAAAATTAGAGAAACAATTGAAACCCAGCCTAGAATAGGGAAGCCCTGAATGATTTTCCAAGGTACTTTTTTCATCAGCATACTAATAACTATGCCTAATAGCGAAAAAAGCCATAACATACCTAAACCAATGAATGTGTCAGTGGTAATTGGTGTGCTTTTGGGATTTCTAATTAATTTAACCCATTGAACAAATAATACTAAGCTAACACTAAGTAAAAGAATGACAGCATCTTTAAATAATTCATATAAATTGTTTTCTTTAGTCATGATCTGGATAAACTTCTTTCTTTTTGTCTAGTAGGCTGGTGATGTGTGTGTACATGAATCTTTGTAGAGGCACTGCTAGGAAGTACATGATATAAGTGCCAATAAAACTAGTTAGTAACTGACTGGCCGCGGCAAAGGACAAAATAGTGTCACTGTGTTTTGGTACCAAAGCTGCTAAAGACGATGAAGCTGCAGTCATCATTGAACTAGAACCAACACCGGCACTCATTGCAACAGCTTTATAGTTAAAGCCCATTCCTAGAAGAAGTGGAGCAAGGATTGAAAAGATAATTGAACCAAAAATGGTACCAATTAAATAAATTCCGAGTACGCCGCGACCTTCAGGGGAATTTAGCGTGTATTTTTCACTAATATATGCTAGTTCACCTTCACGGCCTAAGCCTAAGGTTGAACCTATAGCTTCTTCTCTTAAGCCAAGTAATAGTGCCACAGGTAAACCGAAGATAATCGTGCCTAAATTACCTAATTCGTGGACTAGAAAAACCCAACCAACAGAAATAATTTCATTGATTTTAGGGGCCACATTCGCTCCATAACGTGCCATTAAAGGCAACATGATAAGAATCATGTATTTACCGGCAAATTTCACCCGTTTATCATTGTAAAGTTTTTTAATAGGCTTTGCTGGGATTAAATAAACTAAAATAGCAATAATTACCGCAAATACTAGAGGTAAGATAGAGATTTCAATTTTGCCGATTTTAAATACTTGGGTACTAATCATTTCAGAAACTGTATCTATTAACAACACTAAAATGATTAGCGGACCATATGCTTTTAAATATTTCATTTTATTTTGCCATCTTTTCTAATTCAGTTAGATATTCTTCTTTTGTTTTCTTATAAGTTTTTACCTGATCTAAGTTATTTGAAATCTTAAGAATACTGTTAAAGACAAATTCAGGAAAAATTGCTAGAACAAACTCAGGATCAACTAGGGTAAAGTCATCACCATGAATAGTTCCGTTCCAACCACCATAACCGATTTGGATAGTTGGTATTAAGAAACTGACATCTCCAATATCACCTGCCGCCATTGTGTAGCCCCGATTTTCGATTAAACCGGTAATTTTTTCATCTGCAGAGAAGACATCTTTCACAATAGCGCTCATACTTTTACTGGAGATCAAAGGTAAGTAGCCAACTTGCCTTTCGGACCTATCTGAGCCGCCAAGTGCTGCTGCACAGCCTTCTGCTGCTTGCTTAAAACGGTTCATTAATTTTTGAGCATTGTCTATGTCAAAAAATCTTAAATCTGTCCCCATCTTAATGTGATCAGGAATTACGTTAATTGATTCATGATTTTCACCAACAATTACGGGATTAAATCTTATACGATTGGGATCCTTAACTTGCTGACGCTGCAGAGCTAAAGCGGTATTAAATAATGTTGCTATGCTTTGAGCATTAATACCTGCATCTGGGGCGAAAGCCGCATGACTGGCCTTGCCATAAAAATCAAAATATTCAAAATTAAAGCCCGCGAGATCACAATTAATTTCGATAGTTCGTTCATCAAAGTCTTCGCCTATCGCATGAACTGAAACACAATAGTCAATATCGTCAAAAATGCCGAGTTTAATAGCCTCTTGTTTGCCACCAAAGTAATCTATTTTTCCTGCTTCTTTTTGCTGTTTTCTCCAAGCAAGATCAACAAATTCTTCGGATGGAGTGAAAATAAATGCTAGATTAGCACCAAAATCTTTAAGTCGGTGATTGGTAATTATTTCATTCATAATTGCTAGTGCGGTAGTGACTTGTGTGTAATGGCCACAGGCTTGAGCGGCACCAGTACTCGTATCTGCTACTTTGTGATTAGGCTGATAGAGTGAATCCATTTCGGCGATAATTCCAATGGTTTTTTGGCTACCATTAGTTAACGTTACTTTTAAACCAGTATCTAGATAATGTTCGACTTTTAACTCGGTACTAATTTTGTTAATTTCATCTTCAATCTTTTTAGATGTTTTAAATTCTTTATAACCAAGTTCTGGATTATGAAGTAAAAAATCAGCAATTTCAGATAGTTTAGCGTAATATTTTTGAAAACTTGACATTAGATCCTCACTTTTTGCTTTCTTATTATCGAATGTGACAATAATAAGAATAAAATAAAATTAAGAACTATGCAAGAACAAGAAGATTGGGTTGTATTATTAAAGTTCGTATTTTATATTTTTTCTAGCAAAATATGTTACTAGAAGGCAGATAGCGATGTTTAAACGAAAAGATGAAGCAACTACAAAATGATGTGATCTCCAAATTTAAGACAAATTTGGGGGTATTTTATCGTTAAATAAGATAAAATTGAAATCTATCAGCTTTAGCATGATTATTAAATTGGTTCTGGTGAATTAGGTACGCGTTATCAGGTTGGATTATCTAATACTAATTACATCCTAGCCTTGCTTACACCTCATTATTTGGTTTGGCTTTTAAAAATTTCGACAATAGATAGTTGAATTTATTGAATACGCGATAAACTACATTTTTTGTAATTTTGAAAAAGTAGATCAATGAAATCACAAAAAAGCAGATAAATCACAATTTGATGATTTATCTGCACCCGAAATTATAGTCTAATTATAGTTTTTAGAATAGAAATAGTCGAGAGGTTTATCTGCACTCGTAATTATAGTTTAGTTATTATTTTTAGAACAGAAATAGTCAAGGATTTTATCCGTAAAAGTAAAAAATATAAAATATATTGCAAGACTAATTAAAAACATCAGAAGATTTCTGCCACTAGACCAAAATGGCCAACAGTTTGGGAAAAACTTTTCAATCAAAATGCTGCTTATCATTATGGAGAAAAAGTATGCAAAAAACTGATAGAGTTTAAAGTGTTTGGGCTTACTTCTAGATCTTTTTTGACTTACCGTTAATTTTTGTTTATTTGTTTCCATAATAACACTCTATTTTTTAAAAGATAAAAGTTGCAATTAGCCTTAAAGCTAAATTAGCCACTCCTGAACTTGCTAGTTTTGAATTTTAAATTAATCATCCCTTTGCTGTTAAATTTTTAGTACCGGTACATTTTTAAATTATATGAAAATTTTAATCGTAGGCAAGTGATTAATTTCATACAAATATCATTAACTCTGTGACAATTATATCAATATTTTATATACATTTAAAAAATTGTATATTATAAGTATTGCTAATGCTGCTACTACATCAAGCTAATATCCAATTTAAAGCAAATAATTAAAACACTTTTATAATGAAAACTGTTACTAAATTAACTAATATCATTCAACTAATTATTTCAGTAGATACTGGTAAAAGTTTGGTTTATAAATGCAGTTTTTAGTTGATAATTTAGCCATAAAAATATCCCCGAATTTAGGTTAAATTTGGGGATCATATCACTTTTATGCTTATTTAAAAGGCTATAATCATTCATTTTGATTGAGGTCTTTAGACGTTTTCATCTGTTTAGTTAGAAGTTTGAACGCAGCGTCACGACTAGGTAAATTTTGAATTTTTATTAAACTAGAAATTTGTTTTACATCGGCATTTTCCTGGGCAGCATTCATTTCTTCATTCTTGCGTGGATAATCAATTACTTGCCCATGATTAGCTGCATAAGCAAGTAAAAATACCTTGCAACTTCGACAATTCCCTTCTCTAAATGGGTGCATAAAATTTATTTCATCCAGTAATTTAGCATAGTCTGTTGCTGCTAAGCCTGCTTGTTTGGGTTGTCCATGAATAATATCGTTGATATTTTCTCTGCGTAACCGAAGCGTGAATGATCAAAAAATTCATAGCCATTTTTTTGAAAATTACCCGGACGATATTTACCTGCCCAATCATAATTTTGTGTATTTTTTTAAGTCGCGAATATCAGAAATTTTTAGGTTTATAACTCAAAAAAACAAAAGCCCTTCTTGAAGACTGGAGGTATTCTAAATCTTCTAGCTTTTGTTGATTTTTGATATTTTGCTTATTTTTCATTACACCATTGTCATATAGTGTATCTTTAATCCAGTCACTCATCGCTGCCCTCCCAAATTTCCATAATTTCTTTAACTTCCTCTGGGTCTGGATTAAGAACTCCATCTAATACGCTCTCAACATCTTTTTTAGTTGGGTTCCAACCTTCTAAATGACTAGCTTCAATAACTCCTCTTAGCTCAAGATACATAGCTTTATCAGACACATAAACGCCCTGAATAGTTTGATTTTTATCGTTAATATCAAGTTTATATTCTTTGGGTTGTAACATATTTAGTAAATCGCCTGCTCTTTCATTTAAACCAGTTGCAAAAGCATTAAGCACTCTTACCGACCAGCTTTCAAGTGGCTTAGCTGCTGCTTTTCTCAAAGTACTAGCAGAAACTGCACTTTTTTCTGCAACTTCCACAATACTAATATTTTTACTCTTTAATAGTCTGTTAATCGTTGTCGCCATAGTGTTTTCACTTCTAAAACTCTCAGATCTATTTTATCATTAAAGGACATGATGTTTACCGAATATGGTAAAAACTGACGTTTTTTGAATTAAAGTCCTAAACTTTCATCTGACTTTTCCGTATTTTGTTTTGCAATCATGCTAGCAAATTTTGGTTGACGATTTACTGGAGCAGAAACACTAAGGTTCTTTTCTACTTTAAAACCTATTTTCTCAGCAGATTCTTCCAGTTTCTGGTCTAGTTTTTTATGGTTACTGAGTTTAATTATATTAAAATCTATGTGGCGATTGACTATAATTCAGGATTGCGTATGATTTTTAAAATTGCATCTGCATTGCTTTTGCGTGAACTTTAAACGCCAATATAACGTTCATTATGAGTAGTAATAGAATATTTGATTTCATTACGATCATTGAGCCGAGGGTAAACATAAAGTAGTATAATGCAAGCCGTATCCAATCTTGCTGAAGTTGCTAGCGAAAATATTGGCTACGAAAGAAAAAGTGCAATAATTGCACTAAAAGTACATTATTGCACGTGATTTATATTAGAAAAGGAATTACATTTTAATCGTAATTATTTGCCCTGGATGGTAACAGCATTAAAATGACAAACCAAATGTCGCCAATGATTGGGATTATCATAATTAGAATCCACCAAGCAGAGTGATTGCTATCATGTAAACGGCGAAAACGCAGAGATAGCATTGCAATCCAGACAACGAAGGAAATAATGAGAGAACTAGTCTTAATACTCCAGTCGCCCCAAGTATAAATATCATTGATTGAATGCCCTAAAAGGCTCTCAACTAAATGTATTAAGATAAAAGCCAGAACCCAATTAATAATTACCGGCCACCAGTATTCTGAACGACTAGCAGTACCAGAAAAATTAAAGATATTCTGCCAGAATTTTTTGTATGATTTAAACATTAAGTATTTCCTCCTATTACACCTAATAAATTCATAATATAGCATAGCATTTAATTGGGCAAAGATAATGACTTTTTGTTAATTAATAAGCAATATTTTTGTTTTATTATTATAAAAGCGGTATCTTGAACTTGAATTTATTGAAGGGAGAAAGTAGAAATGGACAATAATTTATCAGACCCGTTAAAACGTTATCATCATGATGATTTTCCTAAGCAATCGCAGGAATATCCAGGCGTGCAAAGTAAAATGGATCCTGCGCCTAGTGGCGACATGGCTGACTATGAAGGACACGGCTTGTTAAAAGATCGCCATGCACTTATTACTGGTGGTGATTCTGGTATTGGTCGTGCTGTCGCAATTGGCTTTGCCAAAGAAGGAGCCGATGTAGCCATTCAATATTTACCGGAAGAAGAATCCGATGCTAAAGATACAGCTGAACTCATTAAAAAGGCTGGACGTAAGGCAGTTTTGCTGCCAGCTGATTTCCGTAAACGCGGCGAAGCAGAAAAAGTTGTTGAAAAAGCTGTCAAAGAATTTGGCAGCTTAGAATTATTGGTCATGAACGCAGCTATCCAACAAAATGCTGATGGTTTAGAGAATTTGTCAATGGATCAAGTTCACGATACCTTTGAAGTTAACATCATCTCCATGTTTGAAATGGCTAAAGCGGCTGTGCCGCATATGAAACCAGGTAGTGTAATTTTGACCTCGACTTCTTTAGAAGGATTTAGTCCATCACCAATATTGCTTGATTATGCCGCAACTAAAGCGGCAATCGTCAGCTTCTCTATTAATTTGGCTCAAAGCCTTGCTCCAAAGGGTATTAGGGTTAATAGTGTTGCCCCTGGCCCAGTTTGGACACCTTTACAAGTTTGCGGCGGTCAGCCAACTGAGGCTCTTTCCACTTTCGGTCAAGAAGTACTTTTGAAACGTGCAGGACAACCAGATGAAATAGCTCATGTTTATATTTTCTTAGCTTCAAACTTGGCAAGTTATGTCACAGGTCAAGTCTATGGTGCTACAGGTGGACCAGCTATTAATTAAAGGGTAACAAATAAAATTTAGTTTCCGTTTTTACTTAGTGTAATAAGTAAAAACGGATTTTTTGTTGTAAATTTGCTTTTTGAATGGGGTTTCAGTATATTAAATAATTAATTAGTCTTTAATATTTAAAAGAATAGAGGTGAAGAAATGAATAAAAGTATTTTTCAAAAAATAGCAATGCTGTCGCAAAAAAATGCCCTGATTATTGCAGATGAATGGCATTATGACGGCCAATACGCTTTTTATGATATGAAAAATGATCAAGAAGATTATGATGAAATAATTTCTCCCCAATTGCGTAAAAATAATTACTTTCAGGTTTTGGATGAAGATGATAATTTAGTCGCCTTCTTTTGTCTTGATCCAGATAAGGAGAAAAAAGAACAAGTTGAAGTTGGCTTGGGATTGGCTCCAAATTTAACTGGTCGAGGTTTAGGCAGCGAATTTATGACGGTTATCGAAAATTATGTTAAAAATAACTATGATTATCAAGTAATTGTTTTAGCGGTAGCTGAATTCAACCTGCGTGCAATTAAAGTCTACCAAAAGGCCGGTTATGTCAACACAGGGACAGAAATGGTTCATTCAAATGGCGGCATCTATAAATTCAATATTATGTCAAAGAAAATTTGAACGTAAGCTATAGACAATTTATAAAAAATGAGGGGAAAAAGATGGATGAAAAATGGCAAAAAATGTATGAAGCAGCTAAGAAAGTACAAGGATTCACCGCGATTGGTCCCCATATGGAAGCTGGTGGTGTCGCTGCTGCAGTCATGACAGAGTCAGGAAATATTTATACGGGAGTTTGTGTTGATACAGCTTGCGGATTAGGTGTTTGCGCAGAACGAAATGCTCTTTTTAATATGATTACTAATGGTGAAACAAGGATTAGCAGAGTTTTAGCACTAATGGCAGATGGTAAAAATGGTGCGCCGTGTGGAGCTTGCCGCGAATTTATTGTTCAATTAATGGAAAAAGATTATCGCTATATTGAAGTGATGCTGGATTATGAAAGTGGGAAGGTCGCTACAATGGGTGAACTGACTCCAGAATGGTGGTTATAATGGACGAGAAAGTAAAACAATTCTGGTATAACTTTTGTCTTAAACACAATTTGGCTACTGATACTAAAGTTGATGCCTGGGCTTTTGGTTCTAGTAAAGAAGATGCAGATGAATTGGCTGAACTAGTTGACAAGGGAATCAAAACTGCAACAACTTCGGAATATGTACCTGGCTATGAAGATATTTCAAATATTGGCGATTGGAACATAATTCTTGATGGTCAGGGTGAACCTGTCTGTGTTGTTCAAGATAAAGTTGTAGAAATTATCCCTTATAATCAAATTTCTGCAGAACATGCTTATCATGAAGGTGAAGGTGACCGTAGCTACCAGTACTGGCGCAAAATTCATGATCAATTCTTTGAAGAAGAATTTAAAGCCAATGGTCAAAAATTTTATCCGCAGGCACCAATGGTATGTGAGATTTTTGAAAAAGTTGAGTAATTGGGACGTTGCAAAAT
Source organism: uncultured Lactobacillus sp. (assembly GCA_946482425.1). The sequence continues at coordinate 29,333 of CAMLRO010000011.1, forward strand.
GAAAAAAATATGATATAGTTAAAATAATTTAGAGAAAGAGGTTATTGCCAAAATGGAGAATTAATTTCTGGTTTTATTAGTAAGCAAAAAAGTTTGATAACCAATGCTTTTATCATGCATTTTTGCCGATAATCAGAAATTAGTATTGTTCTCTATTAAGGTGGCGCTTTAATTTCACCGCTTTTTGTGCACTGCTAATCAAATTATGGGCAATTTGGTTATCAGTGCTTTTTATTTAGCAAAAAGCAGGTGCTAGTATGGAATATATTAGAATAACTAACCTTACCGTTGAAAATCGAGACGGAACTTTGTTTTATGCCCCACATTTGAATATTCAGGACCATCAAATAATTGGCTTAATAGGCGATAACGGTGTAGGTAAGACCACATTGATTAATATTATTGCCCAAATGCCCACAATTTTCAGAGTAACGGGACAAATACTGCGCCACTGCCGCATTGCTTTGGTACCACAGCTTTTAAATAATGATGAGCAAAGTGGTGGGGAAAAAGAAAAAGAAGCCATTACTCAGGCAATAATCAGATTGGGTCAAGCCAGAGATTCTTTGTTGATTCTGGATGAACCAACTTCTAATTTAGATATTGAGCAACAAAGATGGCTAATTAAAGCCTTAAGTAGTTTAAAACAACCAATTTTGATAATTAGTCATGATCAGTCTTTTTTACAGAAACTTGTTAATGTTATTTGGCACATTAAAGATCATCAAGTTCATGAATTTAAGGGTTCATATAGTGAATATTGTCAATTTCTCATAGCTGAAGAAAAAAGAAAAAACATAGAATACCATGAAAAACTAACTAAAATTAAAAAACTAAAGAAAGATCAAAGAGACGCTGAAATAAAGTCTCAAAAGGCTACCAAGAAAAAGAAAGATATGTCTTGGTCGGATTGGAAAATAAAAGACAGCGGCAAGATTGAGAAAAGGCTTAGCCGAATTAGTACTCAATTAAAAAAACGTATAACTAGCGAAGAAGCTGCGCTGGAAAAACCACAAGTCCATCATACAATTACATTAAGTAACGTTAAAACAACAAACTTAGATCTATCACAAAAAAGTAGTTTGGTCAGATTAGGCATTCAAGACGTTGTCTTACACGGAAACAAATTGTTTAGTATAACAAAAGAATTGCAAATAAAAGGAAGAGAAAAAATTGCATTAACTGGCAAAAATGGTGTCGGAAAATCAGTTTTTTTAGCAAAATTATTTCATCAAAAACTTAACGCTTGGTTTAATCCGCAATTAAAAATCGGTTATGTTAAACAGAATATTGCTCAAGAAGCTGCGGAAAGGGAGACATTGATAGAAACAATTTCTAAGATCAGTATTTTTGATAAAACAACTACTATGCAACTTCTAGGTGATTTACGTTTAAGAAGATTTTTGAATAACCAAGTCTGTGATTTAAGTGGAGGCCAGCTAGTTTGTTATAAATTGGCAAAGGTGCTATTAGGTGAACATAACTTACTGATACTTGATGAACCAGATAATTTTTTAGATATTTCAGCTATTAATGCTCTTGAGACATTTCTGAAAAATTATCCATTTGCTATTATCCTGGTATCTCATGATCAAAACTTGCTGAAAAATTTGAATTTTGCAATCTGGGAATTAAAAAATCATAAATTAATTACGGCTAGTGATTTTTCCAGTCATAAGAATACCAACATTGATAATCGGATTAATTTGCTGCAATTTAAATTAGATAAACTAATTGCCGACCCCAATGCTTCATTTAAAGAGATAGAAAATATTTCCCGGGAAATAAATAATCTCAAA
>CAMLRO010000012.1 GCA_946482425.1 uncultured Lactobacillus sp.
CTTTACTGTCAAACTTGCGCATTACCATACCAACGGCATCACGAATTTGCTTATATTTTTTGATATTCAATTCATTGTATATATTACTAAAAAAACTATTATAAAATTGATCTAAGTCTTGATAAACTTCTTCGATTAGCTGTTGCCGTTTTGTTGAAAACAAGCTACCAAAAAAGCTGCGCATAACCTCACTTCCTTAATACCGAAATGATTTGTGTCTTTGGCGAAAAATTCTTTTGGAAATTTTCAGGTAAAGGCAAATCTGTGATTAAAACGTCAATCTTGTTAAGCGGAATTGACATATAAGGAGATGTATTTTGACTATCAAATTTGTATTTTTCTGCAACAACTATCACTTGTTTTGCTCTGGAACAGGCAACTTTGATTATTTCTGAATCATCCATTTTTGCGGAATAAATGCCATCATTTTTAACATTCGATGTGCCAATAAAGGCAGTATTAAAGCTCAGCCGATGCAAAAGTTCAAGTGAATCAACAGAGTAATTAAACCTGTCTTCCTTATCCATTTTGCCTCCAAGAAGCCTTACCTTGGGTAATTTAGATTGCAGCAATGCTAGAGAGTTGTCGATTGAATTAGTGACTATCTGGAGATCAGTACCACAAATTAATTTACACAATTTTTTTAATGTGGTGGATGGACCAATAAAGTCGCATTGATTAGAATGGACAAACCTTTGAGCCATTTTTGCCATCTTGGTTTTGACCGGGGAATCGATTTGACTTCTCGTGAGAAAGTTGGGCACATCACTTCGATCTATTGCGACTAATCCACCGTGAACTCTGATAGCTTGGCCAGTTGAAGTTAACCGCACTACATCACGACGGGCTGTGTCAAAAGAAATGTTGAAATAATTTGCTAACTTGCGAGTACTCAAATGATTTTCTTGATTAAGCATTTGCTTAATTTGCCGCAGACGTTCTTCTTGTGTCATATTACTTCTCCTCCCATTAATTTAGCATCATAGTCAATATTACTTTATCTTTTTTTCTGTATTTGTGTTAAAAAATAAGTGTTTATCAGTATTTGAACATAAATATGCTGATCTGTAAATAAAAAATATAGTGATAGCAGCTTTTCTTAGTATTGTGTGAGAGCCAAACGCGTACTTTTATAATTGGGACGAACCAATTTTTAAAATGGTTGAACTTTACCAAAAACTTGCTATAATATGTTTATAAAATGAATTTTAGCAAATATTTAAAAGGGAGAATAAAAATGGCAGTTGATTACGACTCAAAAGAATTTCTCAAAAGTGTTGATGCTCACTGGCGTGCAGCAAACTATCTATCTGTAGGCCAACTTTTCTTAATGAGCAATCCGTTATTAAAGCATGAATTGCAGGCAAATGAAGTTAAACCAAAACCAATTGGTCACTGGGGCACTATTTCACCTCAAAACTTTATTTATGCTCATTTAAATAGAGTTATCAAAAAGTATGGTTTGAACATGTTCTATATTGAAGGTTCAGGTCATGGTGGTCAGGTTATGGTGTCTAATTCATACCTTGATGGTTCATACAGCGAGCTTTATCCTGAAATTCAACAAGATGAAAAAGGAATGGCTAAGCTCTTCAAGCGTTTCAGCTTCCCTGGTGGGTCTGCTTCACACGCTGCACCTGAAACCCCCGGTTCGATGCACGAAGGTGGTGAGTTAGGTTACTCACTTTCCCATGGCACAGGTGCAATTTTAGACAATCCTGATGTTATCGCCGCAGTTGAAATTGGTGATGGTGAGGCAGAAACTGGACCTCTTGCAGCTAGCTGGTTTAGCGACAAATTTATTAATCCTATTAAGGACGGGGCAGTTTTGCCAATCTTGCAAATTAATGGTTTTAAGATTTCCAATCCAACTATCGTTTCCCGAATGTCGGATGAAGAATTGACCAAGTATTTTGAAGGCATGGGTTGGCATCCTTATATTATTTCTGCATATAACGGTGGCGAGTTTGACGGTTACAAAGATCATATGCAGGTTCATGAAGAAATGGCCAAATTAATGGATACCGTAATTGAAGAAATTAAGGCAATTCAGAAGAATGCTCGTGAAAATAATGATGAAACTTTACCACACTGGCCAATGATCATTTTCCGGGTGCCAAAGGGCTGGACAGGTCCAAAGAAGGATCTTGATGGTAATCCAATTGAAAACTCATTTAGAGCTCACCAGATTCCAATTCCTGTTGCTCAAGATGACATGGAACATAAAGATATGCTGGTGGACTGGCTAAAGAGCTATAAACCGGAAGAGTTATTCGATGAAAATGGCGTCCCAACAGAAATCGTGACAGCTGATAATGTTACTGGTGATAGTAGGATGGCCATGAATCCAATCACTAATGCGGGTGGAGAAAAAGCTAAACGTCTTAGTCTGCCGGATTATCGCAAGTATGCGTTGAAATTTGATCAACCAGGTTCTATTGAAGCTGAAGACATGACCGAATGGGCTAAATACTTAAACGAAATTGCTGAACTCAATCCAAGTACTTTCCGCGGCTTTGGACCAGATGAAACTAAGTCAAACCGTTTATTTAAATTTATTGATGAGCAAAAACGGCAATGGGAAAGTTCCGTTCATACGCCTAATGATGAAAACTTGGCGCCAAGTGGTCGGTTGATCGATTCACAATTGTCTGAGCACCAAGATGAAGGCTGGCTTGAGGGCTATGTTTTGTCTGGTCGTCACGGTTTCTTTGCTACTTATGAGTCATTTGGTCGTGTTGTAGATTCAATGTTGACTCAACACATGAAATGGTTAAGAAAGGCTAAGGAACAATACTGGCGTAAGGATTATCCTTCACTTAACTTTATTGCAACTTCAACTGTCTTTCAACAAGACCATAACGGTTATACTCACCAAGACCCAGGTGTTTTGACTCACATGTATGAAAAGAATCGTCCTGATTTAGTTCATGAGTATTTACCAGCTGATACCAATTCTCTTTTGGCAGTTTCGCAAAAAGCTTTCACCGATCGTGAGTGCATCAATATTTTGGTTACTTCTAAGCAAGAAAGACCACAATGGTTCTCAATTGATGAAGCAACTCGTATTGCCAACCACGGCTTATCATACATTGATTGGGCATCAACTGACCAAAATGCTAAGCCTGATGTTGTCTTTGCTTCAACTGAAACGGAACCGACAATGGAATCACTTGCTGCAATCGATATTTTGCATAAGAATTTCCCTGATCTCAAGATTCGTTATATTAACGTCATTGACGTTATGAAATTAATGAATACTAAGGATAATCCAGAAGCAATTTCTGATGAAGAATTTGAGCAATTATTCCCAAGCGATGTGCCAGTAATCTTTGCATGGCATGGCTATAAAGCAATGATGCAATCCATTTGGTTTGGTCGCAAGCGCAGCAATGTTCATATTCACTGCTATGAAGAAGAAGGGGATATTACTACACCGTTTGATATGCGGGTAGTTAATAAACTTGATCGTTTCCATTTGGCAAAAGATGCTATTTTAAGTGTTCCTCAATATGCTGAAAAGAGTGCAGGCTTTGTAGCGGAAATGGATAGATTACTTGCAAAACACCACCAATACATTCGTGACAATGGTAAAGATATGCCTGAAGTTACTGAATGGAAGTGGACCGGTCTTAAGTAAATATTAGTATTTATTAAAAACATGACCTCTCGAAATATGAAGTCATGTTTTTTATTTAATTAATTTAATAGCCTTATTCTTGTTAAAAGTAATAAATTTATTTATAATAAGAAGCATCATAAGGGAGTAACAGCAATTACTTGCGATAAGCCCAACACCCGAAGAAATACTTCTGGACTTATCTTAAATAGTGAGACTTGTGTGTGTTGTACATATAAGTCTCTTTTTTGTTATTAGGAGGTAAAGATGCCCCAAAATTTTTACAATCAAAAAATTGAGGATGTTGCAAAGGACTTTGCAACGTCTGTATCCAGTGGTTTAAGGGCGAGTCAAATAGATGGATTACGAGCAAAATATGGTTCTAATAGTTTGACTAGCAAAAAGAAAGTTAGCATTTGGCAACGCTTTTTAGCCCAATTTAAGGATTTCATGATCATTGTTTTGATAGTTGCAGCGTTACTTTCCGGCTTTGTGGCTCAGGAATGGACAGATGCGGCAATTATCATGATCGTGGTCATCTTGAACGCAGTTTTAGGCGTTTTTCAAGAGACACGTTCTGAAGAAGCAATTAATGCTTTGAAAAAAATGGCCACTCCTAATGCCCATGTTCGGCGTGATGGTCAGATTGTGGAAATACCAAGTACTGAATTAGTCCCAGGAGATGTGGTTTTACTTGAAGCAGGCGATGTTGTACCGGCAGATTTGCGGTTAACTCTTACTAAAAGTCTTAAAATCGAAGAATCTGCTTTGACTGGCGAGTCTGTTCCGGTTGATAAAAATAGTGAACCTGTGAATGAAAAAAAGGTAGCTTTAGCCGACCAGGATAATATGGCATTTGCTAATACCAATGTCACATATGGTCGCGGTGAAGGTATCGTTACCGCAACAGGTATGAATACTGAAGTCGGTAAAATTGCGACAATGCTTAACAACACTGATGAAACGGATACACCATTAAAGCGTAATCTCAACCAATTGGGTAAGACACTGACTATAATGATTTTAATCATTTGCGCGGTAGTATTCGTTGTAGGCTTTTTCACTAAAAAGGGTACGGAACCCACTGATAAGTTAGCAATCGATATGTTCTTAGTAGCTGTCTCACTTGCTGTTGCAGCAATTCCGGAAGGTTTACCTGCAATCGTAACTATTATTTTGGCTCTAGGTACTCAGGTAATGGCCAAGCACAATTCGATTGTACGTAAGTTGCCAGCAGTAGAAACTTTGGGAGCAACGGATATCATCTGTTCTGATAAAACCGGTACTTTAACTCAAAATAAAATGACAGTTGAACAGGTTTATTATGATAACAAGATTCATCAATCTTCAAATAGCATTAATCATGATAATCATGCTTTAATGGCAATGGTTTTAGCTAATGATTCAAAACTTGATGATAATAATCAATTGTTGGGTGATCCAACTGAAACTGCATTGGTTCAGTATGCGCTTGATCAAAAAATTGATGTGCATAATTTGCTTGCAAATCATCAGAGACTCCAGGAAGTGCCATTTGATTCCGGTCGTAAATTAATGAGTACTATTAATGAGAACAATGGACAATATTTTGTAGCAGTTAAAGGAGCTCCAGATCAACTGCTTAAGCGAGTAACGCGGATTGAACTTGATGGTAAAGTCAGTGAGATCACTGAGAAGCAAAAAGATGAAATTATGCTTTCAAATCAAAATATGGCTAAAAATGCCTTGCGAGTTTTGGGGTTAGCCTATAAACCAGTTGAGCAATTATACGATAATCCTACAACTGATAATGTGGAGCAGGACTTGATTTTTGCTGGCTTGGTAGGGATGATAGACCCAGAACGCCCTGAAGCAAAAGAGGCTATTAAAGAAGCTCACAGTGCCGGTATTAGAACAGTTATGATTACAGGAGACTTTCAAGTAACCGCGCAGGCAATTGCGGAAAGGCTGGGAATTTTAAAGCCCGGACAAGATGAACGAGTAGTCACCGGTGCTCAACTTGATGAATTTAGCGATGAGTATTTAGAAAAACATGTGGCAGACTTTGATGTTTATGCCAGGGTTTCACCAGAACACAAAGTTCGTATTGTTAAGGCTTGGCAAGCTCAGGGCAAAATTGTAGCTATGACAGGCGATGGCGTTAATGACGCACCTAGTTTAAAGCAAGCTGACATTGGAATTGGCATGGGCATTACCGGTACTGAAGTATCAAAAGGTGCCAGCGACATGGTTTTAGCAGACGACAACTTTGCTACGATTGTTGAAGCTGTTAAACAAGGGCGCAAGGTCTTTAGCAATATTCAAAAAGCCATTCTTTACCTCATGAGTTGTAATGTCGGGGAAGTTTTAACAGTATTTATGATGACCATGCTGGGTTGGGATATTTTAGCTCCAGTGCAATTGCTGTGGATTAACTTGGTGACAGATACCTTACCAGCTATTGCTCTGGGACTTGAACCTGTTGAAAAAGGCATTATGAAGCGTACACCTCGGGGTAAAAAATCAAACTTCTTCAGTGGTGGCGTTGCCAGTTCAATTGTTTATCAAGGAATACTAGAAGGCGCCATTGTTTTAACCACTTATCAACTAGGCTTAAATTTTGGTCCTCATATGGGTAATGCCAATCTGCAACATGCTGATGCTCTGACAATGGCTTTTCTCACTTTAGGCTTAATTCAACTGTTTCATGCTTTTAATTCTAAGTATATTCACCAATCAATTTTTTCTAAGAGGACATTTGCTAATAAGTGGTTTAATTGGGCAATCTTGATTTCTGCTGTTGTCATGGCGGCAGTTGAACTACCGTTTATGACCAAGTTCTTTGATGTAACCGAACTTAACTCGACTCAATGGTTAATTGTTTTAGGAGCGGGAATTTGCATGATTTTAATAGTCGAAATTGTAAAAGGATTCCAGCGTCTAGCCGGTAAAAAGTAAAAAAAGTTTAACGAAATAACTTTTAGTCAGAGATTTAAGAGAATTTATAAAGACCAATAAGTCATCTAATAGTTGATTTACTGGTCTTTTATTTTATTTCTTGCATTTAATTAAATAGCAGTTCTGCTATTTTTGCTAAATATTGACCATCAATTTGATCAAATCTGGCAAAGTCATTGCTGTCAAGGTCAAGAACAGCGACAAGTTTTTTATCGTGGATAATGGGAACAACGATTTCTGAATTGGTATTGGCATCACAGGCAATATGACCACTAAACTTGTGAACATCGGGAACAATTTGAATCTGACCGGTTTGTGCAGCTGTGCCGCATACGCCTTTTCCTAATTGAATATGCATGCAGGCGACTGGCCCTTGAAATGGTCCTAAAATGAGCTCATGCTCTTGGAAGCGATAAAATCCAGCATAACTTACTTCGGGTAAGCCATTAAAAAGCAGTGCACTAATGTTACTCATGTTGGCAATTAAGTCATGTTCATCTTGAAGAAGGCTGCCAGCCTGTTTTAAAAGTAATTTATAAGTTTTTTCTTTATCCATAAGTTTTCTCCTTAATTAGAGTGTATGCCAGTCAAACTATTTTTGGAAGAAAAAATGCAAATAAGAGTATATTTTTCACAGATATTTTTAATTATAACTGGCATTTTTTGACATTAAATTATTATTAATGAACATACAAAAAAGCTTTTTATTACTATACTTTCCCGTCATAACGCTAACTAGGTGACTTTCAAGTCAATGTGAATTAAGCAGATCTTTCTATAAATTTTTATTAAAAACACTGTATTACTTTTAAAATTCTTAACGGTTATAGTAAAATAGATTCTACAACTTATTATTTCATGCATTGATTATGAAAGGGGCGATGACAATGTCGATGATAGAGTTCCATGACGTGCAAAAATTTTATGGCCATTTTCATGCACTGCACGACATTAATTTAGAGATTGATGAAGGTGAAACGGTGGTTCTGATTGGACCATCTGGTTCGGGTAAGAGTACTTTGGTACGGACCGTAAACGGACTTGAATCAATCCAGAAAGGTAAGTTAGTAGTTAACGGTCACGATCTTTCAGATCCAAAGACGAACCTCAACATCTTACGAAGTGATGTTGGGATGGTTTTCCAGCACTTTAATTTATACAAAAACAAAGATGTATTGGAAAATATTATGCTGGCTCCCAGAATAGTAAGCCACATGCCTGAAGAGGAAAATAAAAAACAGGCGTTAGATTTACTTGATATGGTTGGGTTACGCAAATGGGCACATAATATGCCTTCACAAATTTCTGGTGGTCAAAAGCAGCGTGTTGCTATTGCCAGAACATTGGCAATGAGACCAAAACTTATTTTATATGATGAACCAACTTCTGCTCTTGATCCGGAAATGATTGATGATGTTTTACAAGTTATGAAGAAAGTTACCAACGAAAGTGGTATGACTTCATTAATCGTTACTCACGAAATGGGCTTTGCCAAAGAGGTGGCTAATAGAGTTATCTTCATGGATCAGGGTCGGATTGTTGAGGATGATGATAGCGAGAGCTTCTTTAAACAGCCAAAGACGGAGCGGGCACAACAATTTTTGAGTAAAATTATTTCTCACTAAGGAGGCCAATTATGAAAAAGAAATTTTGGCTGTTTCCTTTATTAGCATGTATTTTGATGTTAACCGGTTGTGGTAAAAGTCTTAGTGATCAATCTGTTTTAAATAATGCCAAACAAGCAAATACTATTGTTTGGGGTGTTAAAGGTGATGTTAAACTTTTTGGCTTAATTGACGTTAAGGATGGTCAGCAAAAGGGTTTTGATGTTGATATGGCAAAGCATATTACAAAGCATATATTAGGACCTCAAGGAAAAGCTGAGTTTGTTACCACAACATCTCAATCCAGAATTCCGCTTTTAAAGAACGGAAATGTGGATGCCGTTATAGCCACGATGTCAATCACGCCCGAGCGTAAAAAGATTATATCTTTTTCAAAGTCATACTTTGATGCGGGTCAGTCACTTTTAGTTCCTAAAGATTCTTCAATCAAGAGTACAAAGGATCTAAATGGTAAGACAGTTATCGGTGTTGTAGGCGCAAATTCAGTTCAAAACATTAAAAAGGTGGCTCCTAAAGCAAAAGTGATTGAATTGCAGGATTATGCCCAAGCAATGAATGCACTGAAGTCACATCAAGGAGATGCTCTAACTACTGATAACGGAATTTTATTTGGTTTAGCGGTGCAAAATCCGGGCTACGAAGTTCGTGGCGGTACCTTTACTGTTGAACCATACGGTGTTGCGGTTAATAAGGGACAAACCTCATTTACTGAAGCTGTAGACAAGGCAGTTCTTGAGATGCAGCATGATGGTGAATATAATCGCTTAATTAAAAAGTGGTTTGGCGATGTTCCAGGATTTAAGTATAAGGAGCTGTATCGCCGATGATTAATATTTTTTCAAAATTCAGCAGCCAGCTGTTTGTTGGCTTAGGCTGGACAGTACTATCTAGTGTAATTGCTCTATTTTTCAGTTTAATAATTGGAACAATTTTTGCAATTATGGAAGTTCTTCCAAGTAAAGTAATGCGTGTAATTGGCCATGCTTATGTGGAAATTATGCGTAACATTCCTTTGCTTGTAATCACTATGTTTTTCTATCTAGTAATTCCGATGTATGTTGTCAAAATCAATGGGTTTACTGCAGGGACTATTGGCTTAACACTGTATACTTCTGCTTTTATTGCCGAGACAATTCGTTCAGGAATTCAGTCTGTTTCCGGCGGTCAAATGGAAGGTGCAAGATCAACTGGTATGACCTACTGGCAGGCAATGCGCTATATCATTTTGCCTCAAGCATTCAAGATAGTAATACCACCTTTAGGAAATCAGTTTGTTAACTTGGTCAAAAACTCTTCAGTTTTAGCCTTTGTGGCAGGATTTGATTTAATGTACCAAGCTAATTCAATTGCGTCTACTACTTTTGACACTATTAACAGTTATTTAGTCGTAGGTGTTTTATATCTGATTGTTACTCTGCCTATTAGTTATTATATGCGGCACTTGGAAAAGAAATTAGGTTAAAAGGAGGTACTAGAAAATGCAAAATTGGGTTAACGCCTTTTCATGGCTTAATGTACGCTTTTTGTTGATGGGCCTCTGGGTAACTATTTACATCTCCGTAATTTCAGTCATTTTAAGTTTTATTATTGGTTCCATTTTAGGAATAATCAGATATTCTAAAATTAAATATGTTTCAGCAATTGTAGGTTTCGTTATTGATATTATTCGTAACATTCCTTTGCTGCTAATTATCTTCTTTACTTATTTTGGATTGCCAAACTTTGGCTTAAGACCGGAAACTATACCGGCGGCGATTATTGCCATGACAGTATTTGAATCCTGCATGATTGCTGAAATTGTGCGTTCCGGTATTCAATCTGTTTCTATCGGTCAGATGGAAGGTGCAAGATCAACTGGCATGTCCTTTGTTCAGGCTTTATGGCATGTCGTTTTACCTCAGGCTTATAAAAACATGATTCCAACGATTATCAGTCAGTTTGTTTCTCTAATTAAGGACACCTCTTTGGCAACAATCATTGTTGTGCCGGAAATGATGCAACACGCACAAGTTATTTATGGTCAAAATGCAAATTATATTTTGCCGATGTTTGCTGCCTTAGCTGTATTGTACTTTGCAGTTTGTTTTACACTGTCAATTATTGGTAGTATGATTGGTAAACATTTGTCATAAAGTAAGATATTTATTAATAATTATTTAAAGCATTTCACGAGTTTGTGAAATGCTTTTTTTGCGTGCTTTGATATATAGGCAATTGGTTTATACCAGTTCACAAACTTTTTATCAGATTTTTACTAATTGATCATTTTTCTTAATTAATTTTAAGAAAACGCTTGACATATTAAAATCTAGCGATTATCTTATAATATAACATCATATAACAAGAATGATTGAGAGGTTAAAAATGAAAAAAGAATATCAACAAGAAATTAAGAACGCCCTTGCCGCTACAGAGAAGCTCGATGGCATTAATCATGTTTACTTTGTAGCTTGTGGAGGATCTATGGCTTTTATGCAGCCAGCTGAATATATTTTCAATCGCGAATGCGATATCCCTGCTACAATTTTACCTGCACGAGAATTCACAACTCGTAATCCTCATGATTTAGGCAAACATAGTTTAGTAGTTTCTTGTTCTCATTCAGGTACTACACCAGAAACAAATGAGGCAGTTAATTTTGCCAAAGGTAAAGGGGCTTTAACAGTCGGCATTACCTACACGGCAGGTTCTGACTTAGAAAAGAACTCAGATTTCACTTTGCATTATAGCTGGGGCAAAGGAACAGATGCTTCTGATTTAAATAATGGGGTTTTATATGGTTTCTTGTTTAGCCTATTGAAGTCTGTAACTGGTGATAATAAATATGAAAAAGGCTTGCAGGCTTTGGCTAGTTTAGAAACTATGGCTGATAGGGTGAGAAAGCAATTTGGCGAAACTGCTAAGAAATGGACTAGTGAATTAAAACGTGAAAAATTAATTTATGCTGTAGGCTCAGGTATTAATACTGGAGAAACATATTCATTCTCAGCATGCTGGCTTCAAGAAATGCAATGGATTCATAGTGGTTACATCAATTCTGCCGAGTATTTCCATGGTCCATTCGAAGTAACAGATTTTGATGTGCCATTTATCATTTGCAAAGGATTAGGCGTAACTAGAAAAATGGATCAGCGCGTAATTGACTTTGCCAAAAAGCACAGTCAAAAAGTTTATGTAATTGACGATGCTGACTTTGATATGCATGAAGTAGACGACGACTTTAAAGAATACTATTCTCAGATTCTTTCAGGAGTAGCTTTCCGTCAATTAGCCGAAGGATTTGCTTATGAAAGAGGACACTCATTAGATGTTCGTCGTTATATGGGACATCTCGATTATTAAAAAGGCTGCAAATCATGAAAATAATTGCAGTTGGTGACAATGTGGCTGACACATACATCAAGCAAAAGGTATTTTTTCCAGGCGGAAATTGTGTCAATGTAGCAGTCGACGCCAAAAAGGCAGGAGCTGATGTATCAGCTTACCTAGGAATGTTTGGGGATGACGATCGCGCACAGCATATCAAGCAATCTTTAACTGAAGAAAAAGTGGAACTTATTAACTGTCGTAAGGTCTATGCACCTACAGCTCAGCCTCGGGTTATTCTCACAGATGATGGTGATAGAACTTTTGCCCCTGGTCCTAAAAATTCAGTAATGCATTTATTATCTTTAAGGCTTACACCAACAGACTTTGCTGAAATAAAAAAATTTGATGTAGCTCACGTTGGAATTGATTCAGGAATTGAAAATTATCTTGATGAACTGCATCATATTGCCAAAGTATCATTTGATTTTTCAGATTCTCGCAATGAAAGTTATTTTAAACGTGTTTTACCTTTTGTAGATTACGCTTTCTTTTCTGGTTCGGAGATGTCTGATGAACAGGTAGAAGGTTTTGCCAAAAAATATCTCACTTTAGGACCAGAAGTCATTGTTATAACACGCGGTGCCAAGCCAGCTTTCTTGTTGACATCGCAAGAGTCCCTTTATCAAGAACCACAAACTGTGAAGATTGTCGACACGATGGGAGCAGGTGACAGCTTTATTGCCGGCTTTCTAGTTTCTTATTTAAATCAAAACAATCTGCAAGAAGCTGCTTTAGCTGCTAGTAAAAATGCTGCAGCTACTTGCCAACTATCTGGTGGCTTTGGTCATCAGAAATCTTTTTAGAAAAGAGTGATAATTATGAAAAAATGTGCATTGTTTGCTACTGCAATTGCATGTGTAGGTTTGCTAATAACAGGATGCCAGAAAAATTCTAGTTCTGGTACTAAAAATCAAGATAAAATCACTGTTGTCCAAAATGCCACGGTTGACTCTCTTGACCCAATTTTAGCGTATCAAAACACTTCCTCAACTGTCGTAGCTAATACAACAGAAGGGCTTTATACTATTGACGCCCACGATAAGCCCCAATTGGCATTGGCTTCTAAAGTTAAAACGAGTAATCATGGATTAACCAAGACATATACAATTCGTGAGAATGCTAAATGGTCAAATGGTGATCCAGTAACTGCTAATGATTTTGTTTTTGCCTGGCGACGGTTATCAGATCCTAAGATTGCCTCAGCCTTTAACTTCCAGCCAGGTGCGGCCGGAATTAAAAATGCCAATGACATTGTTGCTGGCAAGAAGCCGGTTAAGTCATTAGGTGTTAAAGCTGCAGGCCCTAAAACTCTAGTAGTGCAACTTGATCATGTTGTACCTTACATGAACAAATTGCTGGCATTTAGTGATTTTGCCCCTGTTAATCAAAAATATTTTGAAAAAGCAGGAAAGAAATTTGCACAAGATTCTAATCACTTAATTTATTCTGGACCTTATCAAATTAAGGGCTGGAAATTAGGTGACAATACCATCCAGTTGGTTAAAAACCCGAAATATTGGGATGCCAAAAATGTCAAAATTAAGAATGTTAAGCTTGATATTATTACCGATCCAGAAAAAGCCGCAATTGCCTTCGAAAACGGCAGTGCAGACTATGTTCACTTAAGCGGTCAGCTTGTTTCTAAGTATCGTAAAGATAAAAACTTTGTCAATGATGTTGGTAATTTTACCCAGTACATCATGTTTAATCTGAAAAAGCCGGGGCTAGATAACGCTGATTTGCGTAAGGCAATTTCTTGCAGTATTAATCGTAAAGAAATAACAACTCACATCCTAAAAGATGGTTCAATTCCTTCTCATTCTATGGTTATGAAAGATTTGGTTAAGAATCCGACAACAGGCAAAGATTTTGCAGATGAATCAACTACTAATCTTTACGAGTATTCACCAGCCCAAGCTAAAAAATATTGGAATAAGGCCAAAAAAGCAACTAATCTAAGGTCATTTACCTTACTTTATGATGACAGTGATCCTTCATATGCTAACGTAGCTGCTTATATCAAGGCACAAGTTGAAAAACATCTTCCTGGCATGAAAGTGACACTGCAACAAGTAGCAAAGAAGACCAGAACTGATAAGATGTCAAAAGCTACTTATGACGCTACTTTAACTCGTTGGGGACCAGATTATGCAGATCCAACAGCGATCTTGAGTATGTATCAATCTAAGAACGACAGTAATTACGGTCGCTGGGCAAATTCAGAATTTGATAAGTTAATGGCTCAATCTGATCAAACAACTGATCAAGCTAAGAGATACAAATTGCTTCTTAAGGCAAATAATATCCTGATT
The DNA here is from genome assembly GCA_946482425.1 of uncultured Lactobacillus sp. The sequence continues at coordinate 13,863 of CAMLRO010000012.1, forward strand.
GACAGTGCCTCTTGCCCACCGCTATATCAAATTGGCGCACCAGTTTTGGAAAGATCTAATATTAAAGATTTACCGATGCATATTGCAGGTGTACCATTCTTCTTCAAATATGCTTCAATTAAATAATTTCACTATAAGTATTAACGGGGCTGGGATACAATCTCAGCTCTGTTTGCTTATAGAAGAAGATAGGAGGGAAAAACTTGAAAAAGTATGTCTTGAAAAGAATCTTAATTGCAGTGATTACATTATTTTTGATTACTTTGATTCTTTTTATTATGGAAAAGGCAATGCCTGGTTCGCCATTTAATGATGAAAAAATGTCACATGCTCAAGTAGCGGCACTTTATCATAAATATGGTTTGGATGGTCCAGTGCCATTACAATTTTTTAATTACTTGAAAAATATGTTGTCTGGCGATTTTGGTGTTTCGTACACAGTTCAGGTTAATACACCGGTTACTACAATGATTTTGCAACATTTTATTATTTCACTCCAGATAGGTTTACAGGCTACTGTACTAGGCTCGGTTTTAGGCTTTCTGATGGGAATTTTGGCAGCGATCAAAAGAGGTACAATTTGGGATAACTTAATGACTGGCATCTCTGTTTTAGGAATAAGTCTTCCTAACTTTGTGGTAGCTCTGATTGTTTCAATCATATTTTCTTACAAGTTGATGGTCTTCCCAGGTACATACCAACCTAGTCAGCCATTTGTTTCCAGCATTCTGCCAACGATAGCACTGAGTACTTTTACTATGGCAAGTATTGAAAGGTATGTCAGAAACGACATGATTGATATTATGAATTCCGATTATTATCGTTTAGCGGATTCAAAGGGTATTAAGAAGTTCCAATTGATCGGACATCATGTTATCAGAAACACTTTAATTTCGGTTATTACGGTTTTAGCACCACTAATGATTGACCTACTTGCTGGAAGTATGGTAATTGAAAAAGCTTTTGCTATTCCAGGCCTAGGTACTTTGTATATTAGTGCTATTCAGGCTAATGATTATAATGTTGTTTTAGGCATAACCTTCTTTTATGCAGTGCTTTTTATCAGCATTATGCTAATTGTTGATATTCTCTATGGATTGATAGATCCACGTATTAGACTAGATGAGAGCAAGTAATTATGACTAATATAGAAAATAATGATTTTGAATTTGCCCATAAATCGGAAACAGTTGACCATTATTCTGGTAAATCTTATTCATATGGGCAGTTGGTTTGGCATCGCTTTTTGAAAAATAAAGGTGCAGTGTTTAGCGCAGTTGTTTTAATTATTATTGCTTTAATAGCTATTCTGGCACCTCACCTTAGTCAATACTCACCCACTACGCCGTATCCTAACCAGTCTAATTTAGCTCCTGGTGTTAATGGTCATTGGTTTGGAACGGATAACTTAGGCAGAGACATTTTTGTAAGAGTTGCGGCTGGTACTTCAGTTTCACTAAGGGTTGCACTAGTGGCTATGGCAATTGATCTGGTTATTGGTACTAGTTATGGCCTGATTTCAGGATATTTTGGTGGCAAAATCGATTTATTCATGCAAAGAATAACAGAAATTCTCAGTACTATTCCTATGATCATTATTGTTACATTGCTGGTTCTGGTTATGAAACCAGGTCTAGTAAGCATAATTACGGCCATGATGATTGTCGGCTGGATTAATATGAGTAGAATAGTTCGCGCACAGGTGTTGGAACTGAAAACCAGCGAGTATGTTTTATCAGCAAAGACAATGGGAGAATCTGATATTAAAATTATTTTCTCTCAAATTTTACCCAATACATTAGGACAAATAATTACCACATTTATGTTATCTATTCCAAACGCAATTTTTTTGGAAGCATTCTTGGCCTTTATCGGTTTAGGTGTTCCGGCACCATTAGCATCGTTAGGAACGATGATTAATGATGGTTATACCCAGGCTATCGTTTACCCATACATGGTCATTTTCCCCGTTTTGTTTTTAGCACTAATTATGCTGAGCTTTAATATTATTGCGGATGGCTTACGGGATGCTATTGAAGGAAGTTAGGTAAGATTATGACTGAAACAGTTTTAGAAATAAAAAATTTACAAGTAGCCTATCATACCGATCATGGAGAAGTGCAAGCTGTCAGAGGGATAAGTTATCAGGTAAAAAAGGGTGAAACAGTTGCCTTGGTTGGTGAATCCGGTTGTGGTAAGTCGGCCAGTGTCAAACCAATCATGGGCGAAAAAGAGGCCAATCAAATAATTAAAGCCGGTGAGATCAATTTCACTTATCAGACTGAAAATGGTCCGCAAACTGTGGACTTATTAAAAATTAGTCCTAAGATTATGCAAAACCGCATTAAAGGCAAGGAAATAGCAATGGTTTTTCAAGACCCGATGACCTCTCTTGATCCCACCATGAAAATTAACAAACAAATTGCTGAGGCAGTTAAGTCTTCTCATCCTGAGATGAATAAGGATCAAATCAATGAACGAGTGCTTAGTTTAATTGAAACCGTTGGCATTCAAAACATGCAGGTTGTTCAAAACCAGTACCCACACCAGCTTTCTGGGGGCATGAGACAAAGAATTGTTATTGCCATAGCCTTGGCTGGAAATCCTAGTTTACTGATCTGTGACGAGCCAACAACGGGATTGGATGTTACTATTCAGGCAAAAATTTTGAACCTGATTAAAGATATTCAGAAAAGAAGGAAATTATCTGTCATTTTTATCACTCATAATCTGGGAGTAGTTGCCAATATTGCAACCTATGTGAACGTCATGTACGCTGGAAAAATAGTTGAGACGGGAACAAGCCAAGATATCTTTTTTGAACCTCGCCACCCATATACCTGGGGTTTGCTTGAATCAGTACCTGATATTAATGAAAAAGTTGACGAACTGCCAACAATTGCAGGCACGATTCCAGATTTAACACAACCAATTGTTGGTGATGCTTTTGCTCCAAGAAATAAGTACGCCCTAAACATTGACTTTAAAAAGCAACCGCCAATGTTTAAAATTAACGACCACCATTACGCTGCAACTTGGCTCTTAGATAAGAGGGCTCCTAAGGTATCAATTCCACCAGTTTTACAAAAAAGAATTTTAAAAATGAAGGGAGCATCATAAGCGATGACTAAAAATATCTTAGAAGTTCATCATTTGAAGCAATATTTTCCAGTTGCAAATAAAAAAATAGTTAAAGCAGTAGATGATGTGTCCTTTAACATTGCTAATGGTGAGACTTTTGGTCTGGTGGGTGAGTCAGGAAGTGGAAAGACCACTATTGGACGCTCAATTATTCGTCTTTATTGGCCTACTGCAGGTGAGGTGATTTTTGAGGGTGAACAAATAGCGGGTCAGTTAAGTAAAAAGCAGACTGCCAAATTGCGCAAAGACATGCAAATGATTTTTCAAGATCCTATGTCTTCACTAAATCCTCGTAAAAAAGTCGGTGACATAGTCAAGCTGGGGTTAGATATTCATTATCCAGAATTATCTAAGGATGAAAAATTGCAAAAGGTTATAGAAATGCTCAAAGTAGTCGGGCTTGATTCATCCTTTGTTAACCGTTACCCACAAGAACTTTCCGGAGGTCAAAGACAAAGGGTTGGTATTGCCAGAGTGGTGATCATGCATCCCAGACTTATTATTGCAGATGAAGCTATTTCCGCTTTGGATGTTTCAGTTCAAGCCCAAGTTGTCAACCTTCTTCAACGAATACAAAGAGAAAGTGGCAGTGCCATGCTCTTTATTGCCCATGACTTAGCAATGGTTAAGCACATTTCAAGTCATATAGGCGTGATTCATTTGGGACATATTGTCGAAATTGGACCCACAGAAGCAATTTTTGATGATCCTGTGCACCCTTATACTAAAAGTTTGTTAACTGCTATTCCCACGACTAATCCGGTAGCAGAACAAAATAAAAAATTATCAGATTATCATGCATTCAGGCAACAGTATGAAAATAAAGAAATGGCAGATTTAGGCAATGATCACTATGTAATAGACGATGGGTCGTGGACTAAGTAAAACTCTTTATGATAAAATATTGATAAATAATTTTTTATATTATCAAGAAAAGGAATAATAGATGCCACGTCCTAAAAGCAAGCAAGAATTAGTTGCTGCAAGTAATTCGTCATACCAAAAGATAGTTGATTTAATTGCTAAGTTGCCGGAAAAAGCTCGCACTGGCAGTTTCAATTTTGATACGAGTAAATTAAAAGAAGCCCACTGGAAGAGAGATCATAATGTACGTGACGTTTTGATTCATTTATATGAATGGCAAAAATTGTTGCTAGAATGGGTTAAAAGCAATCAATCTGGTGAAAGCAAAGAATTTTTGCCTGAAGGGTATAATTGGCGCAATTATGGTGAAATGAATCAAGAATTTTGGCAAAAACACCAATCTACCTCACTTGCAGAAGCAGAAAAGCTGCTGGCGACTAGTCATAAACAAACTATGGCTTTGCTTGATAGCTTTACGGAAGAACAACTCTTTCAAAAAAATGTTTTTCCTTGGACTGGTAATAATGCATTGGGTACTTACTTCATTGCAAATACTAGCAGTCATTATGAATGGGCTTTAAAGAAGTTACGAAAATATCAAAGATCCTTGAAATAAGGGCTCATGAAAACCGTTAGCGTAAAAGCTGACGGTTTTGTTTTGAATGGGCTACTTATTAAATAAATTAGAGTTTGGTCAATTTATTTAAAATACTGGTGAGAAAACATATACAGCTATGGCTCTAAGTCAATATTACAGGATTTAAAATATTTTTAGAGTGCTTTGATTAGTATAATCGTCCCAACTTTTAATACAGTTATAATTTTAAATGACTGTTATACTAATCTTTGAGTTTGTTATTTCTATTTTAATTTAGTAATATTGAATAATTAAGGAAGTGTGATAATGAATTCTGTCAAAACAATAGCTGGCGTACCACTTTACAAAAAAATTTACTTAGATATCAAACAAAAGATTCAGCAAAATATCTTTAAAACTGATGAAAAATTGCCAAGTGAACAATATTTGTGTCAAAAATATCAGGTTAGCAGAATAACAGTGCGGAAAGCTCTGAAATTATTGACTGATGAAGGACTGGTAGTTACTATTCAGGGTAAAGGCTCCTATGTTAATGTCAAAAAATTGACGGGGAGGCTGGAACAAATTGAAGGATTTTCTGAATTTGCTGAGTCGCGGTCTAAGACAAATAAAAAGATCATTTTAAAAAGAGAAATATTACAAAACGCTAAAATTGCTAAGACTTTACAATTGCCTGAACAAACAGATTTAGTCTACATTAAAAGAATATCGCAAACAGGAAATGTGCCTATGGCAATTGATGAAGCGTGGTTATCAGCTGAACGTTTTCCTGATTTACTCAGAAATATTCATGAAGAAACATCTCTATACAAATACCTGGCAGATAAGTATCATGAAACTTTAGCAAGTTCATATCGTGAAATTAGTACCATCCTACCCAGCAGTGAGCAAGCTAGATTATTGGCATTAACGAATGTGGTACCACTATTTGATGTGAACAAGACTGTTTATAATCAATTTGATCAGCCGCTGGAGTTTTCACATTATGTAGTAAGAGGAGACAAAATGATTTATACTATTGACTCCAAAAATGATAGTAATATTTATCTTAATAACAAAAAGTGATCATACACTTGCAAATTTGACATTATTAAAAAAACGGTCAGCTGGACAATAAATTCAACTGGCCGTTTTGTTAATTTTCAGGCTTTAAATGATGAGCGTAGGTGCGAATATTTTTTTGCATAAAGGCGTTGGATTGAGTTTGAAAAACAGAATTAGGAAAAGAATGCTGCATGATGGCTTGACCTAAATTGAGTAAAACTAAGTTGTCAATTTCAATTTTTTTATCTATATCTTCAGCAATTTCTCCTTTCTTTTGCATTTGTTCAAACTTTTCAGCTAAAATTTCTCTGAGTAAATCAAGTAACTTTTTAATCACTGTTTGCAGTTCCGGTAAATTTTGTGATTCACGAATGCCGGTTAAAAACAGTGCTAGATGCTGTTTTATAAAGCTTTGACATATAATAGACAAATTTATAATGTCTTTTTCTAAATTGCCGACTAGCTGATAATTTTTACCAATTAGTTGAATATCATTATGGTACTCAGATATGAGTTGCTGTAAAATGCCGTGTTTATCTTTAAAATGCCTAAACAGGGTACTTTCGTTAACTCGAGCAACTTGAGCAATTTTTTTAGTAGTGGTTCTTTGATAGCCATTGTGAATTAATAATTGTGAGAAAGCTGTTAAGATTCTTTGTTCAACATCACTGCTCATTTTGACTGCCCACCTTAACTCAACTCTTGAATTTTTAACACTGACTGCTTGTGTCTAATTGTAACAATTATCACATTAACTAACAAGGCACTTAAAAGTAAAGCGCATAATCAAATTTGGTATTGTGTTAAAGAATTTATCGCTATAGGTTAAAACATTTTGTATTCCATAGTAGACATGTGAGAAATATTGGGCTGCCCGTAAAGTGGGCATTCAAGCTTCTAACTGAGTATCATTTCTTTTTCCTAAGAAGGCCTAATTTAGTGCAAAAAAAATCATAACCAGAAAAATTTCAGTTATGATTTTAAATTTATTTAAAATAATTTTCTACTTTGTTGCTAACAATAAAATTAGAAAAGCTATTGTATCAAACAAGAAGTGGACTAAAAAGCTGACCCAGATATTATGGGTTTTGATGAAAGCCCAATTTAAAACTAGACGTGTAAATGCCAATCCTAATATGACATAACCCAGATTGTAGTCATAAGTTGATAAGTGCAGTAGTGCAAATATTAAAGCCGAAACAATATTACCCCATAATAAAGGGTGAGGCATATGGCAAGAATCAGCTAATTGGGTCACAGCTAGTAAAGGCATGATTGCTAAGAATTCTTCACCCAATATTTGGATAGCGCTGCTAAAGCGTTGATAAAGAAAAATTAGCCAAACATGAGGCGTCTTCATAGTCAATCCTGCAGCTGCATTACCTGAAACAGAGCCAAACAATTTTTGAGAAATAGTGCCTGATAACACAGATACGATGTAGGCAAAGATAAAGAAAACAAGAATCCAAAGCCATTCCTTAGCATGTGGCACGTGAAATAATTGGTGCCATCTTTTACCAGTAGCGATTTGTACACCGATTATTTGAATTACTAAAAAAATGGTTACAATTAACAACTGAAAACAAGCAGCTGCTAAAGAGGGATGATTTTCATCAAAGACTAAATTATCAGGTATTTGTATACCAGGCATGACTAAACAACAGTATGCAATTATGTTAGAAAATAGTATTAATAACCATTTTTTACCAGATAAGTGAAATGAATTTGTTAAATTATTTGTCATTGGAATTCACCTTTTTATTTTTGATTCTATATTGTCACTCTGAAAAATACAATCGCAAAGCTTGTGAATAACAAAACAACATTTTTTTACTTAACTGTTTTAATAAAATTCTGATATTTCAGCTTAAATGTGAATTTGCATTAATAGAGGCTAATGAACATGTGTTACAATTAATTATATTAGGGTTGAAATTTTATTGTAGAAAAAATATAAAATTAAATTTATTTGCGAAGATATAAATAGCTGTATATGCACAATAATATCAAATGGAATTTTAAGGAGGCTACTTATGAAAAAGGTTACTATCAATAATCAGGTTCTGCCAGCTTTAGGCATTGGAACTTGGGAAATGGGGGACAATCCCGAAGATAGAGAAGAGGAAATCAAAGCTATTCGATCAGGGCTTGATGCAGGCTTGAAGGTGATTGACACAGCCGAAATGTATGGCAATGGTCATTCGGAAGAACTAGTTGGTGAGGCGATAGCGCCTTATCAAAGATCACAAATTTTTTTAATTTCCAAAGTTTTGCCCCAAAATGCTTCTGCACCCAAAATGCAACAAAGCTTAGAAGCTAGTCTTAAAAGACTAAAAACTGATTATTTAGATTTGTATCTATATCATTGGCGCGGAATGGTGCCTTTGGTGGAGACCGTTTCGGAATTGCAGTCTTTGCAAGATGAAGGACTAATTCGGTCTTGGGGCGTATCAAACTTCGATATCGATGATATGCAAGAACTCTGGCAATTGCCGGATGGTCAAAACTGCGTTGCTAATGAGGACTTATATAACCTAGAAACCAGAGGAATTGAATATAGTCTGTTGCCTTGGCAAAGGAAACATAATATGCCGTTGATTGCCTATAGTCCACTAGGTCGAGGGCCAAAAATGGGCAGTACAATGACCAAAAATAAGGCAGTCTTACAGGTGGCTGAAGATCACGAGGCAAGTCCTTACCAAATTTTACTTGCTTGGGTAATGCAACAACCAGATGTTTTGGCAATACCAAAAAGTAGTAGTTCAAAACACTTATTATCTAATCTTAAGGCGCTAGATATTGAGCTAACAAAGGAAGATTTACAAGTTTTGGAACAGGCTTATCCGAAACCAGATCATAAAGAGCCTCTGGCAATATATTAAAAAATGCTTGTGTATTAAGCCCCAATATTGCAACTTTTATACAGTCCGCCAAAGGTAAAAAATATTGATATATTACTAAAACTTTCTTTGATACTGTATTTTTGCTTCTATTTTAAAGTCCATAGAAAATTCTATTTTAATTGTGGATTCTTTATGTGAGCAAATGCAAGTCGTTGAAAAACGGCAGCTAATAAAGTAATTTATAAGCCATAATCATTAAAAAACTAAAAAATAAAGTAAAAAAGCTTGAGTTCTCTCAGGCTTTTTCTGTACTCTTATACTAGGTAAGAAATTGGGAAGTTGAATAATGAAGAGTTTTTTGTTTCGTTTATATTTGGCGGCAATGAAATTAATTGCTCGTTTTACACCAGTGCAAGATAATAAAGTGGTGATTCTTAATGGCGCAGGTAGATCGGGTTCGAATGGTTATTTATTTGGTAAATATTTGCAAAAAAATCATCCTGAATATGAAGTTATTACCGTTGAACCTTGGCCGTCTTCACATTTATCGTTAAAAACTTGGCGACAAATCGGTGCAGCAAAGTTTGTGTTAACTACACACCAGCCATTTAAAGTTCATGCTAGACAAATCAATATTCAATTCTGGCATGGTATTCCGCTCAAGCGCATGGGATTTATGGCTAATAATACTAGTCGCAAAACTGATCAGCGTAATGCTAATTTATGGCAAAAAAATGCGGATATTGTTTGTTCAAGCAGTGATTTATACGAAAGTCTAATGAGTGCCTGCTGCGCGATTGAAACAAACAAATATCGAAAAACTGGGTTTCCTCGTCTTGATGCCTTGAAAAATCCTGCTATTAGTAAAAAGAAACTATTAACTGACTTATTCAAAGCTGAAGATGATGACGCTCAAATTGGAATATACATGCCAACTTTTCGTTATGAAATGGACGATCGACAAATTATGACGCAAGTTGAGCAGGGTAATTTCTTTGCATTGCCTGATTTTGATGCTGTGAAGCTAAATAATTCTTTAAAAAAGAATCATCAGTATTTAATAGTAAAGTTGCATCCCTATGAAATGAAACTGTTTAAACACTTGCAGAGTAGCTTTTCAAATATTGCCTTTCTCAATAATGACTACTTGTATCAACTTAATATTGATTTATATGAACTTTTAGGTAATACAGACTTTTTAATTACTGATTTTTCTTCGATTTATTTTGATTATTTAAACATTGATAAACCAATTATATTCATTACCAATTATTTGCGACAATATGAAAAAAAGCGAGGACTTTTAATGGGTCCTTATGAAGAAATTGTGCCTGGACTGTGTGTGAAAACGCAGCAGGAGCTGATTAAGGCACTTGTAATGCCTGATCAATTCAGTCAAAAGCGTCACTACTGGCTAAATTTAACTAATGAGGTGCAGGCTGATTCAAATTGTGAAAATGTCTTTAAGTTGTTAAAAAATAGAGGGTAAGTTGTGAAAAGAACATTTTTAAACATTCTATATAATGCGGTTTACCAGATATTTTTGGTATTAGTACCGCTAATAACCGTGCCTTACCTTTCCAGAATTTTAGGTCCTAAAACATATGGTATTTATAGCAATGTGAATAATATTGTTCAGTTCTTAATGATATTCTGTACACTGTCTGTGTCATATATTGGTATGAGGACAATTTCGCAGATTAGAGCTTTTGGCAGTGGTCAAGATCTAACTAAAGCTTTTTGGGGATTATGGTACTTTCAGGCAATAGCCGGCTTGGTGACAATTGCATTAGTAATTGCTGTAACCAGTTTTTTCCATATTAAGTACGGTCAATATTTGTTATTAATGGTGCCTTACCTTATTTCAGCCCAAGTAGATATTTCCTGGTTCTTTCAGGGTCTGGCTGATTTTGGCCGGGTGGTTTTAAAAAATACTGCTGTTAAACTAGTATCTGTTATTTTGATTTTATTATGGGTTAAAAGTCCTGGTGATCTTTGGAAGTATATGTTGATTATGTCGGTTTCAACTATGTTGGGATCATTTGTCTTTTGGTTTGATATACACCGTTATGTAGGTGGACCTGTCAAACACTTTTATCAATATCGTGCGACTGTTAAGGCAATCATTACCCTTTTAATTCCGCAAATTGCTACCCAAATTTATACTTCTCTCGATAAACCTATTTTGGGCCTTTTTCAAAATTCGACGCAGGTTGCTTTTTATGACAATTCACAAAGAATTTCCAATATGGTTTTGGGAATTGTAACCAGTATTTCCTTAGTTATTATGCCTAAAATGGCGGGTGAAGGAAAAAAAGAACAACGGGTTATTTTAAAAAAATCTTTGGAAGCAACAGTGATGCTGGGAACACTATTTGCAGTTATTATTATGGCTAATACCAAGGAATTTGTGCCTTTCTTTTTTGGGCATAAATTTATTCCAATGACGCCTTTGATGTTCTTCTTCACTTTGACCATCATAATGATTCCCACAGGTGGAGTTTTTGCTAACCAATTTGCACTTGCAAACCACCGAGACCGAGATTATGCCATTCCCGTTATAGTGGGAGCTATTTTAGAAGTAGTATTAAGCTATTTTTTGGATCAACTGTACGGTGCAACAGGAGCAATGATTGCAATTTTAATAACTGAGTTTATAGTTTTGCTTTTACGACTATGGATTGTTCGTGATGGCTATGATTTTAAATATTCTTTTCGTGAAATTCCTAAATATTTTATAATTGCAATTATTGTTTTGACAGCGGGGATGCTTTTGCCACAAATGTTTTCATCGGCATTTCTTAACATGCTAGTCAAATCAATCATTATGTTTGTTTTGTATATCGCTTTAATGTTCTTGTTGAAACTAGACTTTAATCAAGACATAATTTTGCTATTGAAGAAATTTTTTACCAGAGGTTAAATTATGATTCCCAAAATAATTCACTATGTATGGGTGGGGGGCAACCCTAAGCCTAAAAATATTCAGCGTTGCATGAAAACTTGGACAAAGCATTTGCAAGACTACCAAATAATCGAATGGAACGAACAAAATTTTGATATCCACGAAAATAAATATGTTGAGCAGGCTTATCAAGCTAAAAAATGGGCATTTGTTTCCGATTATATCCGGGCTAAAGCTGTCTATGAAATGGGCGGCATTTATATGGATACTGATGTTTTAGTCTTGGACAATTTGCATGATTTATTAGGTAATAGAGCTTTTGTCGGTTTTGAAAATAAAGAGAATCCGTTTACGGCAGTCTTTGGCGCCGAAAAAGGTCATCCATTAATTAAAGACATGCTTTCTTATTATGATGACCGAGATTTTACATTTGATAAGCAGGACCAATTGGCGGGAGTCAATACTGTATCGGTGTCTGACATTTTAAAAAACAAGTACGGTGCTCAGCCTAATAACAAGGAGCAGCAATTGCAGACCGGTATACACGTTTATCCGGATGGCGTACTTTGTAATCCTTCTGCGCAGTCAAAGACCATCCATGTTTTTACCGGCACATGGATGGAAGGAGCTAAGCCACTGAAAAGAAAAATAGTGACGGCTCTGAAAGTCAGGATCAAAACGAAAAAAGAGGCAGCACTATATGCCAAAGTTTTCAGATAACCTGACTGAAGAAGAATTACAGAACCTGGTGGCAGAAGTTTCTCTTAAGTATTTTGGTAGACAGTTTAAGCACCAAGTAAAAATTAATAAGCGCATGACAACAACTGGTGGTCGGTATCATTTAGATGATCACCACATTGAAATTAATGCGCATTTTTTAGTGCCGCAATATTATCAAGAATTGATTGGCATAATTAAGCACGAATTGACGCATTACCACTTACATTTAAATCACAGAGGATATCGTCATCAAGACCATGATTTTAAAGTTTTACTTAATAAAGTTGGTGGTTCAAGGTATGCCCCGGATATTGGTCTCAGACGCAAAAGAAAAGCAAAGTACTTATACATTTGCACAGTTTGCGGACAAAAGTATTGGCGAGTTCGCCGGCTAAATTTACGACGATATGCGTGTGGTCATTGTAAAGGTAAATTAAAACTGGTTGACTATGGATGAATAAAAAAATTAAACATTTTTGTTTGACAAACTGTTAGGTACCAAACTATAATTTAATTGTAAATTATATTAGGTACCTAACTTTTTATTACATAAAAGGAGCTTAATTATGAGTCAAACAAGTGATCAACTAATGAAACAACTTCATTTTATTTTGCGGGCTAGTCGTTATTATATGTTTCAAAACAAAGAACCGATATCGGGACAAAAACGGGTATTGGCTGTTTTAAAACTTGAAGACGGTTTAACCCAAAATTATTTAGCTGAAATTTTGGCTTTGAAACCTGGTTCTTTAGCTGAATTATTGAAAAAAATGGAACTAAAAGGTGATATCTCACGTGAAGTTGATGAGCAGGACAAACGTGTTAAACGTGTTTATCTAACAGCAACTGGGAAAGAAAAGGCTGCCAAGCTGGCTGAATTAAAAGACAAGCAAGATACCGAGCCTTTCTTTGCCGGTTTGACTGCGCAAGAGCAGGAGCAATTTGGTCAATATCTGCAAAAAATTGCTGCTGGCTGGGATGAAGATTTTAAGGAAAAAGCCACTGATTTTGTTGATCCTGCCTACCGTATGGAAAGGATTAAAAAATGGCGTAAATATGCTGAAGACCATGACTTCTCCAGGTCTGATATGCGAGACATGTGCCGCCACATGTATAGGAAGCATCACTGCCATCATGACTTTGAACCACGTGACTTTACCAAAAATTGTTATAATTATGATAAGATGCATAAATATGATCGGGACTTTTGGCGCAAATTCTGGCATAATGAAAATGAAGAATTATAATTAGCAAGATAAATAAAGAGCTTTTCAATTATTGAAAAACTCTTTTATTTAGTCTAACTAAGGAAAGCCGGTATCTTTTATGGCATTCAAGTCACTTAAAGATAAAACACAAAGTGTTAAATTCAGTGATTTTTTAAACTTGTTAAAAAGTTTGAATGTTAAAAAATCGTTATTTGCATTAGGGCTGTTTCTCAGTCTGATCACAAGTGTAGCAAATTTGGCTTTACCATTGTTAACCAGAGAATTAGTAGATACTAGCAAGTGGGATGATTTTAATTATTCGAGCTTAATTATTATTATCATTGTTTTTGTCCTTCAATTAATTTTAGGAACAGTGGGCGGATTTGTTTTGCGCTATTTTGGTGAAAGCGTTGTTAAAAGTCTGCGCGAACGCCTGTGGGGTCATCTTTTAAAGCTGCCTGTAAGTTATTTTGATGTTACTAAAGTAGGTGAAAGCAGTTCTCGTTTGGTTAATGATACGGGAATTATTAAAGATT
>CAMLRO010000013.1 GCA_946482425.1 uncultured Lactobacillus sp.
GTAGTGAACAACAAATCAAAACAAAACCAGATATATTTTTCTATAAAACTATTGCTCCAGCTTTTGAAAATATAGTCAAATATCATTATGATCAAAATCCTAAGTATCTTAATAAAATACAAATAATAATTAAAAGTGTAAAAATTGCTGGCATGCCCAGTTATGGTAAAGAACTTGAAGAACTAATGATTGCTAATAAATAAAATTTTTAAATGTCATATTAAACCATTAAGAGTTAAATATGACATTTTTAATATGCTTATATAAAATCGTAATAAACTTGAAGTAAATAGAAAGGAGTAAGAAAATTGAAAATTTATTACATAAATTAATTCTTATTGGGCTCAATTTAGATTAATTAGAAACATGGGAAAAATATTTTGTAAGTTAAGCGAAGATTTAAAAATTAGGTCTAAAGTAGATGATCATATTTATGAAGCATTTGTAGATGGATTATTTATAAAGTTTAGACCGGAAAAAAATTATAAAGATAAGCAAGTTTTCTATAAAGGGAAATGCTTTAAAAACTAAGTATTAAAATATGCTAAAGAAAATAGATAGCTTATTAAAAAGTTGGTAGCGCTAACTATAATTAAGTTAAAAGGTGGTCTGCTTGAAGGAGCGAACAGAAAGTTTGGTGATCTTGATGCAAAAATTAAAAAATATGCGCGTTGGACTGATAGAACTTTGTGCGACACTCATTATTGGCGGTTTGATGATAATTGCTGGTATTATTTTAGGGTTGGATTTAGCTTCCTTAATTATTAAGTTATTTAGCGGTTTAATAAAACCAAATGTGCCGAATTTTAACGTCATTAACAGTTTTCTGCGGATAAATTCAGGCATGCAAGTGGCTATGTTACTGGCGGTTCTAATAATTGTTGGCGGCATAGTAGTAACTTATAACCTAACCAGAACTATTTTAAAAAGTGTAGCTGCAAAAGAAGTTGCACCTGCAATTTTTCAAAAACATTTAGGACTAAGAATAATTGAAATGGTTTTAGGGTTGATACTAATAGTAACCGGCTATTTTATACTAAATTTGCCTAGTCAAAATCTGTTTAATACTTTATTGGCAGCCTTTGTTACAATTGTGTCAGGTACTTATTTACTTTGCCACTCGTTATTAAGCTTGGTACCTACAACTTGGTTTAGCAAAATTAAGTTAGCTAAAGGAAAAACGCAGCTGAGACTTCATCATTATGCCAGTGTTTTTACTATCATTTCCATACTCTTTGCCTTGACTATGGGCGCTCTGGCTTTAAGTCATGACTTTAATGCCTTTTCTCAAGATATTAAGAGGGGAACTTATTATGATGGCGTAATTGTCAGCAACACCGCCAATATTAAAAACGATGTGGCGCAACTAAAAATTAAAAAGCAACAAACTTATCATTATAAAGAAACAAAAGGGCACTTTTATTTTGTTCGTAATGAATTGGCAAATAATCCAATTAAGTATGTCAAAAGCACCGGTAGACGCAATTTTCAAGTCAAATCTATTAAGTTAGACCAATTGAATAAAAATTCTCTAGCAGATGACAGTTTTCGTGAACTCGTTCCCAATGGTTTTAAAAATAAAGTAATTGCACTTCGTTCAGCTGCAGAATTAAATAAGATTAAAGGTAAAACTAAATATCTGACTGTGGTGCAGTTAAACAGTTTTGATAGAGACTGGCCGTTTTTACTAAAAATTGAGCATAAACAAGCTCAAAGTAGTGCCGTCTATAGTCGTCTCTATAGCAGCTCGAAGGCGGCTACTTATCAGCTGGCACTGGGGATGAGTAAAGAAATGAAGATCTTGGGCTACTCACTGGCATTTGTATTTGGTGCAAGCCTGATTGCGATCTTGATAATAGTAGTCAAAGCTGCTAAACGAGATCAGAAATTAGTAAATGAGAGGCTGGCTCAAAGAACATGGCAGAGCAAAACCGGACTTTTGTTCTTTATTCCCGCAATATTTGGGGTCTTTGATGTTTTGTTTGGCTTGAGATTTTTCAATCAGGTTTTGCCAACAGCATATTATGAAGTTTGGCTGCCAATAGTATTAATGTTACTGGCTTATTTTGCTATTTATCTGCTAACAGTAATGCAGCATCACAAAGTTGAGTTTTAAAAATTTAGACAATGAAAAAGCACGCTAAAGAGCGTGCTTTTTTCAGTTTCTTTAATTAATGAAAGATAATGCCTAAAATTAGTCCGCAGACTTGCATTAACTGAAACCAAAACAAATTTTGCGGTGCTAAATCAAAAGTTGTGGGCACTCTGTGCTTGATATTATCTTCATCAACCCAGAAAGCCATATCCTTGGTCTGCTTCTGCCTGAATGCCTGCACGTTTTTATAGAGCTTCGGCAAAGTTACAAAAATTAATAGTTGCCAAATGGGTAAAAGACGGAATATGACGCTGATAGCAACTATAGCAAATGGGGCCAGAGTTAAAAAGCTGAATAAGTTTAATGAATTTTTTACGCCAATGTATGAGGGGAGGGTATGGCGTCCGTTAGCCAGATCTTGCTTTAAGTCGCAGGTATTATCCGCCAGCATTGTCGCCGCGTTAAAGAATGCTTGGGGTAAAGCTACCCAAAAAATTAACAAGAGGTTGGCTAAATTGCCCCCAACAATAAATTGCGGCCAATCAAAGTTTAAATAGGCTAATTGCGTTACTGGTGAATTGATGTAAACGGCTAAGAACATAATTCCCAGTCCTTCGAATAAGCCAGCAAGAATTTCGCCTAGCGGTACTCTGGAAAAGGGAACGGGGCCATAGGTGTAAAATACAGCGACAAAAAGTCCGGGAGCGCCGATCAGTAAAATAAAAAGATTGGTTCGCACAGTTAGCCAAATTCCCAAGACTGCTGCAATTAAAAGTAGGCTAAGCATAACCGCCATTGCGGTTGCTGGTGATAAATTACGTTTGCCAATTAAATTATGTTCTTTTTGATAATCCTTGCTTTTAGCCAGACGATAGTCCTGCACGTTATTAAAACCAGTTACAAATAAGGCAATCGCGCCTTGAGCAACTAGGTATATTAAAGAATTTTGCCAATTAAAAGTATGAAAATAAAAGTAAGCAAATAGAATTCCTAATAAATAAGGCATTAAACTATTGAGCTTGGTATTAAGCCGCACCAACTCAAAAAAATCGGTTACTGTAAAATGACTGTACTTCTTTTTAGCCTCCATTGGTTTTCCTTTCAAAATATTGTCTTTATTTTTCCAAAATTAATTGCTGGTTTTTATCTTTGCCAGTTGATAACCATTATTCGTAAACAGTTTGAATTTATCTTTTAAGCCCGAGGTGACGTAGACTTTTTTCTTTTTAGTAATAAAAATTGCCTCTACGCCTGACAGATGTTCTACATAGTCATAGCCCTTTTTCAAACCGCGATTAAATACTGCAGTTGACAGTCCATCACCTGTGGTTGACCGCTTGGCAATAATTGTGACACTTAACAAGTTGTTTTGACAAGGGTAACCCGTTTGGGGATTCATTAAGTGACTATAAATTTTGTTTCCGACTTTGAGATAACGTTCATAAATGCCTGATGTTACTGCAGTAGCATTCTTTTCCGGTAAGGAGCCGATTGCGTCACCCCGTGCAGCACTAGGGTCTTGAATCCCCACGGTCCAATTACTGTTATTGGTTGGGGAGTTGCCTAAAACATAGATATTGCCGCCCAGATCAATAATGGCACTGGTGACGCCCTTTTTTTGCAAGACTTTCATAACTTCATCAGAAATAAAGCCTTTAGCCATTCCTCCTAAATCAAGCATCATCTTCTTTTTCTTTAAGAAAACGGTGCGTTTTTGATCGTTAAAAACCACATTACGGTAATTAACTAACGGTAGCCGTTTTTTAATGGTACTTGCTTTAGGTTTATGGGCATCGGGGAAACCTATTCGCCATAAGCTGGTAATTGGTCCAATTGTTAAGTCGAATGTACCAGCAGAAATTTTGCTGTAATGATAGGCGTCTTTACACATACGGTAAATAGTAGGGGTAACTTTGACTGGTTTAATTCCGGCATACCTGTTGATTTTGTCTATTTCACTGCCTTTTTGATTAACAGTGGTTTGAGCTGCTAATTCCTTAATCCGGTTAAAGCCGGCCTTCAGGGCTTTTTGTTGGTGTTTGTTGTAAATTTTGATGGTGCAAACTGTTCCCATTAAAAATTGGGTATCTGAAGTGGGAGTAGTGGTAACAGGTGTTTTTGTCGGGGCACTAGTTTTACTTTGAGTTGAGCAAGAAGTTAGGCTAAAACATGCTAATAATACTGCAATTACCAGCATAAACTTGTTTGGTTGCTTGGTCATATCACTTATTTCTCCTAATAAAAAAGAGCGGCTAAATGTCACTCTTTTTGTAATTAACTAATTAACTTTTTATTCTTGATAAACAATATTGTCAACCTTGATAGTTCCGCTTTCACCCTTTTGTGCGGCATTAATTAGTTGATCAGCATAAGCGATAAACGAATGAGAAGACTCTGTTGCTCCTGAAACTGCTTGAACTTTTTCGGTGTTTCCTTTAGCTTTTAAGAATTCTTCCTGTAATTTTGGAATGTATTCTTTCGGTCCAACTTTGTTAACTTTCTTCATTTGCTTTTCGTAAGCAGCATTCTTGGTCTTGGAAACACCTTTTTTGTTAATTTGGTCGTATTTAAAATCACTGACTTTGCCTTTTTTAACTACCATGGTTAACACTTGACGGTAACCGTGGCTGTAGTTCTTTTCTGCTAATTTATATGTGCCGTCTTTTAATTTTTGATTGTTATTGATGTGAATGGTAGCAGTATCGCCCTTTTGAGCTGCCTGTGTTAACTGGTTGACATAGTTCTTTAAAGTGGTGCTTGAACTGGTAGCACCGGAAACGACTTGGATAGCGCTTGAATTAGCGCCACTAGCGGCAAATGATTTTTGCAATTTAGGGATGTATTCTTTAGGACCGATTTTTGCTTGAGAATACTTCTTCATTTGTGCTTCATATTTAGCGTCTTTCGCCTTTGATTTACCATTCTTGTCTACATTATCATAGCTAGTGTCTGTAACCTTGCCATCTTTAACGGTCATAGAAACCTTTACTTTATAGCCATTGAAATAATTGTCTTCGACTAACTTGTAAACTCCATCTTGTAATTTGCCACCGGCAATCTGCTTAGGGGTTTTCTTTTTCTCAACCTGACTTTCTTTTGGCTTAGAATCGCTTGAAGAACTTTTCTTAGCCGTAGTTGAACAAGCACTAAGCAAAAGCGTAGAAAGTGCCAAAATAGCTGTGCTGGTTATAAATTTATTATTTTTCATAATATCTCCCTCAGTGATAATATCAAACCATATAACATTGTGTACACATTCACTTAATTAGATTATAAAATACAGTTTTACTTTGTGCAACTACAAAATTTAAAAACAAAAAAGTTATTTTAACAGCAAAGAAAGCGCGTAACAAAAACAAAATTATGAAAGATTGTGAAAGTAGCCACTTTACCATAAATGTAAATACTAGTATAATAAAAGACAACTAGTACATTTGCATTAAGGAGTGTTAAAAGTGGCTGAAACGAATATTGTAGTAATTGGCGGCGGTTACGGCGGTCTGTATACCACCAAGCATCTTGCCAAAAAATTAAAAAAGCGGCATGATGTTAAAATTACGCTGATTGATAAAAATCCCTATATGACCATGATGACTTCTTTACACGAAGTAGCAGCTAACCGAGTAGAAGCTAAGAGTCTTAAGTATGATCTGCAGCGTTTATTTTCACGGAGAAAAAACGTTGATGTAGTAACTGACAATATTACTAAAATTGATCAATCTGCCAAAAAAGTTATTGGCGATAACTGCACTTATCCATACGATTACGTCATTTTAGCTATTGGTTCGCAGCCTAATGACTTTAACACTCCTGGTGTTAAAGAAAACGGCTTTGTTTTAGGCAATCTTGATGATGCAGAAAAACTGCGGGATCACATTGATATGATGGTTCATTTAGGCTCTCAAGAAAGAGATCCTGAAAAAAGGGCACAATACCTCAACTTCGTCGTTGTTGGTACTGGCTTTACCGGAACCGAGATGGCTGGGGAATTAAACTCCTGGCGTGGTGATTTAGCTAAAAAATATAATTTGCAAAAAGACGACCTCAAGATAACCATGATGGAAATGGCGCCAACGGTAATGAATATGCTTGATCGCGCTGATGCTGACAAGGCGGAGAAATATCTCTTAAAGCAGGGCGTAGATATTAAAGTCAATACAGGTGTAGTTGGTGTTCATGAAAATTATATTGACCTGAAAGACGGTTCAACGTATCCAACGAGGACATTGATCTGGACTGCTGGTGTTAAGGCTGTTGCTACAGCTAAAAACTTTGGTTTTGAAACTGGTAGAGGCGGTAGAATTTTAGTTAATGAATATTCACAAATTCCAACCGATCCCCATGTTTATGTCATAGGTGATGTGGCTCTTTATGACGCTGACGGCAGCGGTCGTGGTGAACCACAGGTAGTTCAGGGAGCTGAATCCGCCGGTAAATGTGCTCTAAGAAATATTTTAAGTCAAATTAACGGCGGTGAACCCGTTAAATTTAAGGGTACTTATTCCGGCTTTATGGTTTCGCTTGGACCTAGTTGGGGTGTAGCGTCTTTAGTTAATACTTTCCATCTGAGTGGCTTTTTCGCTATCTTGATGAAAGATGTAGTGGACATGATTTACTTTATGGAAATCTATTCCGGTTACTATCTTTTCCACTATGTAATGGACGAATGGTTCAGAATTAAGCGTCCTACTTTATGGCGGGGCAACCTTAATAGGTACGGCAATGTTTTATGGGCAGTACCATTGAGAATTTATTTAGGCTTGATGTGGTTAGTTGACTGCTGGTACAAGGTACAGGGCAGCGGCTCTTGGTTCACTAATAAGCTGCAATTACAGTTCCCGTGGCTGATTCAAGCTGCTACCAGCGGTGCTTCACAGAAGGCAGCGGCTACGACTGCCGCAAGTGGTAAAGCCGCTACAACTGCTGCTCCTGCTCTATTTTCTCTCAATTATGATTATGGTCATTCCCCAATGGCAGTTTTTGATAAAATGCCAAGTTGGGTGCAAGCAGTAACTAAAGTTCTAATTCCTAATAAAGAAGCTGCACTAGTAGCACAAAAGACTATGACGTGTTTGGAAATTGTTTTAGGAATTATGTTAGTATTAGGCTTATGCACGTGGTTTGCTGGTGGCATGAGCGCAATCTTCGTAGCTATTTTCTGCTTATCAGGGATGAACTACTGGGTCAATGTCTGGATGGTATTTGCTGCTATCGCTGTAATGAACGGCTCGGGTAGAGCATTCGGTCTTGACATGTGGTTTGTTCCGTGGCTAGAAAAGAAGCTGACTAAACTTAGATATGGCGTCTTGAAGCCGATTTACCACGTTGATAAAAATGGAATAAAAAACTAACAATGGTAATTCTAAAAAGTCCTATGGTTTTATCTATAAGACTTTTTTAGTTTTAATTGTTAGTGAGGTAAGACATGGAAATTTTAAAGAGGCTTAAACCCGGTGACTTTTTAATTGTAGTAATTTTATTGATTATTAGTTTCACGCCCTTTTATATGGTGCATAACTCCAGCAAAGAGAGTAATCAAGTTATCGCTATAGTAAAAGTTAATAATCGCCAAGTTAAAAAGCTTTCTTTAGATCAGGACCAAGAATGGCAGTATCAAAAAGACGGTAAAATTAATATTTTACAGGTGAAAAACCACAAAATTCGCGCAATTGATGCTAACTGCAAGGACCAAGTATGTGTTAAAGAAGGCTGGAAAAGTAAAAGCGGAGATACAATTGTTTGTTTGCCACACAAATTTTTAGTTGAGTTAAAAAACGAAAATCAAATTGATGATGATAAATAGATTTAGATATTATGACTGAAACAAATAGTTATTTACGCACGTATGTGTTTACAGGAATTTTATGCTCCCAAGGAATTATTCTTAGCGTGGTTGAGCAAATGTTTCCTGCACCCTTTTTCTTTGCACCTGGTGCTAGGCTTGGCCTAACCAATATTATTACGATGGTGGCATTAATGATTTTACCTTTTAAAGATTGTATTTTACTGACGTTTTTGCGCTTAGTATTAGCCGCTTTGATGACAGGGGGCACCAGTACCTTTTTATTTGCTGCTGCAGGTTCATTTTTAAGTCTGTTTTTAATGAAAATGTTCTTACCTTTGGTTCCCAGATTTTTGAGCATAATAGGAGTATCAATCCTTGGCGGCGTCTGTCATAATTTTGGTCAATTATTAATTGCCGTGCTGCTAGCGCAAAGTAAATATGTTTTATTATATCTGCCATTATTGACAGTATTCGGAATTCTTTCTGGAACAATAGTTGGTCTTGTCAGTAGTTTTTTAATGCATTACGTTGATGCATTGAGTTTTATTAAAGGGATAATTAATAAAGGTATTTAACATGTCAAGGCTAGAAAAAGAATTAAGAAAAGTCCAAAGCAGCATTCAAAAAAATATCAGGACTCCCAAAGGTAAACTGGGAGAAGCAATCAGGTACACATTTTCCAAGCCTGGCAAACAATTGCGTCCCAGTTTTGTCTTACTTTTTGGCAATATGGGTAATGAACCAAAAAAGGAAAGACTAATTAATATTGCCGGGTCAGTTGAAATCCTGCATAATGCGACGTTAATTCATGATGATATTATAGACAATTCCAGTGTCAGAAGGGGCAGGGAATCAGTGCAGGCGAAATATGGCAAGACCATTGCGCTCTATGCTGGAGACTATTTATTTGCACTTTCATTACAATTGCTCAGTGAGAATACTTCAAAAATAACTAATCTGCGCGTTAATGGCTCAACTATGCAAAAAATTCTTGCTGGTGAGACTACTCAATTTGGTAATGAGTACAATACTTCGATTACCGAAAAAGAATATCTTGAACAAATTCGGGGCAAAACGGCAAGCTTGTTTGGCTATTCTTGCTATATTGGGGCGCTTGAAGGTGGTCTTAACAAAAGACTGGCCAGAAGTGCTCAGCAAGTAGGTGTGCTATTTGGACAAGCGTTTCAATTACGGGATGATATTTTAGATTACACTGCGTCAACTGCCGAATTAAAAAAGCCAGTTTTATCTGATGTAGTTAACGGTGTTTATACCGGGCCACTAATTTTTGCCTTAAAAAAAGATAACACTGGTAAATTAAATAAGCTGGTTAAGAAAGGTAGAAACATAAGTTCTAGTGAGTTAGCCCAAATAGAATATTTAGTCAATGAATTAGGCGGCATTAGGCACGCCCAGAAGCTGGCAAATGACTTTACGAGTAGTGCGTTAGCACTGCTTAAAGATAAATTTAGCAATTATTCTGGATATGATGAGGTTGTTGAGATAGTTCAGAAAATGCTTACCAGAAATTATTAAATAGCAAAAAAAGGAGGTTGATTATTCAACCTCCCTTTTTGATATTAGGAAAACTTTTTAAGGTACTAAAGATGATTGTTAGTTTTTATTTTAAGCTTTTTTAGGCTTACGTGTAATGCCGAACAATACTTGCAAAACTACCAAAGCGCAATATGCAATAAGCATATATACCAAAAGGCTAATGTCTGCCCTAGTGGAAGAAAACCAATACCACTGATTGCCCTCAGTGCTATAGATCAAATCAGCCAGACCTAATAAAGCTAAAATCAAAACATTAATTATTGCAAAAATCCATAAGTTGCCGTTTTCATGTTTAGCAACATATATAATCGACCAGGCTGCTGACCATATTCCCCAAAGACCGGTAGCAGCAATTATAATCCAGTAAAAAACTGTAGCAAACATATTATGCCTCCTTCTCAACAACTTTATTTTACCATAAAGTTCATAAGATCACATGTTTAATTTGTGAGCAAGTGCAAATAGTTTTTTGCCAGCTGCTAATCCTATTACCAGCAGGATTAATAAAAAAAGCTTAGAAATTTGTTCAAAATAATTACTAATTGTACTTGACATGCTACATACCTTTACTTATAATCCTAAGTATTAAATTAAATTTTGAGGAGGCAATTTTAATGAAATATCAATTTTTAAGTAAACGAATCAACATTAGAAACAGCATTTCTCAAAATTTGATTGCCTTGTTGTTGTCGCGTAGGACTTAGCGTGAAAGAATTACTTTTAGTAATTAACATGTTGAGCCCTTGTTTGCGTCTTAATGAATAGGGCTTAACAAATAACTATCTTGGGCCTCATTCATTAAGTTGAATGAGGTTTTTGTTACCAGGCTAGTTAGAGAAGGAGAAAATGATGAACAAGTTTACTAAAAAAATGATGGGTATCCTAACGGTAGGAACAGCTGCCTTTATGATGGCAGGTTGTTCAGTTGCCAAGAATAGTAACAGTAGCGGTACTCATCAAGATAAAGACACTGTCAAAATTGGTGTCAATATGGAATTATCTGGCACGGCTGCAGGTTACGGAAATGCTCAGAAACAGGGAATTCAGCTAGCAGCAGCTGAAATTAACAAGGCTGGCGGCATTGATGTTAACGGTCATAAAAAGAAAATTAAGCTGATTATTCGCGATAACAAAACAGCGATTGCTACTTCTGCTTCGGTAGCAGCACAACTGGTAAATAAAGATAAGGTAGCAGCAATTGTAGGGCCGGCCACTACTAATGCGGGAACAGCTGAAATTCCTAATATTACTAAAGCAGCAGTTCCCAGCGTGAGTCCTTCTGCAACTGATCCTGATTACACTAAACAGAAAAACGGCAAGGTTCAACCATACGTTTTTAGAGCTTGTTTCCAAAACAATTTCCAAGGAGAAAGTGCCGCTAAGTTTGTCACAAAGAAGCTGAAAGCAAAGCGTGTAGCCGTTTACGCTGATAATTCAAGTGATTACGGTACTGGTTTAGCAAAAGCCTTTAAGAATACATATAAGGGTAAAGTAGTTGATAGCCAAACATATTCAGAAGGTGACAAGGACTTTAACGCCGTTTTAACTTCATTTAAGTCAAAGAAGATTGACGCTATTTATGTTCCGGGCTATTACACAGAAGTTGGTCTGATTGTTAAGCAGGCACGGCAAATGGGTATTAAAGTACCAATCGTGGGTAGTGACGGTATGGCTGATCCTAAACTTGCCCAAATTGCTGGTGCTAAGAATGCTACCAAAGTTTACTACACTACACCATTTTCCACTCGTGTAGCTGCTAAAAATCCAACAGCTGTCAAGTTTATGAATGCCTTTAAAGCACGTTATCATGCACCGGCTCCAACATTTTCAGCTTTAGCTTATGATGCAGTCTACATGGTTAAGACTGCCATTGAACAACAAAAATCAGATGATTCAACTAAAGTCGCTGCCGGCTTAGCTAAGATAAAAGATTTTGATGGGGTTACCGGTAAGATTACAGTTAATAAAACTCATGACCCAGAAATGCCAATTGCAATTGAAGAAATGACTAATGGCAAAGTAAGTAATTCATTTAGTGTTGAATAGATCCAAAATTTAAAAGGGGCGCTTAAATTTGCAAACAGTATTACAGCAAATCATTAATGCCTTGTCACTGGGCTCAATATATGCCTTGCTGGCGTTAGGCTATAGCATGGTTTACGGCATTATTAATTTAATTAACTTTGCTCATGGCGATATCTACATGCTAGGGGCATTCTTTGCCTACTATGTAATTAATGCTTGGCATTTTAACTTCATCACGGCATTACTTTCAGCAATGATTGTTGGTGCGGTTTCGGGTGTAGTGATCGAGTATTTTGCTTATAGACCATTGCGTAAATCACCGCGAATTGCTGTCTTAATAACAGCTATCGGAGTTTCATTTTTACTTGAAAATGGCATGTCTTACTTTGTGGGTTCAAACGCACGTAGTTTTCCGCAGGTAATTGAACAAGTCAACTATGTTTTTGGCGGCGTTCAAATTTCTAATATTCAAATTTTAATTTTAGTGACTGCTTTGATACTAATGGTTTCACTGCAACTGATTATTAAAAAAACTAAGATGGGACGTGCAATGCGGGCTGTATCTGTTGATCCTGCTGCTGCTGAATTAGTTGGGGTTAATGTTAATCACACGATTTCTTTTACTTTTGCCTTGGGTTCAGCTTTAGCTGGTGCGGCAGGAGTGCTGATTGGCATGTACTATAATCAAATTGATCCTTTAATGGGGATGACTCCCGGCATTAAAGCCTTTGTGGCAGCCGTTTTAGGAGGAATTGGTTCGGTACCCGGTGCCTCACTTGGTGGCTTCTTAATCGGTATTTTAGAAACCTTCTTCCAATCTATCGGTTTGTCCGCATATAAAGATGCAGTAGTTTATCTTGTGTTAATAGTCATTTTGCTCTTTTTACCAGCAGGTATTTTCGGCAAAAATGCCAAGGAAAAGGTATAGGTGGCAAAATGAAGGTTAATTGGAAATACATTTTATCGTGGCTCGTAATTATGGTAGCCGGCTTTTACTTAATTAACGCTTTAATCATAGTTGGCGTAATTGATGATTTTATTGAAAACATGCTGGTTACGATTGGCATTAATATTATTTTGGCAACAGGTTTGAACCTGATTATCGGCTTTAGCGGTCAGTTTTCACTGGGTCATGCCGGTTTTATGGCAATTGGTGCGTACGCTACTGCAATCATTACGCAACACATGAGTAATGAAGTTGGTTTTTTGCTTTCACTGCTAGTAGGTGTGCTTTTAGCCGTCATTATTGCGGGTGTGATTGGAACAGCCACATTTATTCGCTTGAAAGGCGACTATCTGGCAATTGCCACGTTAGGGGCTGCTGAAATTATTCGCAACGTAATTAATAATTTGAAAATTACGGGCGGCTCTGCCGGCATGTTTAATATTCCCCAGTTATGTTCATGGCCTACCGTTTATATCTTAGTTTGTGTGACTACAATCGTTTTGATGAATTTTATTCGTTCCAAAAATGGGCGTGCAATTAAGGCTGTGCGTGAAGATGAGATAGCCGCTGAAGCAATGGGCATTAATACTACTAAATGGAAATTAGCTGCTTTTGTATTGGGCGCAGCTACTGCTGCTATCGCCGGCAGTTTACATGCCTCTTATTTACAAACAATTTCACCATCAAATTTTGGTATCATGGAATCAATTTCTATCTTAGTTATAGTTGTTTTAGGTGGTGTTGGTAGTATGACAGGTACATTTGTAGCAGCAACTGTGCTGGGAGTTTTAGATACTGTTTTACAAAACTTTGGTTCTTTGAGAATGGTTATCTATGCTATTGCCCTCATATTAATTATGATTTTCAAACCATCTGGGCTTTTAGGTAATTGGGAATTTTCACTTAAAAACTTAACCCGCCATTTTGGCAAAAAGGAAAGAGGCTAGTATATGGCACACTTATTACAGGTTGAACATGTAGTGCGCAAATTTGGCGGATTGACTGCAGTTAATGACGTTTCACTTCATTTAGATAAGCATGAACTAGTTGCCTTGATTGGACCTAATGGTGCGGGCAAGACCACTTTATTTAATTTGTTAACTGGTATGGTGCAGGTAACAAGCGGCAAAATCAATTTACAAGTTAATAATCAAAATTATGACTTAACCCATAAAAGTGCTGTTCAAATTGCTGACTTGGGCTTATCCAGAACTTTTCAGAATATTCGGTTATTTAAAAACTTGTCTGTCATGGATAACGTTTTAACTGCAATGACCAATGAGTACCAAGAAGGCTTTTTAACCACTGTCTTTCGTTTGCCCCGTTATTATAAAACTGAGAAGGACATGAAAGAAGCGGCACAAAAACTACTAGCAATTTTTGATTTAACTGAAAACGAAAATACTCTTGCCAAAAATTTGCCCTATGGTACACAAAGACGGTTAGAAATTGTCCGTGCTTTAGCTACACAACCGCAAATTCTTTTCTTAGACGAACCTGCTGCCGGTATGAACCCCGAAGAAACAGCTGACTTAACCAATCTTATCAAATACATTCAAAAAGAATTTCAAATTACCGTTCTTCTAATAGAACATGACATGTCTTTAGTAATGAATTTAGCAGAACGAATTTATGTTCTTGATCAAGGAGAAATGCTTGCTACTGGCAGTCCAGAAGAAGTCAAAGCAAATCCTAAAGTGATTGAAGCATATCTAGGAGAGGGTGAAGACTAGATGGCTATGTTAGAAGTACGAGATTTGTCTGTTAACTATGGTGTCATTCAAGCAGTTAAAAACGTCAGTTTTGAAATTAATCAAGGTGAAATAGTAACTTTAATAGGAGCTAATGGTGCCGGCAAATCAACTATTGTCAAGACGATTTCAGGTTTGCTTAAGCCTAAGAGCGGTCAGATTTTATATCTTGGTAAAGAAATTGAACATAAAAGTGCGCCGCAAATCGTCAGCGCCGGCATTTCACAAGTTGCAGAAGGCAGACATATTTTTGCAGGGATGACAGTAATGGAAAATCTGCAAATGGGAGCCTTTCTCCAAAAAAATCATGAAGAAACTGCAAAGACTTATCAGGAAATCTTCAAACGATTCCCTATTTTGCAAAAAAGGCGTCACCAAGATGCCGCTACACTGTCTGGTGGTGAGCAGCAAATGCTGGCAATGGGTCGTGCCTTAATGGCAAAGCCCAAATTGCTGTTATTAGATGAACCCTCAATGGGGCTTTCGCCTTTATATATTCAGGAAATTTTTAAAATCATTAAAGAACTGAATGAAAAGGGCACGACTATTTTATTGATTGAGCAAAATGCTAAACAAGCATTATCGATTGCCGATCGCGGGTATGTGCTTGCAACTGGAGTAGTGCAATTAAGCGGCACTGGTAAAGAACTATTAGCTAATCCGGAAGTCCAGAAGGTCTATTTTGGTGGTTAACAGATAGTATTTTTTTAAGTAAAAAAATTTTAAATACAATCTTAGGTCAAAAATAAACTAAACTACATTAAAAGGCTAACTTTTATAATTATAAAAGTTAGCCTTTTTAGTGAATTTAAGCGGGTTTATGATAATTTTTCCGCAACTACTGAAAACTCAAGCGGAAATTGCGGTGAATCAGAGGGAAGAACCCAGCCCTCATCTTCTTTACTATAGATTAATGATGGCAAAGCTTTCCAATCAGTAACTTTTTCCTCACCAACTTGTTTAATGGTTAAGCCCGCAGCAATCAATGAATTAATAATTTCAGCAAAATCATGGGCCCAATTATGATTAGTCTGGTGCTTAATTTTACCAGCAGAATTAGGCGTATACGAAGCATCTGACTGATAGGTAACTTCAGTGCCGCTAAAATAATCTTGAATAATTTCCAATCCCGCATTGTCTAAAGCAAATAATATTGGATGACTGTCCCTAATCATAAAAGTGCCACCAACTGCTAACAGTTGTGCAATAGAGTTTGCCCATGATTTAAGGTCAGGAAGCCATGTAATAGTACCAGCACTAGTGACAATTAAGTCAAATTGACCTAATTTTTCAGGCATGGCTGCAGCCGCAAAACGAGCATCGCCTTCGACGTAAGTAATTGGTGTTTTAGCTTGTTTAGCTAGATTACGCGCATATTTCAAAGCCATAGGTGAAAAATCCAATCCATAAACGTCTTTAGCTCCCAGACGGGCCCAGCTGAGTGTATCGTCACCAATGTGACATTGCAAATGCAGTAGGCGCTTATTTTTAACAGAATTGGCAGGTAAAAAGGGCTTTAATACTGCTAAGTCATGTTTCACTGTAGTAGTGATAGCCTCGGGGTTCTGGGCAAATTCAGACAGATTGCCATAACCGCCATGGGCATGAATATCAGCTCGGTCGTTCCAATTGTTCAAATTATCCGTAATTGCAGAGTAGTCATCCTGAGACTGCATAAGTTCTCCTCCTAGTTGCAGGAAAATATCATATTTTTGTTTTGTTATATGAAACAACTTTCATTTTTTGCTCAGTCATATTCATAACTGTTACAGAAGCATTGCGTGGATCTTCGGTAATAGCAAAATCACCATAACGATCTGCAATACTGCGGATAGTAAAACCATGAGTTACAAGTAAAATGTTTTCGGCACCATCTAATTGGCTAATTAATTTAAAGCCTTTATCAAGTCTTTGCCAATATTCTTGCGCGTTTTCCGCGTCATGAAATGGGTCTGCATCTTTAATCCAGTTCTTAATGGTGTCAATTGGTTCATTTTTAAATAAGTCACTGTGGTTCTGATAGCCGTGAGGACCGCCAATCATTTGCCAAGCAGCGTCAATATCCATGCCTTCAAAGTAGCCGTAAAAGTGTTCACGGAAAAAAGGCGTCGCAATATGCTGAATTTCATCATGATTAACATTGTGCTTAACAATGATGTCGCAGGTATCACTAGCTCTTTTCACATCACTTGATAAAGCAATATCAAAAGGAATATCTTTTAAAATTTCACCAGCTTGATCAGCGCCGGCTATTCCTTTGTCTGTCAAAGGTGTGTCACACCAGCCCTGCATTTTGTGGTAACGGTTAATGTAAGTTTGACCATGACGAACAATGTATATTCTTTTCATTTTCTCCTCCGCACTTCTAAAAATTTATTCGTGATATAGTTTCTCTACTCGATCAATATCGATAGGCTCAATAGGGTAAAGTGAACCCGTTGGGTACATTACAGACACACCGTTATTATGCTTAAGTCCAATTGCGTGCCCTAGTTCATGTTCTACAGTATTGAGAATACGTTCGTAGGTATAATTATACGGTGAAAAGTTCTGTAAATAATAAATGTTTAATCTGGTAACGGCAGAATACATAATTCCAGTCTTCACGTAGTAATGAAAAGTGGTGTAACCAGCATAGTTGGTGTTGGGACTATAAACTTGTTCAACAACAATATTGGCTTTTTTCCTACTGCTTACTTTGGTAAAAGTAAAGGCATCGGTCTTGTTCCATGCCTCAATCGCATCGTTTGTAGCAGAAATAAGTTCCTGGTTGTCTTCAAGATCAATATAGACTGATGCCTTAGGTTTTTTCCACCGCCAAGATGTGGCGACAGCAGCTGCTTTTTTCTTCTTGGCTTTTTTACTTTTCTTGGCTTTCTTCTTAGCTTTTTTGGCATAAATGACTTGAGAAGACCACACAGATGATGAATTATCTGTAATTGCTGGTAAATTACTCCCAATTGTTAAAACGACTATTAATGCACAAGCCAGTTTAGCTAAGAAATGGCGCATATTTTTCATGCCTTGATCAACTCCGTTACCTTTCATTATATAAGAAAAATAGTAAAAGTATCATATTTTACCAACTTTATTACTTAAAATTATAGTTATTAATTGCTCAACTTTCATAAATTTTTTCCTTTTTGTAAAAATAGTTAATAGGTTTTAATATAAACCGATTTCATGGTAAAATAGTATGCAAGTTTTGAAAAAAATAGGTGAGTTTATGACAAAAGCGATGAATGATAAAGAATTCGAACAAAAACATCTCGACCAGATTTTGAAAATGATCAGAGCAAAGAAAGCCGAGCTGTCTTCGTCAATTAGATCCGCTGAAGGCGAGGCCCAAGATCTTAATTCACACTTTTTTGATGACGTAAAATTGGATTATGACGGTTATTCAACCTCAATGGAAACTGCACTGTCTATTCATCAGCAACAACAACTACTTGATGAACGGCAAAATGCCTGGCAACATGCAGCCAAACAGCTAAGTACAGTACAAAAACTAGAGCAAAAACCGTATTTTGCCAGAGTTGATTTTAAAGAAAATGGTGAAAAGCCGGAGACTATTTATATTGGTCTGGGTTCCTTTGCTGATAAAAATAATCATTTTCTGATTTACGACTGGCGGGCACCAATTTCGTCGATATACTATGATGGCAAGATTGGCAAGGTTTCCTATATGTCGCCAGAAGGTGAGATTACCGTTGACATGACCAAAAAGCGGCAGTTCATGATTGAAGACGGCAAAATCACTAATATGTTTGATACTAATGAATCCATTGGTGACCAAATGCTGCTGGAAGTGTTAGGCGAAAAATCCAGCACACAGATGAAGTCGATTGTCACGACAATTCAACGCGAGCAAAATAAAATCATCAGAAATACCAGTGCTGATCTGCTCTTTGTACAAGGTGCTGCCGGCTCAGGTAAAACCTCTGCTATATTGCAGCGTATTGCCTACTTGCTTTACCGCTACCGTGGCAACTTAACCAGCAGTGACGTGATTATGTTTAGCCCCAACCAGTTATTTAACGATTATATTAAAAACGTTTTGCCTGAAATGGGCGAGCAAAACATGGTGCAAATGACTTATTGGCAGTTTGTGGCTAGAAGGTTGCCGGGAATGACCGTGGAAAACTTATTTGATCAATTTGAAGACAGCGCTGCTGATTCCGCCATTAGTCAGTTTAAAGACTCTACCAATTTTTTCAATTTACTGCACCATTATGCTAAACACCTTAATAAGCGCGGCTTAATTTTTAAAAATATTTATTTCCGTAATAAAAAACGACCATTTTTTACCAAAGAAAAAATCAGTGAACTCTATTATTCCTTTAACGATAATTACAATTTAAGCAACAGAATTGATGCTACAAGAGAGGAATTAATTAAGTCACTTAACCGCAAGATTAATGGTGAAACTAAGAAGGCTTGGGTGTCTGACGCTATCCAAAACCTGAGCCAAGAACAGTTGAATGCTCTTTATGATCATCCTGACCAAGAATTTGAATCTGAAGAAAAAGAAGAAAAGTTCCTTAGTCGTAAAATCGTTGTGAAAGCACTAGATAAGGTTTTCCAACAAATTAGACGCAATAATTTTATCAACATGCGGGCGCAGTACCTGAATTTTCTCCGTGCAGTTCCTAAAATGACTGATTTAGCTAAATGGCAAATTACAGTGGAGGATTGGGAGAAGCATGTTACAGAGGTTAAACAAAGCTTTATGAAGCACTACATTCACATGAGTGATGTTTCCGCCTATTTATACCTCTATGACCTAATTACCGGGCGTCATGTTGATTATGAAATGCGTTATGCGTTTATTGATGAAATTCAGGACTACACTCCGTTTCAACTTTGTTATCTGAAATATAATTTCCCGCGTGCCAAATTCACAATGTTGGGAGACTTGAACCAAGCTATTTTTACTAAAGATGAAAGTAGAAGTTTGCTTAAGCAGATTAGCGGTTTATTTGATCCTGAAAAAACAGATGTCGTTCAGTTGACAAAGTCCTACCGGTCGACTGAGCAATTGACTAATTTTACCAAGCAAATTTTACGGCAAGGTGAAAAAATTGAGTCTTTTAACCGGCAAGGACCTAAACCGGCACTTTGGGGACGGTCCACTAATGCAGCGGCTGTAGCAGTGCTGGAAAAAGTTTTAGTCCAAAATAATGAAGGTAAAATGACAACGGCTGTTATTACCAAAGATTTAGCCAGTGCGAAGATTGTTGCACAAAAACTGAAAGATGATAAGGTGAAGGCCACATTGATTGCCAGCGCCAATCAACGGTTAGTCGACGGCACACTGGTTATTCCGTCATATTTAGCTAAAGGACTTGAATTTGATGCTGTTATCATGTGGGCAGCTTCAAAAGATAATTATCATCGCGTTGATGAAACGCAATTAGTATATACAATAACTTCCCGTGCGATGTACAAGCTTGACATTATTTACACTAATGAAAAGAGTCCGCTGCTCGAGGTAGACCGGGATAGTTATGTAGAAAAATAGGCGATTCTATGACTAACACTGAAAAATTTACCTTCAAACCAATTGCGCAAATGACTGGGCGGGAAATGT
Source organism: uncultured Lactobacillus sp. (assembly GCA_946482425.1). The sequence continues at coordinate 19,750 of CAMLRO010000013.1, forward strand.
TTTGTGTTGCCCGTTTACGGATTGATACGTTTGTAACTGAACAGAAGATCACGGTACCGGAACTTGATGATCAGGATCTAGATGCTATTCAAGTTTATTTGCTAAATAAAGAAGAAACTGCCGCTTTAGCTGTTTGTCGTATTTTTCCAGAAAATGGCAAGTGGATGTTAGGCAGAGTAGCGGTTGCTGCAGCAGCCCGCGGGCAAAAGGTGGGGACCAAAATGATGGCGCAAGTTGATGAATATTTGCGTAATCAAGGCGCTAACCGGCTTTATTGCCATGCACAATGGCAGGCCAAGCCCTTTTATGACTTTTTAGGCTATAAAACAAAAGGAGAACCCTTTATAGAAGCTGACATTAAGCATGTCATGATGTATAAAGATTTATAACAAAACAACTTGCACTATAATTGTGCAAGTTTTTGTTTAATTGCTGCAGCTACGAGATTAATCAAAATTTCGTTACCTAAAGCGGTAAAGTGCTGTCCATCTTTTTGATAATATGAAGATAGATTTGCCAATTGGCTGAAATGCGCAATCAAATTAATAAAAGGAATATTATTTTTAGAGGCACAATCTGCAGCAATCTGATTATAAGTTTCCATGTCCTTTAGAGTGTAATATTGCATGATATCCTTGTTATTAGGGTCTTGATAAGACGGACCTGTAATAATCATGCGGGAAGCGCCAATATTTTGAACCATGTGATTAAGGTTGGCAGCATAATTACTGCTGCTGATGCCCCAACTATTTGACATGTCATTTGTGCCATATTCAAGCACTACTATATCTGCCTCCTCAGGGATTAGATTTAACCTCTGTATTCCTGCAGTAGTCGTTGCTCCACTTAAAGATAAATTGATAATCTGCGCGTTATACCCAAGTTTTTTCTGCACACCGCTGGTTATTACATTGGTATCACGCCCAGCACGATAGCCGTTGAATAAAGAGTCACCAAAGAGAACTATTTTTTTCATAAAAGCACCTTTCTTTTAGCTAGCAAATTAACTTGATGAGTGGTATTAATTTACTTTATATATTAAAACAAAAACTTAAGGAAGATTAAGATGAAGAACTATTTACAGTTTAACAGGGAACAATGGCAGTCTTTTTCTACTGCTGCACCAGTCAAAATCACTGATACGGAGCTAACACAGATTAAATCGGTGGGGGATATTATTAACTTAACTGATGTACAAGAAATTTATAGCAGTTTGGTTAAATACCTTTTTTTAATTTACCAGGAAAAATTGTCTTTACAACAAAAGCAAGGTGAATTTTTGCACCAAAAAGTAGTTGCTGCGCCCTTTATTATTGGCATCTCCGGTTCAGTAGCGGTGGGTAAATCTACTACTGCCAGATTGTTAAAGGTCTTATTAAGCCGTACTTATCCTGACTTAAAGGTTCATTTGATGACCACGGATGGTTTTATTTATTCAAATCAAGAATTAAAAAGGCGTAATTTGCTTGAGCGTAAAGGTTTTCCTGAAAGCTATAACATGAACTTGCTTACCAATTTTTTGCAGGACGTATTAAGTGGTAAAAAAGATATTGTCTACCCGCTTTATTCACAGGAACTAAGTGATATAGTACCAGGGAAATACGGACATGTGCGCCAACCTGACATTTTGATAATTGAGGGTATTAATACGTTGCAATTACCCACTAATGGTCAAATAGTGACCAGTGATTTTTTTGACTTTTCTATTTATATTGATGCACCTGAGGATCTGATTGAAAAATGGTTTATGCAGCGTTTTGTCAGGTTACTGGAATTAAACAAAGATAATCCACATAACTTTTATTATGAAATGGCAAATGGTCCAAGGGATGCGGCTTTACAGTTTGCGCAAGAAACTTGGCAAATGGTAAATTTGGTTAATTTACGAGAATATATCGCCCCTACTAAACAACGGGCAAGCCTAATTTTGCATAAGACGGCGGGACACGTGATTGACCAAATATATTTAAAGCAAATATAACAGCTTAACAGCAGCAAAGTCTATTGTGCTCAAGTGTTAGACAAAGGGTCAGCATCAATGTCGCAATATGCTTTTTATTAGCTAGAACGCAAACTTTTTTAAAAATAAAAATGCTTGATTTTAAGGTGTTGGTAAAGACTAAATTTTGCTATACTAATCATTATGAATGAGATTTATTTACTATTAATAAAAAAATTTGCTTTGCCTCCAGCGTGGTTTCCTCTAATTATCAATTAGTTTATAAATAGATTTAAAGGAGTAAAAAATAATGCAAGCAATTAACTTAAAAAAAGGTATGGTTTTCAGTCAAGACGGCAAATTGATTCGGGTTTTGAAAGCTAATCATCATAAACCCGGAAAGGGCAACACCGTTATGCAAATGGATTTGCGTAATGTAGAAAGTGGTGCTGTTGTTCATAAAACTATGCGTCCAACCGAAAAGGTTGATTTAGTAGAAATTACTAAGAAGAATGCCCAATATCTCTATAATGAAGGTGATATTTATACCTTTATGGATACAGAAACTTATGAGCAATATGAAGTAGCAAGCGATCAATTAGGTGATGATAAGCTTTACTTAATGCCTAACATTGAAGTGCAATTGGAATTTGCTAATGATCACAAATTGCTTGGTGTTGAGTTGCCGGCAACTGTGACCATGAAGGTTACTCATACTGAACCAGGGATTAAGGGTGCAACTGTCACTGGCTCTGGCAAACCGGCTACTATGGAAACTGGTTTGGTTGTGCAAGTTCCTGACTTTATCAAAGAAGGAGAGGAACTAGTCATCAATACCTCTGAAGGTGTCTACAAGTCAAGAGCAGATGCTGGCAAGTAGTTCTGTCATTAACTGAATAATAAAAGGACGTAATTTTTATGATTACGTCCTTTTTTCTGGTTAAATATCACCCACAGCTTTTCTCGTGGTAAGCATTGATTCTTGTAAAGCAGTTTCTTCTTGCAAACATGAGGTCAAAATATCAATTAGATACATATTCGAGAATTGCGAGTTGATAAATTTCTCATTATTAGCAAACCGCGGATTATAGACATGAAAAATCAAGTCACTAAGTTGGGCAACGGGATTTTCGAGATAACTGGTAATCGAAACAATTTTGGCATGGTGTTTTTGTGCTGATGTCAATGTTTTAACAATGCAATCGGTTGTACCACTATTTGATACCGCTAAAAACAGGTCATTGCTTTTGGCAATACTGGCACGCATTTCCATCCAATTAGGATCGCTGAAGCTCTGTGCATCGAATCCCATGCGCATTAGTCGCAAACCCAGTGTAGCGGCAGAAACCCCGGAACTACTTGAACCAATTACAATAATATGTTCCTGCTTTTTTAACAACGAAATAAATTGCTTGATTAAACTTTGATCGATCATTTGTTGAGTATTTTTAATAACTGTTTGATAAAAAGTAAAAACTTCACTCAAAATGTCATCTTTTTGTTTAGGAACAGTATTAATTAGATGATGACCAATGTTAACCTTCATATCGGAGTAGCTTTTGCAGCCGATTTTTTTAACAAACCTGGTAATAGTGGAAATGGAAGTCGAAGTACGGTTAGCCAATTCTGTAATTTTCATATTATTTATTTCTGGACTGTTTTGCAAAATGTAATTGGCAATAACTTTTTCGTTCTTAGAAAAATTTAAATAGTTTTTTTGAATTGCTATAAGTGGATTCAAAATAATTTCCTCCTGACAAAGCCTTAAAATTTATTGTAAGTGGATAGGTTTGCTTTTTTTCATTGTACTCTTTTTTGTCAAAAATAAAAATAATTTTCTTTAAAATAAAATTGCGAAAATTATTTTCCTGTAGTATTATCAGTAATGAAAGGGGTATCAAGAGCTAATGAAAAAGCAACCATACATTCTACCAAATATTTATATGAAGCGTGATGGCAAGCAGCTGACTATTAAATTACAAAATGAAAACAGTGGTCCTTATCAACTCTTAATGGGTGATGTGCCAGAAGTTAAACATATTCAAAATGTTGTAGCAGAAAGTTCTACCGGTGATTTTACAATCAAAATCGAGCGTAAAGACCTGCCAAAATACTACATCATCAAGAGCACAGAGCCTGGCTTTGCAACCAATATCTTTGCTGAACGTGTTATTCCCCTTGAGAATGCAATTAATATTCGGGATATGGGCGGATATGCGGCTAAAGATGGACGCTTTTTAAAATGGGGCGTCTTGTTTCGGGGAGACCAGTTATCAAAGCTTAATGACAGCGATCAGCAAATATTAACAAATTATAACTTGCAAACAATTGTTGATTATCGTTCACCACATGAAAGACAGTATCATCCCAATAAATATTTACCTACAGTTTTACAAATTCTCAATTGTGACCCACAGTCAAGCTTTTCTGAGGCTGCCGCAAATGTAGTTGATTTAAAAGGTGAAAATGAAAAATTGGTACAGTCTTTGGAAAATGGTGAAGTCCCAGAAAGGTATATCAACGATCGTGGCGACAATGTCATTGAAAGTTATGAGGACCTAGTAACCTCTCCGATTGCGCAAAAGTCTTATGGCAGAATGCTAAAAGCTGTGGTGCGCAGAGAAGCTTTGCCATTACTTCACCATTGCCGTGGTGGCAAAGATAGAACCGGTTTTGGCTCAATGCTGATATTGCTGCTGTTGAACATCAAAGAAGAAGATATTGTGCGCGATTACATGCTGACTAAGATTATTCGCAAAGAAAGAAACCAGTTAAAGTATGACTTGTATCATAAACTGGTTCAGAAAAAATCATATCTTGATTATTTAATGGCTATGATTGATACGCGCGAAAGTTACATTAAAGCTGCAATCAATAAAATATACGAGCTTTTTGGTACTCCTGAAAATTACTTTCAGCAACATTTTAACTTAACTATGGCAGAAATTAACAAAGCCAGAGATTTTTATTTAGAAAAGGGGAACGAAAATGGCAGATAAAAATTCCGCAGTTGCAGTGATTTTAGCTAGTCATGGCTACATGGCAAAAGAAGCACTGCGTAGCGCAGAAATGATTGTAGGTAAGCAAGATAATTGTGCTTATTTGGCTGTGACTGAAGACCTGAACTTGGATCAGGCAAAAGAAAAAATGAATCAAATGTATGATGAACTTGACACCAGTAATGGCACCATCATCATATGCGACATTTTAGGTGGCACCCCGTCAAATGTCAGTGGCACCTTTTGCTTAGAAAAGGACAATGTTTTGGTATTAAGCGGGTTAAATTTGCCAATGCTGCTAGATTTATTCACCAATCGCAATCGCAGTTTGGCTGAACTAGCAGAATCACTAGAGAAGTCCTATAACATGGGCTTTCAGAATATTTCAGAAAGATTTAAAGAAGAGGAGCAAGACGAAGATGGCAGTGGAATTTTGTAGAATTGATGATCGTTTAATTCACGGACAAGTGGTAACGACTTGGCTTAATGTTAAGCAGATTGAGCAAGTGATAATTGTTGATGATAAGGTTGCCAAGGATAAAATTCAATCGAATGTTTTAAAAATGAGCGTTCCGCGCAATGTTAAATTACATATTTTTTCAACTGAAAAATTTTTAAAAATTGTCCCTCACAACCCAGTTACAAGAAGAACCATGCTTTTATTTGCCTCTCCATTTACGGTGGAAAAGATTGTTGACAGTGGTTATCAGATACCAAAATTAAATATTGGTGGCATTCGTGGCAATGATGAACGTAAACAATATACCAAAGCTGTTTTCTTAACTGATGAGGAAAAGAAATCACTGGAGAAATTGCTGGATTTAGGAGTAGATATAGAGATTCAAATGGTTCCAACAGATGGAGCCGTCAAATTAAGTGAGGTTTTACAGAAATGAAAGTCTTTATCTTAACGGCTTTGGCCTTTCTCTTAGGAATTGATAATGTCAGTACAAAGATGTTCAGGCGTCCTTTGTTAATAGCACCAATCGTGGGCATTATTTTAGGTAATTTACAAGCCGGACTTATTATTGGCGCAACGCTTGAAGTTATGTGGATGGGTATTGGTGACGTTGGTGCCTATATGGCTCCAGATATCATTACCGGTACGATGATCAGCACTTCACTTGCAATAATGGGTAATGCCAGCGGCAATATTTCGACAATGGTGGCAACCGCCATTACACTGGCTGTCCCAACTTCAATTTTGGCGCAACAACTACTTGTTTTAATCGAAACAATTAACTGTTCTCTTAACGGCTGGGCCAAACGGCTAGCTGATAATGCTGATGTTAAAGGTACATTTTGGCTAACATGGCCACCTGCATTTTTATACGGTTTTGCTTGTGCATTCCCTACTTTTTTGGCCCTGCAATTTGGTGCAGGAGCAATTCAACAAGCAATAAATGACCTGCCAAAATTTATTATTAATGGCTTAAGCACGGCAGGTTCCATCATTCCTTCTGTAGGTATTGCATTATTAATGATGACAATGCTTAAAAAAGGCGAATTGTGGATGTTTATTATTTTAGGTTTCGTCTTATCTTCCTATTTAAAATTAGATATCTTACCAATTACGTTGATCGCTTTGGTGTTTGCTTTCTTATACGAAAGAGCAACTCGTGAGCCTAGTGCTAAAGCTCAAGTTTCACCAAGCACGCAATTAAATAATTCAAGCAGCGATGAAGAAGACGATGAGGAGGACTATGACCTATGAGTGAAGAAAAGTTAACTGCGCCTGAACACAAATTGAACAATAGAGATATTTGGCGCATGTTTATGCGACTCAATACTATGCGCATTACCTTAAATTATGAAACGCTGCAAGGTGTAGGATTTATGCGGGCAATCGCACCGGCTCTGGCAAAAATCTATCCTGATAAAAAAGACTTATCAGAAGCTATGAAGCGGCATTTGGTTTTCTATAATTCTCACGTTAATTTTGATGCTGTAATTTTAGGATTATCAGCCGCAATGGAGGAAACAACATCTCCTGATGAAAAAGATGGGATCAATCCATTAAAAACCGGGTTAATGGGACCTTTGGCCGGTTTAGGCGACAGTCTGATTAAATTTACATGGTTGCCAATCGTTGGTAGTATTGGTGCCTCAATTGCTTTTGGTGGCAGCATCTTTGGCCCAATTTTGATGTTTATTCTCTATAACATAATTAATATGGGAGCAAGATACTATGCTGTTTCATTTGGTTATAAAAAGGGAATTGCTTTTTTAAATAATAACGAACAAAGCGATGTCATCCAGCGTATTTCCACAATGGCTAATGTAGTTGGATTAATGGTTGTTGGTGCTCTGATTTCAACAGTTATTAAAGTCAAAACACCCTTAAAAATTGTTGTTCACTCTAATGTATCTAACAAAGTTGGTGGCAATGTCATTAGCTTGCAATCGATGTTTGATAAAATTATGCCGGGTCTGTTAAGCCTACTGGTAACTGTTTTGGTTTACTACATCTTAAAGAAGACTAATGGTAAACATGCAGCAATGTTAATTATTGCAATGATGGTGGTAGTAGTTGGCTTAACCTATTTCAAGATTTTATAATACAAGTCGATTCTTTAGTTTAAAGCTTTAATATAATTAAAAAGACTGCTAAATTGCGTTAATAAAACGCTAATTTAGCAGCCTTTTAAGGTATAACCAACTTGCTATTTCTTCCTTATTAAAATATTTTTCTAGGGCTTTTTATTGAGTTCAGAAACATTATTTTTAAC
>CAMLRO010000014.1 GCA_946482425.1 uncultured Lactobacillus sp.
TCCATCCTACTGCTAAACTTCATGGTACTACGGTTTCTGCTGGCGAAATTCGCGCGGGAGCCTGTTTAATGATAGCCGGTTTAATGGCCGATGGTGTAACCACTATTAATAATGCTGGTAATATTTTACGAGGATATGATCGTGTCCAAGAAAAATTGCGCCTGCTTGGGGCTGATGTAAAAATTCAGGATGTGCCTGAAAAGTAATAAACCGGTGAGCTATCAATAAGAATATTTTATAAATAAAAGATTTGGGATTTTCGAGTCTCAAGTCTTTTTTTCTTTCACACTAATTCTCTCCTCTTCACACTAAAGAAATCAGAAAATTTTTTTGCCGACTACTATTCATCCAAAATTAGTTAAAGGAGACAAAAGAATTCTTATTAGCTATGATTCACATTTTTTAGAAGTAAAAAAAGCTCTGAAGAATTAATAAAGTTAAGTTACAATGACGTTTGTAGGTATTTGCGGTTTAACAAATTGTTTAAATATAGAGGTCAACATGCTAAAAGATGAAATTTTACGTTATTTGGATGCTAAAACCAAAACAATTGATTTGCAAGAATTAGATGAGGATTTAACAGCTGGTGGAGTTGCCAAGGCTTTGAAGGCAAAGCGCAATACGGTTAGTTTGTATTTAAACCAACTAACAAAAGAACAAAAATTAGTCAAAATTGAAACTAGACCTGTGCATTTTATTCATAAGGTAGAGTTTGAAAAGAGTAATTTCCATTTAAAGAGAAATATCTATCATTCTGCTTCAGATATTGAACGAGAAAATGATAATGGAGATATTTTAAAAAATCTTACCCAAATAAATCCTAGCCTGAAAGAAAGTATAGAACGGGTGCGAGCGGCTATCCTCTATCCAAATGGTGGGCTACCACTACTGATCACGGGTGAAAGTGGAACTGGAAAAAGTTATTTAGTTGGTTTAATCAATCAATTTTGTCGGACACAAAAGCTCATTGAGGCCAATGCCCCATTCATTACTGTAAATTGTGCCCAGTATGCAGATAATCCAGAATTATTAACCAGTAATTTATTTGGTTATAAAAAAGGAGCTTTCACCGGTGCAGATTTTGATCATGATGGCGCTTTCGTCGAAGCAGATGGTGGTATTCTCTTTTTGGATGAAGTTCATAGATTGGGGTCAAAGGGACAAGAAAAACTTTTTACATATCTTGATCAAGGGATTGTGTATCCGGTAGGAGAAACGCAAAAAGGCAAAAAAGTGAATGTCAGATTATGCTTTGCCACCACGGCAGACCTTGATACTAATTTTTTGACTACTTTTATGCGCCGAATTCCAGTTAAAATTACTCTGCCACCGCTAAGTCAAAGAAGCAGAGAGGAACGACAAAATCTAGTTTTCACTTTACTTAAAAATGAGCAGAAAAGAATTAGAAAGACCCTTAATGTAAGTAGTCAAGTTTTGAAAATGCTTGCCAATTATGAACCTACAGGCAATATTGGTGATTTAAAGAATGCAATTAAATTAACAATTGCAAGAGCAAATGCAGAGAATAAAAGCAAAAAGGCAATTTCAATTACGACTTCATTTTTACCTGATGAAGTTTTGAGTAACAGTAAGATTGATACCTATCATGCGCAGAGCAGTTCAATTGTAATTAATAATGATACTGAATTGGAAGACTTAATAGCACGTAACACATCAGAAAAAAAGGTTTTTCTGAATAGTTTAAAAAGAATACTATCGATTTATGTGCAAAATAGCCATGATTTACGTAAGTGCGAATCAAAACTAAAACAGATTGTTTATCAGTTATTTGATACATTGCTTTTTGAAAAAGATAATAGTAAACAAATTCCTTTTTTATCTTATGTTATTGAAAGCGTCAAAAGACTATTTGACCAGTTAAAAAATGCATATCAGTTAAAAATTAGTGGCAATGCAATTTATGCTGTTAGCTATTATTTATTTGAAAGACAAAAAATTCGTTTAGATAATACAGAATTGAAAAACATGCAGGATTTGATTCAACTTAATAAGGATGTACAGCAGAGATATTCTGATGTTTACCAGTATGTTACTCGTTTGATAACTTTGATTAAGGATAATCTTGATATTGATCTAAATAAAATTGATTATATTTTATTAACTATCTATCTGAATAAATTAGAAATAATTACTAAAACGGGTTTAATTAAAGCAATTGTCATTGCCCATGGCTACGCCACAGCGGGTAGTATTGCCAATGTTGTTAATAGATTGCTTAATGCACACACTTTAGATGCATTTGACATGCCAATTAATGTCAGTACCCAACAAATAGCTAACCAGATTATTGATTATAGTGAAAATAATGATATTTCACATGGGCTAGTTATTTTAGTAGATATGGGATCTTTAAAAGAAATAGAAAAACTCTTTCCCCGTCAGATAAATGCTCCGATTTTGCTAATGAACAATGTTTCTACTCCACTGGCTCTAGAAGTAGGAGAGAGTATTTTAAAGAAACGCAGTTTTAGAGAAATAAGTGAAAATGCTAGAAAAATAAGTCAACTGGATATTAAATTAACATATCCTGCAAAAAATAAGACTAAAGCAATATTGACCACTTGCTATTCAGGAATAGGAACTGCCACGCACGTTGCTCGACTGCTGGGACGCTGCCTGCCATCGACGAAAAAAATTAAAATTATTCCTTATGATTTTCAGGCTTTGCAGGATGCCCATAAAGTTGAGGTAATCAAAAGAATGTATGACATTGTGGGAATCATAGGCACTGAAAATCCCGAAATTGAAGGGATTGATTTCATTCTTTTGGAAAAAATATTATCTGATAAGGGGACTGAGGAATTAAAAAAATGGCTTGCAGGTTTATTTTCAAATGATGAAATTAATACTATTTCAAATAATTTAGTCAAAAATTTTTCTTTAGAACAAACAATCAACATGGTTACTATTTTGGATGCACCAAAAGTTATTGAAAATATTACTATTTTTATTCAAGAACTTGAACGGCAATTTTCATTAGCACTATCAAACCAAAAGAAATTTACGCTATACGTTCATGTTAGCTATTTGATTGAGCGGTTAATCAGGAAGGAAGAAAATAATTTAAATCCGGAGTTTGAAGAACAATTTGCAAAGGAGCATGGTCAGGACCTTGAAAAAATTAATTCCGCATTTAGTGTGATAAAGGATAATTATAGTGTGAAAATTCCCAGGTCAGAGTTAATCTATGTTGATCAAATAATATTTAACAGACAATAAAACCAGGTTACAACTGCATTATTGGGTTGGTTATTTTTTTCTTGCAATCTTGGCACAGTTATTGCTAAGTAACTTTTGGAGCGAAGTAAATTTAATTTGATTGTTTACTATTTTTCGAGAAGGAGAGAAAAATGCTATTACGTAATATTTTAATCGTGATATACGGTTTTATAATTAACTTTGATAAAGAGGGACCTAAGCTTGGAATTTCTCAACCAGTTGTTGCTGGCTTAATTGCAGGTTTGATTATGGGTAATGTAGAAACAGGACTATATATTGGTGGTACCCTGCAGTTAATGACACTTGGAATTACCAGTTTTGGTGGCGCTTCTGTTCCTGATTATCAGACAGCAGCTTTAATTGGTACTTACTTAGCTATTGCAACAAAGCAGTCTGCTGCAATTGGTATCACACTTGCGATTCCAATTGCCTTGCTCATCGTTCAGGTTGATGTTCTAAAATGGTCAGCAAATATTTTTTGTCAACAGAAGGCCGAAAAATATGCCGATCAGGGAAATTACCGCATGATTAACTGGATGCAGTATCTTGCTACATTGTTTACTAGTTTTGTTTCCGGTATTCCTGTTCTTTTAACAGTAATTTTAGGACCTAAAATTGTTGGTAGCTTCATTAATTATATTCCTGCTTGGCTTTCAGGAGGTCTTAAGACTGCTGCAGGGATATTGCCAGCAGTTGGTATTGGAATGCTATTGCAATATTTACCGACCAGAGATTACTTCTCATATTTGATTATTGGCTTTGTTTTAGCAATTTATTTAAAGATGCCGATTATCGGTATTTCCTTAATTGGTTTTGCCATTGCGTTAATCCTATATAAAAATCAATCAAAAAAACAAAGTACAACTGAAGAAACTGTAAATGGGGGAGCTAACGAAGATGAGTAAAATGAAAAACATTTATAGAAAAGTAATGAATCGCTGGATAGTATTCGGCGCAACATCATTAAACTATGAAAAATATGAAGGTCTAGGGTATACATATGCTATGTTGCCTTTCATTGAAGAAAATTATCAAGATGATCCAGAGGGTAAGAAGACCGCTATTAAAACCCAGCTGCAATTCTTTAACACTACCCCATACACAGCACCATTTATTATGGGTGTTGATGTAGGTATGGAAGAAAAAGGCAAAACTGAATCACTTGAAGCAGTAAGTGCTTTAAAGACTGGATTAATGGGGCCTTTAGCTGGTATAGGAGACAGCTTGTTTGTCACTATTCCTTGGACTATTTTTGGCGCAATCGCTGCTAATATGGCACTACATGGTAATGCTTTTGGCTGTATTATGTGGGTTGTTGCTTCAATATTATTACGTCTAACAGCTTATCCATTATTTAATGTAGGGTATAAATCTGGAACCAAAATGCTTTCCTCATTAAATACCACTTTAAAAGCTCTGACAAACGCAGCATCTGTGCTGGGACTAATGGTTGTTGGTGCCTTAGCTGCAACTATGGTTAAGGTTAATTTGGCATTTACCTTTAAACAGGGAAAGCTGACAATGACTGGAAACAGCATATTAGATCAGATTATGCCTGGGTTGTTGCCTGCAGCTGTTGTTGCTCTTATATATTACCTGCTTGGTAAAAAGGTAAAACCTCTTTACGTAATTCTAATTGTACTGGTTGTTTCTGTAGCGTTGAATGCTATGCATGTTTTAGCTTAGGGGTAAGCAAGATGACAGAAAGCATGGAAGGAATTATTCACGTAAGAATTGATGATCGGATGATTCATGGCCAAGTGGCTACGCAGTGGAGCGGTCGATTGAACGCCACAAGAATCATGGTAATTAACGACAGTATTGTAAATGATGATATGCGAAAAACGGTTGTGAGACTTGCTGCACCAGCTAATGTAAGTACATCAATTTTAGGCAGACAGAAAGCTTTAACTAATATCAAAAATGGAAAATATAAGGGACAACGTGTTTTATTAATTTGTGTATCTCCGATGGATGTTAATTACCTAATTGATAATGGTTTACCAATTAAATCAGTAAACGTTGGTAATCTGGCACAAAGAGATGGAACAGAACGTATACGTCCTTCGGTTAATGTAACTCCAGAAGAAAAAGATGCATTTAAAAAGTTGATAGACCGTGGAGTTGAGGTCACTGTAATACCTACACCACAGAGTCCTACCGTTTATTTAAAAGATTATATTTAAAAAGGATTTGAATTTAATGTTTAACGTTATCATTGCTACACATGGTAATCTTGCTACCGAGTTTGAAAGAGTATTGAAATCCTTTTTTGGTAAAATAGATCATTTAAAAGCAATCAATCTAGGTGATCAGGGTATAAACGCTTTTTCCCAAAAAATAGACCAAGTTATTGCACCCAACATGAATGAGCCCACAATTATATTTTGTGATATTGCTGGGGGAACTCCTTTTAATGAATTAGCCAAAAGAAGTATGAATTGGCACAATCAATTTGCATTATTTGGTGGGGTAAACTTACCAGTACTTGTGGAAACATTAAATATGCGGATGCAGGGTAAAAATATGAACGAAGTTATTGTAAAAATTACTGCTATGTCTGCTTTAATCAGATTTAATATGGAAAATGCTAAAAAGGCTGAAGACGAATAGAGGAAAATTATTAGATATGCAAAAAATATTTTATAAGCCAGAAGATCGTTGGTTTGGCGACTGTATGCCATTTTTTAATGAAGAAGATCAAACTTTTTACTTGTTCCACCAAAGAGACACTCGTAAGCCTGAACCTTTAACTGATCCTTTTGGCTGGTCACTCGTAACTACTAAAGATTTTGTAAATTTTAAGGATTATGGCGAGGTTTTACCCAAAGGTCCGCATGATGCTGCAGATCAATTTATATATGCTGGTAGTGTCACACGGGGAAAAGATGACAAAATAGCTTTTTATACCGGGCATAACCGTCAGGCAAAGTTAGCCAAAAAAACTTCAGAAATCTTGATGACTGCTACTAGTAAAGATCTAATTCATTGGAATAAAATGGGTAAAGCCAGCAATTTAATACCACAATCTGGATATGACCATAATGACTGGCGTGACCCAGTAGTTGTTTATTCTGCAGAGCACAAGTCCTATATTTTGGTTTTGGGTGCTAGACTTCCGAGTGATAAAAAGAAGCCAACGGGAAGATTGGTATATTTTGAATCTCCAGATATGAAAAACTGGGCATTTAAAGGAGACTTTTGGACACCTAATGAGTTCAATATGATTGAAATGCCAGATTTATTTGAAATAGGAGATAATTGGTACCTTTTATTTTCAGAGTACTCAGAGGATAAGCGGACAAAGTATAGAATTAGTCAACATTTATTTGGTAACTGGCATTCGTTAAACGATGAGTTCTTTGATGGTAAAGCATATTATGCTGCCAGGTCAGTTGGCAATGAAAAAGCAGGTCGATATTTGAGTGGATGGGTGGCAACAAAAGAGAATAATGATGATCTCGGCAATTGGGATTGGGGTGGAGCTTTTGTGCCTCATCAGATTGTTCAAAGAAAAGATAAGACACTAGGTGTAACCCTGCCGCAAACAATAGTTGATAATTTTGCAAAAGTTGAAATTATTCCGTCTTTTGAAATGGGAGAAGCCAACGGTAAAAACGAGCATACTGTAATTAATGAAGTTCCGGAACAGTTCTTAGTTGAAGCACAAGTCGAAGTATTAGAAGATACTAAAGAATTTGGCATGAAAGCTTTTGTTAACGATGAAACTAGAGAAGGATATCAGTATAAGGTTTCTAAGCCCGAACATGCACTTAAATTTTCCAGAACTCCTAATTATCCGTGGCCACAATATTTTGATGTTGGTTTAGAGCGCCCAATTTCACTTGAAAAAGGCAAAACATATGATATTAAGTTAATTGTTGATGGTAGTATTATCATAATCTATGTTAACAATATCGCTCTAAGTGCGAGAATGTATCATAAAACAGGAAAAGAACTCAGCTTTTTTGTAACTGAGGGCAAAGTTGCTGTTTCTAATATTAAGTATTACACTGAATGGCAAGATACTGTCAGATAGTTTGAGGTAATAAAATGATTTTTAATGGTTTGCAACATGTAGGTATTCCAACAAAAAAATTTGATGAAAGTAGAGATTTTTATCAAAGCTTAGGTTTTAAGTTGGTGAATACTGAAGATAATCAAGGTAGTCGAGTGGGTTTTTATCAGTTAGGATCATTAATGCTTGAGAGTTGGGAATCCCCTCAAGAAGCTCCAGAAAAAGTAGGAGCAATAAATCATATTGCGCTTGATACTAACGATATAAATCGTGCATTTGCTGAAGTTAAAAAATTAAATGTACAGTTTGTTGAAAACGGAATTCAAAGTTTGCCTTATTGGGAAAATGGCATTAAATATTTTAATTTTTATGGACCAAATAAAGAAATTTTTGAAGTCTGCCAAAGGCTGTAAAATTTTTGCCTGCAAAGTAGTTTAATATACTATTGAGCAGGCTTTTTATTTGAGAAAAATTTTTTAGATTCTGTTTGAGAGTTATAATAAAAAAGTAATTAAAATGAAAGGTCAATTAAGGAGATATAAATGTTACTAGGATCAATTGAGGCCGGTGGTACAAAATTTGTATGTGCGGTCGGCAATGAGAATTATCAAATTAAGGATCAAACAACTTTTCCCACTACGACACCAGAGGAAACCTTACAAAAAACGGTAGATTACTTTAAGCAGTTTAAAGTTGATGCAATTGGAATTGCGTCTTTTGGACCAATTGAAGTTCGGAAAACGGCACCTAATTATGGCTTTATTACTGATACTCCCAAAAAAAACTGGAGCAATACTGACTTTGTTGGATTTTTGACTAAAACAATTAAGGTTCCAGTTTTCTTTACCACTGACGTTAATGGTTCTGCTTTTGGTGAATATGTAATGTCGCAGCTATCTAATGAAGATGTTGATTCACTCGTTTACTACACGATTGGCACTGGTGTCGGTGGCGGAGCTATTATTAACGGCAAGTTGGTAGGCTCTTTAGGTCATCCCGAAATGGGGCACGTTAAAGTTAAGCGCCATCCAGATGACTTGGATTTTGCTGGTGTTTGTCCTTTTCATAAAGATTGCTTGGAAGGTTTGGTTTCAGGTCCTACGTTTGAAGCACGTCTTAACAAATCTGGTAAAGATGTGCCGCTTTCCGATCCTGTGTGGGATATTATGAGCTACTATGTAGCACAGGCTGCCTTGCAAGTCACTTTAATTTTACGCCCGGACAAAATTGTCTTTGGCGGCGGCGTTACCAGTGAAAAGTTTCTTGAAAAAGTACGGCGTGATTTTGCGACATTATTGAATGATTATGTCCACGTGCCACCATTAGAAAAATATATAACAATGCCGGAAATCAGTAATAATGGCTCTGCGACGGTTGGTGATTTTGCTTTGGCAAAAAGATTATTAAGAGAATAACTCTAATAAAAAATGTTCTTGAACGTATTACGTTTAAGAACATTTTTTGCTTTCTGTGATTATCAAATCTAGCAAACAGTACTTTCAAATTTTACTTTGTAGGCAGGATATCTTGACTCCTCGTATTCAAATGGAATACCTTTTTTGGTATAACCTATGCTGGTAAATTTTAAAATTGGTTCACTTTTATCTATCTTTAAATAAAGATAGTCGGGCGATTCCTCTCTAACGACTTCAATTGTACGCTTAGCTTTGTTTAATTGAAGGCCACTATCTTTTAGAGTAGTAAATAAAGATTTTTCACTGAAATCCTGGTTTATTAAGTTACCATCAAATTTTAGTGGGATGTAAGATCTGGCAACACACATTGGTGTTTCTTTTATATAACGTATTCTTGACAAAACAAAAATTGGATCGCCTTTTTCAAGATTTAGCTTTTTAGCGATATTTTCATCCGCATATTCTACTGATTGCTGTAAAACTTTTGAAGAAGTTGGTTTTTGCTGGTGTTCGGCATCTTCAAAAAAGCCAATAAATGTACTTAGCTCATGATCTACATATTTATCTTGGCCAGATGCAGTTTGATTAATTATATAGCCTCGACCATAGTCTTTGGTTATCAGACCATCTTGTTCTAATGAAGTTAAGGCCTTTCTGATAGTTGGCCGGCTTACTTCATATTTTTCTGATAAACTTCTTTCAGAAGGAATTAAACCGGTTTTGTCTGCCACTTTAATGTATTGATTGAAAATCTTTTCTTTAATTTGTTTATATATCATTAATAACCACACCCAATGTGAGTATAAATTTTGGAACCTGGTCCCAGTTTTGTAACTTGTAGAATTATATAACAAGCATAGCTATTGACAAAACTGTTAGTTCAAATAAACTAACTAATTTTATTTAATTTTAGCAAAATTTCTTATATATTTAAGTGTATACTTTAATAATAGGTCATAGCAAGATAACTAACTGTTACCTATTTTAATACTCTTTTTTAAAAATAAACTAATATAGTAAATATTAATTCTATCATATATAAGATTCATTTAGTGATTTCCAGTTGAACAAAGAAAAAATGTGTAAAACAGCAAATAATGCGTTTTGCACATTTTTTTATTAATAACAATTCTTTACTTTAGGATATTTAGATAAACTCCTGCAATAGCAAGAACGAAAATTCCTAAGATTAACCAGATTACCTTAACCTTTTTCTTTAACAGGTAATACATTAAAAAGGTTAATCCAAGGGGCAGCAGTCCAGGAAAGATATCATTAAGAATGTTTTGAACATTAATTGTGCCACCGGCAGTTTTAAATATTGCAGAAATTTTAAAGTTAACTAATGAAGAAGTCATGGAACCAATGGACATCAAACCAACAATAGAAGCAGCTAATGTAAATTTTTCAAGATAATTTCCTTCATAAGCTTTTTCCATTGCCTTGGCCCCCATGCTATAACCTAACCTTATTCCACCATAGCGGCCAATAAAGTGTAATGTAGTATAGATTAAAAAGTAGAGAATCGGTCCCAAAATATTACCTTGAGTAGCAAGAGAAAGACCAATTCCTGCAGCAATTACTCTAAATGTTCCCCAATATAAAGTATCTCCGATCCCTGCTACAGGACCCATCAACGCCGCTTTTAAGGAGGAAATTGCCTCAACGTTAAAATCTGGGTCAACAGAGTTTTCTTCTTCCAGGGCTAATGACATTCCCATAATAAATGTAGCTATGTGGGGAGTCGTATTAAAAAGAGCTGTATTTCGTAATGCAGATTCGTAGAGTTTATCATCATTGCCAGCATAAATCTTTTTAAGAGCTGGCAAAATTGAAAAAGTATAGCCCATTCCCTGCATGTCTGTATAAGATTCTGATCCTTGCAATGCAAAAGAGCGCCAGAATACCCGATTTAAATCCTTAACTGTTAATTTCTTTTTAGCCATAAAAAATCACCTCTATTTACTGTTGATTATTCTTTGCTGCATTATTTTTTTGAGTTATTAAAAGTGCAATTAGTAAAGCCAACACTGAGACTCCAATTACCGGCATCTTTAAATATGAACTAAGAATGAAACCAATAAAGAAGTAAGGAGCAACTTTTTTATCCATCATCATTTGTATTAGCATTGCAAATCCAACTGCTGGAAGCAGACCGGCCGCGACTGAAAAAGAAGTCATTATCTTTGTTGGTAATAAAGCTATCAAAGATTGCGCAGCTTTTGTTCCCAGTTGAAGTACTAAGAAAGTCAAGATTCCAGAAGGCAATCTAAGAATTAATGGGAAAAAATGCCATCTTTGCATACTCTTAAAATTATGTCTTTTAATTGCGTCTCTGCCTTTTTTGATAGTGTAAGAGTTAAGTGTGAATGCCAGCATGTTAAGTCCTTGAGCAACTATGGCAAACGGCATTGCTAAAGTTACCGCAACGTTGGTACTAGCACCACTTTGAATTGCTAAGGCCGTTGCGATTGCGCTGGCTACTCCAACATCAGGTGGTAAGGCTGCGCCAATTGTAACTATACCAATAAACATTGCTTCTAAAGCTGCACCAATGACAATGCCTTTTTGTAAATCGCCTAATATAAGACCCACGACAGGCCCAATAATAATAGGTCGATTCATCATTGATGCCCCGAGATATCTTTCATCAAGTTGCGAAATATAAGCAACAAGAGCTATAAGTAAATTTTTTAGTATCATTTAAATTCATCCCTTTCAACTTAATTTAGAATTAAATTAATAAAAATCTTTCTTCGATGTTGGTGTGCCTTGAATGTAAATCTTAAAGCCATCTTTTTTTATCTCTTCTAATGCTGACCTTTCTTCTGGAGTTACATAAATAGATCCAGAAATTTTTTCTTTATTATCACCACTTTTTAGGTTACCTAAGTTGATATCAAAATTTTCTTTTCCTTTTAGTTCTTTGACTATTTTGCTGGCATCAATCGGATTGCCAACTACTACCATAACTTTACTTTCTTTTACCTCTTGGTATGTTTTAGCAAAATCTTTAGGATCAATTATTTTAGCTTCGACCCCCGATGGTTTGGCTAAAAGTAAAGCCATTTTTTGTAATTGATCATTAGCTGCTGTCTTGTCTACTGCTATGATTATGTCAGCGTTAGCTGCCTTAGACCAAGCCATTGCAACTTGTCCGTGGATAAGGCGGTCATCAATTCTGAATAGTGAAATCATGTTTTACTCCCTTCAATTTGTAATCGCTTACGAATTATATATTACCTTTGGTAAATAATAATGTCAACAAAATATTGACACATTGTAATATAAATGCTAATCTTTACTCGTAAAAGTTAACCAAAGGTAATTTTTAGGAGGAATAAAATGTTTAACTTTGATAAAAACAGATTTTTGAAGACTCAAACAGGGGCAGTAAAGCAAAAGGATAATATCAATAATATTATTGATGAATTACTACCTGAAATTGATAATATCTTCTTCATCGGCTCTGGTGGTGTGGGAATTTTGTTTGACTCTACTATTGAATTTGCAAGGACTAGAAGTGCTTTTCCATTTCAGCGAGTCTTAGCAGCTGAATTCATTGCATCTCCCAATAAAACTTTTTCAAGCAAATCATTAGTTGTTATTCCATCATTATCTGGAACGACTAAAGAAACGTTGGAACTAGTTGATTTTTGTAATAAAAAGCATGTTAAAACATTGGCACTTGTTGGCAGTCCAAATACACCACTTGAAAAAGAGGCGACCTACACTGTTTATAATGACGTTTTGGATGACACGAGTTCTGAAAGTTATTATTTACAGGGCTTGATGATAGTTCTGCGAGTAATGTTAAAAAAGGGTGAAATAACAACTGAAAAATATGATTCTTATTTCCAAGATTTTGCCAGATTGCCTGAAGAACTATTAAAAGTAAAACAACAGGCAGAACCTATGGCAAAAGAATTTGCTCAGAAATTTCAAGATACCCCATATCACATTATTACTGGTGCAGGTGACTCATTTACTGAAGCATATTATTACGGTATGTGTATTTTAGAAGAAATGCAGTGGGTAAAAACCAGACCTGTACAGGCTGCAGACTTTTTCCATGGAACACTGGAATTAGTTGAAAAGGGTGTTAGTGTCATTGTCTTTGAAGGAGAGGATTTTTCAAGACCAATTGTTGATCGTGTTCGTCACTTCTTACCAGAAGTTACAGATACTATTACTGTGATCGATACGAAAGACTATCAAATGGATATTTCAAATGAAACTAGAAAGATTATTTCCCCTATCGTATTAGCTACAATTTTGGAAAGAGTTAGTGCATATCTTTCAGATCAAAGAAAGCATCCCCTGACTGTTCGTAGGTATTACAAGAGAATCCCTTATTAATTTGATTAAAACCTCAGTTTTTAGTTAGTCAATTAATAAAGATCTAGTAAGGAGCCGATGGTAAAAATGAAAATTTTATGCATGAGTCATGGGACAATGGCACAAGGCGTTGTCCAGTCGGCCAAGATGATAGTTGGTGATGTAAAATTTCTCGATTACATCAATGCGTATGTAGATGGCAATGATGATATTGAAAAGAAGATAGTAGATTACTTAAATCAAAATCGTGGGCAAACTATTATAGTGTGTACTGATATCTTTGGTGGCAGCGTTAATAATAACTGGATGAAGTATTTGAATAAAGAGGGGAATCTGTATTTAATTGCTGGTTTATCTTTGCCTTTAATTATTGAATTAGTTTTAAAAATAGAACAAAAGTCTCAAGATAATATCAATAAAATTATAAAAAGATCAATCAAAAGCGCAAAAGACAGCGTTAAATTTTGTAATGAAATTAATCTTGATATTAAACGAGATGAATTTTAAAAAAGGAAGTAGAAAACAATGATTATTGGGACAAGGGTAGACCATAGACTTGTTCATGGGCAAGTTGCATTTTCTTGGATTTCTTCTATTGGCGCTAATTGTATTTTGGTTGCGAACGATGCAGCAGCAAATAATGATATGCAAATGACTGCATTAAAATTGGCAGCACCCCAGGGTGTAAAAGTCGTAGTTAAAACTATTGCTGATTCTGTTAATCAAATAAATTCAGGTGTTACTGATAAATATCGTCTCTTCATCGTTCTAAAAACGGTTAATGATGCTTACCAATTGTTAAACGGTTGCCCACAAATAAAGGAACTTAATGTTGGCGGAACTAGTAAAACTGTTGGTTCTGTCCAAATAACCTCTTCAGTTTTTTTAAATGATAAAGATATATCTGATCTCAAACAATTAGCACAAAAAAACATAGAAATATTTGCCCAAATGGTACCAACAGATAAAAAAATAGATTTGATTAAACGGTTATAAATACTAAAAAGGAGGTTTGAAAAATGAACACATTGACTCAATCAATTTTGCTAGCCTTAATTACAGCTCTTGCTCCAGCCGACTGGTTAACTGGAACTAGTAACTTGTCTAGACCGCTTGTTACTGGAGCACTAACTGGATTAGTTCTGGGCGATTTAAAGACTGGAATCATAATGGGTGCAACTATTGAACTGGCATTCATGGGTGCAATTACTATTGGCGCTTCTAGGCCACCAGATGTTCCTGCTGGAGGAGTTTTGGGTACAGCCTTTGCAATATCAACAGGCAAAGGAGCTGGTTTTGCCATTACTTTGGCCTTTCCGGTTGCTGCACTGTATTTGATTATTGACAATTTATTAACGATTGTAATTTTACCTATATTCTTAAAGAAGGGCGATAAATATGCTGAACAAGGTGATAGTAGACATCTGAGCAGAATGAACATGTATGGTTTTATCACAGTCAAATGTATACCGAGAGCGATTTTTGTCGGGCTTGCTTTTTACTTAGGTGGCCCAGTAATGACAAAATTGCTCAATATGATCCCTGATTTTGTTCAAAATGGTATAAATGTTGCAGCTGGAATAATGCCAGCATTAGGTTTTGCTTTATTGTTGGAAATGATTTTAAAGAAAAATGTGGCGATTTACTTTGTACTTGGTTTTGCATTGTACAGTTATTTAAAAATACCAATTTTGGGAATTTCCATCTTTGCGTTCTGCCTAATGTACATTGTGCTGCATCTTGAAAATAAAATTGATGCTAATAAGTTAAATAATAATCCAGGAGGGGATGATGATAATGAGTTTTGATTCTGCTACAAAAGCCATTACTAGAAAAGATTTAAAAGGAATATTTTGGCGTTCTCTCACATTAGAAGCTTCTTGGAATTTTGAAAGACAACAAAATATGGGCTATAGCTATGCCATGAATAAGGTTCTAGACAAGTTATATCCAGAAAAAAAGCAACGAAGTGAGGCCCTTCAAAGGCATATGGCTTTTTTCAATTGCTCACCACCACTTTCTACGTTGGTAATGGGAATTACTACAGCAATGGAAGAAGAAAATGCCAAAAACCCAGATAATTTTGATCCGGAATCAATAAATAATGTTAAAGCTGCTTTGATGGGACCTCTTTCAGGAATCGGAGATTCATTCTTTTGGGGCACTTTAAGAATTTTAGCCACTGGCTTAGGAACTTCTTTTGCATTAAAAGGTAGTATCTTAGGTCCAATATTATTTTTGTTAGTCTACAACGTCCCCGCACTTTTAGTACGCTGGATTGGTTTAGTCAAAGGATATGACTTGGGAGCTTCAATGCTAAAGAGTGCCGAGTCTTCTGGTTTGCTTGAAAAATTTGCATATGGCGCATCAATTCTTGGTTTGATGGTTATTGGCGGAATGTCGGCAAGTATGGTAACAATCACCGTTGCAGGTAAGCTTGGTCAGGGAAATGATGCCCAAACATGGAACGCTATGATTAACGGTGTTTTACCGAATATGTTGCCTCTTGCGTGTGTGCTGTTTATTTATTGGTTATTAAAGAAAAAGGTATCAACAATTACTATATTAGTCGGAATTTTTGTATTCGGCATTTTAATGGCTTATTTAGGAATTTTAAAGGCATAGAAGAAAGGAAAACTGTAATGTTAAAGTTTGACGCTGAAAAGTTTGTAACTGAAGGAAAAAAAGCATATAGCTTACGGGCTGACATTGAACAAATTGCTCTGAAAGTGCAAAAAGAAGGAATTAGTAATATATTTTTCACTGCCTCTGGTGGTTCAAATGCTGTGATGCAGCCATTTAACTATTGGATGGAAAGTAAGTCATCAATTCCCAGCTATTTGCTGACAGCTGCGGACTTTTTAGCTGTAGGAAGTAAGAAACTAAACAAAAATAGTATAATTATTCTACTTTCTAAATCAGGTGATACTAAGGAAACTGTTGCTTTGGCTGAAAAGATGGAACAATTGGGTGTACGAACTATTTCAATTGTTAACAAAGATAATACGCCACTAGCACAGCACTCAACATATGCCGTTAATACTTTTGGCTATCATCCTCAGGAATTAGCTTTTTATTTCTTGATTGGCAAAATTATGCAAGTGAATAATGAATTTAATGATTATGAAAAATTTGCTAATGAACTTAAGTCATTGCCAGAAGATATGAATGTTGTTGCCCAAGAGGTTGACAGTAAGGCAAAAAAATTTGCAGAAAAATATCAAAATGTCGACTACCAAATATGGGTTGGCTCTGGCGACCTGTGGGGAACGACATATAGTTATTCAATGTGTGTATTAGAAGAATCGCAATGGCTTAGAACCAAATCAGTTAGTTCTCCGGAATTTTTTCATGGTACATTTGAATTGGTTGATAAAGATGTTCCAGTGGTGCTGCTTGAATCAGAAGGAGCGACGAGGCCGCTAGACGAGCGAGTGGCTAACTTTGCTACTAAATATACAGACCAATTTACCAAGTTTGATATGAAAGAATTTACTTTACCCCATATTTCAGCGAAATTTAGACCAATAGTTGAACCTTCAGTAATGTGGGCCGCTTTACGCAGAGTGAGTTTACATTTGGAAGATATTAGAAATCATCCTCTAACTAAGCGTCGCTATTATCGAGTGGTAGATTATTAGATAGTGAGCTGCTTAAGATGTCAAAGAAGTACGTTGTTGGGTTAGGCGATAATGTAGTAGATTACTATCAAAACCAAAATGTAAAATATCCTGGGGGCAATGCAGTAAACTTTTCTGTTTTTGCACCAAAGCAACTTGTTGATTCATACTATGTTGGTAGTCTGGCAAAAGATGATGATGGGGAATTAATCTTAAATAGTTTAAAAGATGAAAACGTAAATACATCATTTTGCAATCGAATTAATGCCCAAACCGAAAAGACTTTTGTAAACATTGTGGATGGGGATCGTCAATTTATTGACAGTATAAGAGGCACCAGGCAGTTGCCATCACTAGATGAACCTGGTTTATTAAAAATGCTGGATTCGGCACTTGTAGTTTATAGTGCTTGCCATGCAAATTCTGAAAATGTTATTGCTAAACTTCACCAAAGAGGAATTATAATTGCCTATGATTTTTCCGAAATGGCCAAATATCATACTGCTGAATATTTAGATCAAGTAGCTAAAAATGTTGATATTGCGCAATTTTCTTTATCGGAAGCAAAAGCTGATGATATGAAAAGAATATTAAAGCAATGCATTAAACTTAATACAGCTTTGGTCTTATTTACAAATGGCGGTAAGCCTCCCTTACTATTTGACTGTAATCAAAAGAAAAAGTATGTTGGCCAAGTTCAGTATGATCCTACGCCTATTGATACTATGGGTGCAGGAGATACTTTTTTTGCCAATTTAGTTGTCTATTTGCTCACTGAAACTAAAAACCTAAAAAATCTGTCAGAAGAAGGTATAAATGAGAGTCTAACTAAAGCTGCTTTAGCTGCTGCTAAAACGATTAGACAAAAGGGATCATTTGGGCATGGCACCAAAATAACTAAATAAATCTGTAAATTTTGTTCTGTTATATTTTTAATGAAGTAAACATCAACCAATTAAAAAAATATTGTTATTAGATAACCCTCTAGATTAAATCTGTTCAATCTAGGGGGTTTTTATGGCTTAAAATTAAATAGTTATTAATAAAACATTGTAAAAACATTTAAAATATGTATAATATGTTTTAAAAGGTATTATTTATAGACAGGAGGATATTGTTTTGATTGTAGCAATGCATATGGATGATCGGCTTGTTCATGGCCAAGTTGTCATGACTTGGATTCCAAGGGTACAAGCAAATGTAGTTTTAGTAGCCAACGATGCCGTTTTTAACGATAAAATTCGTCGCAGTACTATGAAGTTGGCTGTGCCAACGAGTACTAAAATTGGCTTTAGAACAATTGAAGGAGCTATTGAATTTTTAAATAATCCGCAAAATAGTTCTTACCGTGTGATGGTTTTAACTAATAATCCCTTTGATGCTGAAAAAATTTGTGAGCAAGTAAGTGGGGTTGAAAAGATTACTATTGGTGGAATTAGAAAAAATGCACCAATGATCCGCGACAATTTGAATTTAACGTTAGAGGATATCGATTCATTTAAGAGAATTATGGCTAAGGGAATAAAGGTAGGCATGCAACCTACTCCTAACCATAAATTTGAAGATTTGTCAGATACTTTTAAAAATATTACTGATAAAAAATAGTTATGTATGAAAAGAAAGAGGGTAGACTATGATTCAATCATTCTTGGTTGCGTTAATTGCAGGAATTGGCCATATTGATGAAAGACTTTTCGGTATGACCATGATGGAAAGACCACTTGTAATTTGTACGCTGGTAGGGCTAGTTTATGGAGATGTTAAAACAGGTTTAATTTTGGGAGCTCAAATTGAACTTCTTTCAATGGGTGTTGTAGGAATTGGAGCCAATGCTGCACCGCCTGATGTAATTTTGGGTGGAGCACTCAGTACTGCACTAGTATTGCAATCACATACTGATCCGAAACTTGCACTTGCTCTGGTTATGCCAATTGCTGCATTTGCAATGGCAACAAAGTACATCACCTACGTGCCTTTAAACCAAATATTAAGTCAAAAGTCATTAGAAGCTGCTGGCAGAGGCGATACTAAGACGATGGAAAGAAATCAATGGCTGGGTTTATTTAACTATTTCATTTTCCCATTCTTGATCGCTTTGGTAGCTATGCTTTTAGGCGCCCCGGTTTTCAAATCTTTGGTGAAATTTATTCCAGACTGGCTTACCGGTGGATTTGCCTTAGCAGCAGGTATTTTACCGGCATTAGGTTTTGCATTGCTTATGCAACTGACTTTTACTAAAAAATTTGCTCCATACCTATTTTTAGGTTTCATCTTAGTAGCATTCTTTAAACTTACTAACATTGGAGTCGCAATGGTTGGTGCAGTAATTGCAGCATTAATATTATTATCTAACAGCAGTGGAGTCGAAGGGAAGACAGAAGACAATGAAATCTAAAGAAGAAATGTTTAAAGGAAAAAAGCTAACCAGAAAAGATTTAATGTCAGTATTTTGGCGTGCCTTTTTGTTACCGGCTTGTTATAGTATGGACCGAATGCAGGCTCCTGGGTTCGCATATTCAATTATTCCTGTGTTAAAAAAGCTCTATCCTGATAAAAAAGATTTGAGTAAAGCATTGACCAGAGAGTCCGAAGTGTACAATACTACTTATGCTATGTCTCCTTTTATACTAGGAATTACAGCTTCAATGGAAGAAGAGGCGGCTACTAATTCCAACTTTTTCATCTCGACTATTAACAATATCAAAGTAGCCTTGATGGGGCCAATGGCAGGAATTGGAGACACATTTTTCTGGGGGACTTTTAGAGTTATTGCTGCTGGTGTCGGCACTACTTTAGCTTTAAAAGGAAATATCTTAGGCCCAATCTTATTTTTGATTTTGTACAATATTCCTCATTTTTTGACCAGATATTATGGCCTCTTTCTTGGCTATGATCTGGGAACTAAAGCAATTGATTCTTTATCTAGTGGCAGTGGTTTCCAAAAGGCGACTAATGCTGCTTCTGTCATGGGACTGACAGTAATTGGCGGTATGATAGCTTCAATGGTTAATATCAAGTTTGCTTATGTCTTTAAGTCAGGTAAAACAGTTTTAAATCTACAAAGTATTGTTGATCAAATATGTCCAGATTTATTGCCATTAGCAGTTACATTTTTCATATACTGGTTACTGCAAAAAAAGCATGTAAAAACATCTTGGATTATGATCGGTTGTTTTGCCTTTGGAATAATTTTCAAATATTTCGGAATTTTTAAGTAAAACTTGCTATTAAAGAAAGGGATAATTAATAATGAAAACTTGGTCAATGATTGATTATATTGCTGAAACAGAAGATACACTTAAAAAAATGATTGCCAATAGGGAGCAATTGTATAGCAATTTTGCACAAACTTTTGCAGATAATACGAATAAATACCAAAATATTTATTTGGTTGGTTCAGGCACATCTTTCAATTCTTGCATTACAGCACAGCCTTTTATGGAAAAAATATTGAAAAAGCATATAATAACGGTTAATTCATATAATTTTGCTCATTATGAACAGTTGGCCACAAGTGCTGATCTAGTCATAGCTATTACCCAAGAAGGAGAGAGCACTAACACAATTGCAGCTTTAGAGAGAGCAAACAGCCTGAATTGTGATAATTTTGTGATTACTGAAGATCGGGATAATTCTTGTTCACAAGTAGCGCAAAACAAGATTGTTTTGGCCTGCGGCTTTGAGCACGTTGGCCCTAAAACAAAAGGTTATAGTGCATCAATTCTTACCTTTTATTTAATTGCACTTGAAGCGGCTAAAAAGGCGGGCCAATTGACCGTTAAAGAATATGACGAATATATTGATCGTCTGGAAAAAACGGTCAATAACTTAAATGAAATTATCAAAGAAAGCAAGAATTGGTTTGAAGAAAACTCAGCTGATTTGAAAAACTGCCATCACGGCTACTTATTGGGTTATGGTAATAATAAAGGCACAATTATGGAAGGTGCATTAAAATCTCTAGAAACCGTTAGAGATTATTTCCAACCTTTCGAAGTAGAAGAATTTTTACACGGTCCTATTGCTTCAATGCATGAAGAAACATATACTATTATTGTTGCATCAGTAAATTATGGCTATGAAAGAGCTAATAAGCTTTTCAAAGTCTTGAATGAACAAACTGATCATGCATATTCTATTGGTTCACAAGAGGGAATATCTTCTAAACACGTATTAAAAGGATCATTTTTAAACGATGCAGATTTCTGTCCGTTAGAATATTGTATACCATTACAATTATTTGCTTATCTACTTTATACTAGTCAAGGTAAGGACCTTAATGTTAGGAATTATCCAGATACAAAAGATGTTTTAATAACTAAAGCAAATAACGTTAAGTAATTTTAATTGAAGTGAAGTTGGTTTTCAAAAGAATGAAAGCAAAAAATACTTTGTATTATCAAGTAATGTTAAAACTAAAGCAAAAAATACAGGATGGTGAATATCCGGTCGATTCCAAGCTTCCTACCGAAAGTGAATTACAAGGTGAATTTGGGGTTAGTCGCGTAACTTTAAGAAAGGCAATTAATCAATTAGCAACAGAAGGATTAATCGAAAAAATTCAAGGTAATGGCAGCTATGTCAGGAAACCTGGAAAAGTAAAAAAGCTTCTGCGGCTTAATTCTGTAGAAGGCTTCTCATACACGGCTAAAAAGAACGGCTTTTTACCTTCATCCAAAATAATCAATTTTGCCCAAATTATTCCGTCACGCAGAATTCAAAATATTTTTCGCTTAAATTCATCAACTTGTTTAAACATTAAAAGGGTTCTGTTTCTTGATGAACAACCAGTAATTGTTGATGATAGTTATATTTTGGCTCCATTCTATGAATTTTTGCAAAAAAGTGACATTGAAGTATCTTTATATAAAGCATTAAAAAAGAATCCACTTATTAAAAAATTAAGTCCTCAAGAAACATTAGTCAGTGCAACTGAAGCTGATAAAGAATTATCTGATTTGTTGGCTAAGCCGTTTGGCTGTTCATTATTAAATATTGACAATGTACTTAAAAATCAGGATGGCAAGATGGTTCAGTGTAGTGAAGAATTTGTGGATCCTGATGTTTATCAAATAAGAATTAGGTAATGACAATTCTATAAAAATTTGTATTTCTTTTGCGAAAATAAGCAATATAAAAGGCTCAACAGCGTTAATTAACGTAATTGAGCCTTTTTAAGTCTTCTTTAGAGATTGAATATTAGATTAGTCTAACAAGTCAAACTTAAGTGTTGCCAGGTTATGGCCTTCAGTGACCATGTTACCCAGCAGTTCAATAGTATTGTTATAAACTTGATCAGCCATCTTTTGGTTGGCCTCAGTTAATAAGTCTTCAGCTTCTTTGCCTGACAGACCTGCAACTTTTTTATCAGTTTCGTGTTGAATGAAGTGACACTGTGCTAATGATTTTTGTTCAAAGTCATTTTCAAGTTCACCGTAGACTTTAAAATTAGTGTCACCCAATTGTGCTGTTAATTTGTTTAACCAGAAAATCTTGTTCAAATCAAATTTAGGACCAGTTTGGAAGCTGGCTGGCGTGTCGTTGACATTCGTGTAGAATGGGACGAAGCTGTTAAAGGTATTTGGACCAAAGCAAAGCCATTGCACACCTGCAATCTCTTCGGGTACATCATTTCTAACTTGCAAAATATGGGTTTCGAAGTTGCGGTTAAGTGCAATTGGACGGTAGGTTTTCTTTTGCTCAGGGGTACCCTGATCACCATAGGGATCAAATGGGGTATCTTGATAGTGTGAACTTTCAACAAAACAAATATCCTCAATACTAATTTTGCGGTTTGCGTGGCAAATAAAAGGTTGATCCTGATCAGTTGGCTTGCCGCCGAATTCTGGATCAAAGTAATTGTGAACAAACCAAGCGCGCGGATTGTTGTAGTGGGCATCCTTAATAGTTGAACTACCAAAGATATGACGCATGTTGTAACCTTCACGGTCAGGATTTAAATGGTATTCCTTGATTAAGTCTTCTAAGGTATCATCTGCCAAGAAACCATCTTTACCAAAGTGGAATTCATCAATGTTTAAACGGTTAGGAGCAACAACGTAGGCGTCATCAGGAATACGGCGTGCAATCCAGTGGTGACCACCAATAGTTTCCAGGTACCAAACTTCATCGTGGTCGGCAAAAGCCATACCGTTCATTTCATAAGTGCCATATTTTTCCAGTAAATAACCAATGCGCTTAACGCCATCAAGGGCGCTGTGAATATAAGGCAATGTTAAAGTAACAAAGTCTTCTTCACCAAGACCTCCTTTTGCAAGAAGGGGATCAATGCCTTGTATACGTGCATTTGTGGTAATAGTTTCAGTAGCAGTCATTGCTACGTTTTCTGAGTTAATTCCGGCTGCACCCCAGATGCCGCTTTCACCGGAGACATCAGGCGCACTGGTATAACGCAGAGGCTTTTCTGCTAAGTCCTCATCATCAATCTTTTGGTGACTAATGACACTTTCATAATGCTTGGGTTGTTTTTCCGGTGTAATAAGTTCAAAACCTTCAGGAATTATTTCACGGCCACCGTCTTCACTTCTGGCAATCATGGCTGAGCCGTCAATGGTGGCATTTTTACCGACAAGAATAGTCGTACATTCTGCTTTTTTCATCTTATCTGTCCTTTCAAAATTACTTAATCTATATTGTATTAAAAAAAACGGGTTGTTTGCAAAAAAATAAGTAAACTTAAACCTAAATTATTATTACTTTTTCAATTTAAAGATTTTAACTAAAATATATTTTTTGGTGTTGGCTCAATATGTAAAAGATGTTTTACTATAAATGAAATGTCAAATATGTTTGAAAGGAGAGTGAACTAGTGAAAAATAGAATTGCTCAATTGCCTAAAGAGCAGAGATACTCACAGGCCCAATTAGCCGAAGCTGCTCATGTTACTCGGCAAACGATCAACGCTATTGAAAATGATAAGTATGACCCATCTTTAGGACTCGCTTTTCAGTTGGCTAAGATATTAGAGGTAACGGTTGACGAATTATTCTTATATAAGAGTGAAGAATAAAATGATTAATACAAAGAAAAACATTGTTTATGATGCATTTTTAAAAACATTTGTGATTACTTCGATAGTTTTATTTGGGGTTTCCTAAAATCTCCCTTTCTTTTTAAGACTGACTATCATACTATTACTATTGTTTTGCAAAGTTTTAAAAAGTGTGAGCGAAAAAAGCTAGATCTTAACTACAGACGCATATGAGATTGAAAGAGCGATAGCTATCCAGCCAATATGTAACATAATGATGAACGTGAATGGAATTAATGCTGTGAACAAACTATATTAGTGGTATAGTAACTTTATTTTTGTCCGTTGGTTTACTTCTTATTTTAATAGTTATTGAAAAGTTGCCATCACAATCAATCGTGATAGCTATTTCAGTTTCTGTTATGGGCATTATTGTGATTAGCGGGCTAATCATTATAAGTCAATGGTCTTTTGTCTCTGCTTACTGCTACCTCGATTGGCAAGAAAAGCGAGTGAACCAATTTGAATTAAGAATTATAGAAAGCCTAAAGACTAAAAGAGATATACATATGCAAACTAAGGAAATTTTAAAGGAAAAATTAAAGGTGACCTTAACCCAAATAACACATCAGTCATTAAACAGCACCTTTTTTGGTTATAGTGAAATTTATAAACAAGTGATTTTTATTAAGGTTTTTTCTCAAGAAGGTAAATTCTTAACCGAAAAAGCTGTTAATGAGCAACTGAATACTCGTGTATTAGACACTTTTGTTGTCAAGCAGACGAAACAATTTGTTTTAGTCATGAAAGATTTGGCGCCAATTGATATTAAAGAAGAAATCACTCCTGATATGGCATTTGACATGGGAATGCAGTTAGCTCGTTTTCACCAAAACGTCAAACCGTTTTCTGGAATATACCTTAATAATCAGCTGTTTGAGAAAGCAAAATTTGACAGTAACAGTTTGCAGAATGAATAAATTAAAAGCAGACTGCTG
Source organism: uncultured Lactobacillus sp. (assembly GCA_946482425.1). The sequence continues at coordinate 24,621 of CAMLRO010000014.1, forward strand.
CAAGTGTTAGCTTTATTTACAACGAGAAAAGCGGATATTGAAGAAGACCTAAAGGCTCATGCCACTACTGTTTTACATGGGGATGTAGGCTTACGTAATTATAAAATTGTTGAGGGTCAACTGAGTTTAATTGATTTTGAGCGCGCTCGCATGGGGGTAAATTATCAGGACTTCATTAAACTCTTTTACCAAGATTTCAGGTTAAATCTAAAACTAATTGCTTCCTTTATAAATGGATATAGGAAATGTGGTGAAGAAGTAGCAGTTACTCCTTTGACGCAATCTTTCTTATTTTTATAACTGCGATTGGAATTATGAAATATACTGAAAAAATTGCTGACAAGTCATTTAAGCAAATTGGTGAACAAATGCTGGCAACTTGTTTTTCATTTTTAGGCATCAGAAAGAAAAATAGCGACAAGGCAAACATGAATGCTTTGATATTTACAAATTAAAAAAGTATCTTCTTAACAGAGAAGATACTTTTTTGGTGCAAACAAAATTGTCTCAAGGGTAAAAACAATTTTATTTACATGATATTTGCAGTTTGAGTTTTTTGTTTTGCCTTCCTATCACCTCCTTTAAGTAAGAAATTCAGGATAGTAGCTGACAGGCTGGTAATTACGATCCCATTACTTAGAAATAATTGGACAGTAGCCGGCAGGTTTTTGAAAAATTGAGGATAAATAGTAACGCCGAGTCCAAGTCCAATTGAGATGGCAATAATTAGCACATTATTATTATCACTGAGATCAACTTTAGCTAAAGTCTTAATGCCCTGAACAGCAATCATGGTAAACATGACCAGCATGGCACCACCTAAAACTGGGGTAGGAATGATTGTTACCATGGCACCAATTTTAGGCAACAATCCCATAGCCATGAGTAAGCCGCCTGCCCAATAAATCGGACGCTTGGTTTTAATACCAGATAATTGCAGAAGACCAACATTTTGAGAGAAAGTAGTGTAAGGAAATGCATTAAATAAACCGCCAAAAATTTGGGCGATGCCTTCAGCACGATAGCCTTTTTTCAAGTCTTCTTCGGTCACATCATGGTGCAAAAGATCACCAATTGCAAAGAATACTCCAGTAGACTCAACCATTGATACTAAAGCAATAATGATCATTGTCAGGCTGGAAGACCATTCAAATTTCGGCACTCCAAAATAGAACAGTTGGGGTAAGTGAAACCATGATGCTTCCATGACGGGAGTGAATGAAACTAGGCCCATACAGGCTGCAATTACTGTCCCAGCAACTAAGCCGATTAAAACTGAGATTGACCTGATGAATCCTTTAGTCCAAATTTCCAGTGCCAAGATAATGAACATGGTGCAAAAAGCCAGAAGGAGATTTTGACCACTGCCAAAACTTTTAGCAGCAGAATTGCCACCACCCATATTTTGAATTGCCACTGGAACAAGTGTTAAACCGATAGTGGTGATTAAAGTCCCTGTTACGACGGGAGGAAAGAATTTTTTTATTTTAGCAAAAACGCCTGAGATTAAAACTACAAAAATGCCGGCAACAATGATGGCACCGTACATGTCGTTGATTGAGAATTTTTGACCAATCATTTGCAATGGGGCAACTGCTTGAATGGCGCAGCCCAAAATGACTGGAAAACCAATGCCGAAGTACTTATTGCGCATTAATTGCAAAAGTGTCGCAAGGCCGCACATGAAAATGTCAATTGAAACTAGATAGGTCATTTGTGCAGGAGAAAATTTTAGTGCATTACCAATTAGAAGGGGTACAGCGACTGCCCCGGAATACATCGCTAATAAGTGCTGTAAACCTAAAACAGCTGCTTTTTGCTGGCTAACTTCTTTTTCTGCCATTATTTTTCCCCCGAAAAGTGTACTTGATTATTGGCCAAACTATCGATTTCTGCCAATGCTTCAAGGTGATACCCGTGATTTTTAATCCACTCGCTGCCGCCTTGAAATGTTTTAGCAACTACGATACCGACACCAGCAACCTGAGCACCAGCTTGGTTAGCAATATTAATCATGCCTTTAACAGCTTCTCCATTTGCTAGAAAATCATCGATAATTAGCAGGCAATCATCTTGATCCAAAAATTTTTGTTCAACACAAATCTGGT
>CAMLRO010000015.1 GCA_946482425.1 uncultured Lactobacillus sp.
TTGACTGTTAATCAAGATGTCGTCAGTTCGAGTCTGACAGCCGGAGCGAGCAGCAGAAAGAGGACCTAACGGTCCTCTTTTTTGTTCCTGTTTTTTCCTTAATATTAAAGGAATAGTAATTTATTTATATGAGAAAAGAATGGGGTTACGTGACTTAAAAGCACTTTCACGGTACAATAGTAGCGGATACATTTTATCTAAAGGAGGAAATCTCATGGTAGGAATTGTTTTAGCCAGCCATGGTGGATTTGCCGATGGAATTGCGCAGTCTGCGCAAATGCTGTTTGGCGAACAAGACAATTTTGCTCATGTCATTTTAAAGCCTGATGAAGGCCCAGATGATATTAGGGGCAAAATGGAAACAGCAATTGCTTCGTTTGAAAATCAGGAAGAAGTTTTGCTGATAGTCGATTTATGGGGTGGTACGCCGTTTAATCAAGCAAGCGGTTTACTCGAAAAGCATCCTAAATGGGCTGTAGTAGCAGGTATGAACCTGCCTCTGGTGGTAGAAGCTTTAACACAGCGGATGACTAAGCCAGATGCTACAGCTCACGAAATTGCAACTGCTGTGGTAGAGCCAGCACGTGATGGTATTAAAATAAAGCCGGCAGAACTAATGCCGAAGTCTTCAACAAAAGTTCAAACTAAGGCACAAACTGCTGGTAAGAAGAAGACCATTCCCGCGGGTACTGTTGTTGGTGATGGTCATATAAAATTTGTTTTGGCACGAATTGATTCTCGTTTATTACATGGTCAGGTTGCTACAGGATGGATACCATCCATGCACCCAGACAGAGTAATAGTTGTTTCTGACAGTGTAGCAAAAGATGAAATGCGTAAGAGCATGATTCGTGAAGCAGCTCCTGCCGGTGTTAAGGCACATACTGTTCCTTTAAAAAAGATGGTTGAGATTGCAAAAGATCCCCGTTTTGGCAACACACATGCGTTATTATTATTTGAAAATCCTGAAGATGTTTTAAAGGTAATAAAAGCTGGAGTTGACATTAAGACTGTCAATGTTGGATCAATGTCTTATAAAGTTGGCGACGTCAATGCTAACAATGTATTGTCTATGAATCAGGAAGATGTTGATACTTTCCACGAACTTGAAAAAATGGGAGTCAAGTATGATGTGCGCAAAGTTCCAACTGATAAAGAAGGCAATATGGAAGCTATTTTAAATAAAGCTCAAAGTTTGCTTGACGAACAAAACAAGTAAGAGAATAGGAGTAAAAAATGAACGCTATTCAAATGATTTTAGTTGTCATAGTTGCCTTTCTTGCAGGTATGGAAGGCATCTTGGATCAATGGGAATTTCACCAACCACTGGTCGCTTGTACGTTAATCGGCCTAGTAACCGGTAATCTGGTTTTGGGCGTTACTTTAGGTGGATATTTACAAATGATTGCCTTAGGCTGGGCTAATATTGGTGCCGCTGTTGCGCCTGATGCTGCTTTGGCTTCTGTTGCTTCAGCTATCATTTTAGTTCAAAGTGGTCAAGGAACAAGGGGGATTGGTATGGCTACAGGTATTGCGATGCCTTTAGCTGTTGCCGGACTCTTTTTGACTATGATTGTGCGGACTATTTCTACTGGTATTGTGCACATTATGGATGCAGATGCCAAAAAAGGTAATTGGCGTAAAATTAATATGTGGCAATGGATTGATGTTTGTCTACAAGGGTTGAGAATTGCTATTCCAGCCGCTTTGTTACTAGCTATTCCAGCTTCTACTGTTAAATACTGGCTAGGCTTAATGCCGGCATGGCTCAGTGATGGTATGTCAATCGGTGGTGCCATGGTTGTAGCCGTTGGTTACGCGATGGTAATTAACATGATGGCTAGCCGTGAAGTTTGGCCATTCTTTGCTATCGGCTTTGCCTTGGCGGCTATTAAAGACTTAACTTTGATTGCCTTAGGTGCCATTGGTCTAGCAATGGCTCTTATGTACTTAGCTTTAGAGTCAAAGGGTGGTAATAACGGCAGTTCAAATTCTGATAATGAAGGTACCGGCGATCCACTCGGCGATATCATAGATGACTATTAAAGTGATATTTAAGAGGAGGATTTTACAATGGCTGATAAAAAAATAAAATTAACTAAAGCCGACCGCTTCAAAGTTATGTGGCACTCACAATTTTTGCAAGCTTCATGGAACTACGAAAGAATGCAGAATGGTGGGTACGCATATTCACTTATTCCTGCTTTGAGAAAACTTTATCCTAAAAAAGACGACATGGCTGCAGCTTTGCAAAGACATCTGGTCTTCTTTAACGTTCACCCTTATCTAGTATCGCCAATTTTAGGTGTTACTTTAGCCTTAGAGGAAGACAAGGCTAACGGTGCTAAGGTTGAAGATGAAGCTATTCAAGGTGTTAAGGTCGGAATGATGGGACCTTTAGCCGGTGTTGGTGACCCTGTATTCTGGTATACCGTGCGGCCAATAGTTGGTGCCTTAGGTGCTTCAATGGCTATTCAGGGCAACATTTTAGGACCAATTTTGTTCTTCGTTATTTGGAATGTAATTAGATTGGCTTTCATGTGGTACACACAAGAATTTGGTTACAAAGCAGGTTCTGCGATTACTAATGATATGTCTGGTGGTCTATTGCAAAAGGTAACTCGTGGAGCTTCCATGATGGGTATGTTTGTTTTAGGTTCCTTGATCGAGCGCTGGGTTAACATTAAGTTCACTCCGATTGTTTCAAAGACACCTGTGCAAAAGGGTGGCTATATTGATTGGGGTTCACTTCCAGCCGGTGCTAAAGGTATTCAACAAGCTTTAATTGATCAGGCAAATGGCTTATCTCTTACTAAGTTTAAAGTAACTACTTTGCAAAACAATTTGGATAGTTTAATTCCCGGTTTAGCCGGGCTACTTTTGACTTTCCTGTGTATGTGGCTGTTAAAGAAGAAAGTTTCACCAATCGTAATTATTATTGCCATCTTCATTGTTGGTGTCGTTTTGCACGTTCTGCATGTGCTTTAATTCAAAATGGTTGAATCAAGTAACACTAAAGTTGATTTAACGGCAAATGCGACTTGGTTTCGCTCGTTGTCAACATACGGTAAAGTAATGGTCGGAGATAAGGCGTTTGAATTTTATAATGACCGTAATATCTCTGATTATGTCCAGATTCCGTGGCAAGAAGTTACCTATGTGGTGGCGGATGTTTATTTCCATGGTCGTTATATCCCTCGTTTTGAAATTCGCACCCGTGCAAACGGAAAATTTATTTTTACAACACGAAATAATAAAAAAACTTTGCGCGCTATTCGTAATTACGTGCCTGCTAATCGCATGCGGCAAGCATTGGGATTGTGGCAAAAAATCAAAAGAAGAATACTACATAAATAAAAAAGTTCCTAGACAAAGTAATTGTCTAGGAATTTTTGTTTAGTTTTTGGTTTTGAGAGTTATTGTTCCTTCAACACCCAATTCTGTAGCGATTTTCTTTTTTAAGGCTTGAATTGCTTGCTCAGCTCTGTCTTTTTGATCAGCTGTTACCGCCTCCATGATTAATATTGCATTGGTGGTATCTTCTGTCAACATGGTTCTCTTGCCATCACGCCAGTTAAGAGAGCGACATACTGCACCATTTTCGTCATAATAAATAACTTCACCTGCTCTTGGCGGATCGCTTTTTTCAGCACCAAGTGGATAAAAATCTTCATTTCCACTTGCTACACCGAGGTGCATTTGCCCTGCAATTTGATCAAGATCTTCACCACCGCACGGAACGGCATATTCTAAAGAAACGCTGTTATAAATGTCAACTAAAGGGTTGATAGGATTAAAAACTTTACCTTGAGAAACTCGCTTTAAAAGGGCCTCAATCGAAGACCGTGCACCTTTTTTCTTTTTAAATTTGCTCAGAACCTCACGCCATTCGGCAATAACAATGTTGTCCTTAAACTCTTTTGCTGTTAAATACTGTTTGGCTTCTGTTTCAGCCTGATTGAGCATAATTTGATATTTGTCCGAATTATCAGGGATGTGATTGTTCAGGTCATTAACTACTAGTGTGTAAATTTTTGCTTGGGGAAAAATAGACCAAAAAGTATTATCAACAATTAATTTCTGCATGAGTTACCTCCAAAAATAAAAGCACCTACCAAACTCTACTAAGACCTAAAGAGTTTGATAAGTGCTGTCGCCCGGTGTCGATACTTCTTAATTTTTTTAAATTTTAATATAAAAAACCAGCAAATGCAAATATAATTATGCCTTCTTTTCTTCGTGCCAAATTTTAGACAGGGTTGACAAGACTATAAAGATTAACAGTGCTGAAATCATAGAAATCCTGTTTTCAGGTAAGATTAACAACAATATGATCATTAAAATAAAAAAGATTAGTGTTATGTAGTCCAAAAAAGGGAAACCGGGCATCTTGAAATCAGTTAATTCTTGCACAGGTGTTTTTTTCCTATATGCAATATGCGTTAAAAGCATCAGGCACCAAATAATTAAAAACATACTGGTAGAAGTAGAAGAAATAAAATTAAATGCCTCATTGCCGATAACGATGATGACAAAAGGTGCTAACGCCATTAGGCAAGCTGATAGGGTCAGTGCGTTTTGTGGTAATTGTCTTCTTAAATGACCAAATGTCTGGTTAAATTTACCCTTACCGTTAAAAGTAACTGAAAATAACAACCGGCCTGCACTATACAGAATACTATTAGTTGAAGAAACTGCGGCAGAAATGACCACAAAATTAATAATTGAACCGGCATTGCGGATGCCAGTTGCCGCTAAGGTCTGTACAAACGGACTAGAATTTGTAGCCACCTTATCCCACGGAATAACTACTAAAATTGCAATGATAGCCAGTACATAGAATAAAATTATTCGTAGTGGGACTTGATTAATAGCCTTTCTAATCGTTACCTTGGGTTTTTGTGCCTCTGCGGCAGTTAATCCGACTAGTTCAACGCCAACAAAGCTAAAGATGACCATTTGGAAGCCGGAGAAGAAACCTGTGCTTCCTTTAGCAAAAAAGCCACCATGCGCAGATAAGTTAGCTAGAGTAACGGGACCAAAAGAGGTTTTGCCACCAGTTATTAATAAATAGGCTACTAAAATCACAAAGGCAATAACCGTCACAATTTTGATTATGGCAAAACTAAATTCCAAGTTGCCAAAAAGACGGGCAGAAAGCAAATTAATAAATAGCAAAACAGCGATGGTAATTAAACCAGGCACCCAGGTGGGTAAATGCGGGAACCAATATTGAAAGTAAATCCCTAGAGCTGTCATTTCCGCCATGCCTAACGTTACCCAACTAATCCAGTAAAGATAACCTGAAATAAAACCAGTGTTTTTACCTAAATACTTTTCAATAAAATCAATATAGGTGTGTTTAGATAAATCAGAAACTATCAGCTCTCCCAAAGCCCGCATTAGTAGAAATAAGAAAATACCGACCACGACATAAATCAGAATGACGCTGGGACCGGCTCGTCTAATGCTGTTACCTACACCTAGAAATAAACCAGTACCAATTGTCCCACCTAGGGCAATTAATTGAATATGCGCGTTAGTCAAGGTTCGTTCATAGCTTGAACCGTTATTTTCCTCTTCTTCGCTCATTAAATCACTCCAATTTCTTAAAAAAACGTTACATTATTAAATTATAGCATTATACAAAAGTGTATGTTTTTAACTAATTAAAAAAATTAGCAGATTGTAATTTTTGTTATGCTAAAAAGGGCTACATTTAAGCTTAAATTGTAGTATGATATACTTTATTAAAATTTAATTAAGGAGAACGATGTAATGTTTACCATTAGTCAATTTACTATTAACAACATGACGATTAGTTTAGTTTTACCCGAAATTAGTCATGCAGAAGCTTTATATGAAAATATCGCCCATGATCGTAAAGAGCTGGCACACTTCCTACCCTGGGCAGATAATATGACAAGCGTCAATGATGAGGTTGATTTTATCAAGGCAATGCGTGTCGATACGGCGCGTTATGAAAAGTTGGCTCTAGTTGTTCTAGTTGATGGTGAACCGGCAGGAATGGTGGATCTGCATAATATCAAACTCAAAAATGAAAGCGGTGAAATTGGTTATTGGCTAGGGCAAAAATATCAGGGCCAGGGAATTATGACCCAAGCTGTTAAAAAGCTAGTAGAAGTTTCGTTTAACCAGTTGGGTTTTCACAGCATTAAATTACTGGCAGATACTAATAACCAGCCTAGTAGAGCTATTGCAGAACGGCTGCATTTTGCTCACGTAGCTACCCTCAGAGATGAAGTTAAATATCACGGTCAATTTTGTGATATGGAGCTATACATCACATTTAATCCTCAAAATTAGTCAAAAAAATTGCTGGTAAGTTTTTACCAGCAATTTTATTATTTGTCTGCGTATCCTTGGGGATGACTTTGGTGCCATTTCCATGCACTTGTCATCATATCCTCAGCGTTCTCATGTTGTGGCTGCCAGCCTAAAATAGTTCTGGCTTTAGCTGAATCGGCAACTAAACTGTCAGGGTCACCTGCACGGCGTGGACCCATCGTATATGGAATTTCAACATTAGTAACTTTACGAGCTGCTTGTAATATTTCCAAGTTGGAGTAGCCGTGAGCAGTCCCGAGGTTGAACACATCGGACTTGTTAGTTTTAACTAAGTATTTTAGTGCCAGTACATGTGCATCAATGAGATCTTCTACTTGAACGTAATCTCTAACATTAGTACCATCTTTAGTATTGTAATCATTCCCAAAAATAGTAAATTTACCGTCACCGGTCAGAGCACTTTTTAAAATATTAGGAATTAAATGCGTTTCGGGGGCATGATCTTCTCCGATTGACCCGTCACTTGCAGCACCGGCAACATTGAAGTAACGTAGTGCAATTGATTTGATGCCATCCGCTTTATCTGCCCAATGCATGATTTTTTCCATCATTACTTTGGTTTCGCCATAAGGGCTGATCGGATTAAGCGGTGAATCTTCAGTAATTGGCAATTTCTTAGGGATGCCGTAAGTTGCCGCACTTGAAGAAAAGACGAGGTAATTGACACCGGCATCTTTCATTGCTTCTAGGAGCGCAATCATACCCGAAACATTATTGTCATAGTATTTCAGTGGGTTTTGTACAGATTCAGGCACTAGAGAATAAGCGGCAAAATGCATTACTGCTTCAATTTTCTCTTTACGCAATATTTGGCTAACTAAAAACTTGTTCTCAATATCGCCTTGATAAAATTTAGCTTTTGGATTGACTGCTTTTCTATGGCCTGTATACAAAGCATCAAGGACAACAACATCATTTTTTTGCTCAATTAGTTTCTTAACAGCTATTGAGCCAATATAACCGGCACCGCCGACGACTAAAATACGCATAAATTCCTCCAATTATTATATGGTAATGATCTTCTGTCTAAATTTTAGCACAGTCTGTTAATTTAAAAGACAATTATTGACAGTAAAATCATTTTGCAATACAGTTACTTTTGGTAAGATAGTTAGAAAGAAGTATCAAAATGATTCATAATTCCACAATTAACCAGCAAATTAATCATCGCTCTATCAGAAAATTTAAAGATCAAACACTAAGTGCAGAACAATTAAATACTTTGTACACCGTTTTTCAACATACAGCGACCAGCATGTTTATGCAAAATGCTACAATGCTTCATATTACTGATGAAGGTAAAAGGGCAAAAATCAGAGAATTGTGCGGACAAAAATATGTTGGTGCTGAAGGAGATTTGTTTATCTTTGTAGTTGATTTATACCGCAACCAACAAATTCGCCGCCAATTAGGTAAAGATGACGGACGTGTTCATACCACGGATATTTTCTTTCAGGGGATGGATGATACATTACTTGCTTGGCAAAATGTGGCTAATGCTGTTGAAAGTATGAATCTTGGTTATGTGCCACTCGGCACCATTAATGATCATCCGATAAAAATGTTAGAGGTATTAGACTTGCCTAAGCTGACATTTCCGGCTCTAGGAATGCAAGTGGGTATTCCTGATCAAGAACCGCAATTAAAGCCGCGCTTGCCACTAGCCTTTACTACTTTTGAAAATGAGTATCCGCGTGATTTTAAAGTGGCAGACTTGAAAGAATATGACCAAGTCGTTACCACTTACTATGACTTGCGGGATGCTAATAGACGTATTGATTCTTTCACTAATCAAATAACTGGTGACAAGTTAAACGATAAGAGAATTGATCGTGACGAGTTGCCCGAATTGTTGCACAAACAAGAGCTTTGCCTAGATTGGAAATAAAATAAAAGTCGCGCATTCGATTGCACGACTTTTTTTGTTTTGGTATAATTTAAACGTTGTGAAAGTTGCTGATTTAGCTCAGTTGGTAGAGCGTTTCCCTCGTAAAGAAAAGGTCGCCAGTTCGATTCTGGCAATCAGCATAACAAAGGCTAATATAGCATTAAAGCCCGTTGTATCAATCTTGATATGACGGGCTTTTGTTTGTTATGAAGCATTTTAAATAATTGTAAATTAATGTGAAATGTTGTGGTCAGTCACACTATAGGTCACACAAAGTAAAATAAGTTGAAAATTTGTCGTCATAAATTTTTCAGGAATGGATATAACCCTTGATGTAGCAGGCTTAATTGCCTGCTTTTTTGTGTGACTGAGTGTTAACTTGCAGTTAGTGTAAAATACATGAAATATATATTAAACTATATAGTAAATTTTCATCATGTTTTAGAAATTGTTACGCTTAGATTGTAAACTTAGCGTAAACTAGATGAATAAAAAATAGCTGAAACAAAATTGATCATTTCTTGTTTTAGCTATTAGTCTTAATTTAATATATGTTTTTATTCAACACATTCTATAGTTGTGCAATTACTGTAGTGGCAGCTATCACTATCTTCAGGAGCTTCATTAGTTGAATCAGCCATATCAACTGCTAGTTTCTGCAATCTAATTAATTCAGTCATTTTCAAGTCCTACCTTTCTATAAACCGCAATAATTATTACTTAAAGCAAGTATACAACATTTATTTTTAATTGTTAATAAAAAATGATATAATTTTTAAAGGGTGATATTAATATGTGTAATTATTTGTTAAATAGTTATAAAAAGATTTATAGTACATCAGTTCTTCCAGACAAAGTTAAAGACATTTCATACTATCATATTTCCAGAAATGCCAATCATTATTTCCTTCAGTTTGACTTTTCAAATAAAAAATCATATCGGCAAGGATTTAAAATTCATATTTCAGCAACTATGAAAAACTATCAAGAGATTTTAAATTCAGTTTTTGAGTTCTGTAAAAATCATAAAGTTGATTTTAAATATATATCAAATATGAAAGAATTATATTTAAACCTTTCTGGTACTACTAATAATCTTTGGTCCACTGGAAAGTTCATAACAATTTATCCAAGTAATTATTCTGATTTTTTGAATTTGGTTAAAGATTTGTATGCTTTGCCTAATTTTAAAGACAAAGAAGGAATTTGCATCTTAACTGATAAAAAGTATAGGGATTCAAATAATATCTTTTATCGTTATGGGATGTTATCTAAAAATGATAATAAAGGAATATATGATAAAAATGGTCAAAAATTATACGATGATTACAAAACTTTAGAATACAAATTACCTTACTTTGTTAAGGAGCCTTTTCCAAAAAAAGAAGCAAGCAATAAAAATAAAAGTAATAATCTTATTTTTAATAGCTATATACCAATTAAAGCATTACATTCTAAGGCTGCAGGCTCCGTTTTCCTAGTAGAAACTAATAAAAGAGAAAAGTATGTTCTTAAGAGTGCAATTAACGGATACTATGACACAACACAGTCAAAAATAGAAATATTAAAGAATGAAGAAAGAAATATAAAAAGAATGCATCATTTAAGTTTCGTTCCTAACTATGTAGATTCTTTTTATGAAGAGAGAAATTATTTTTTAGTTGAAGAGTATATTAAGGGAATAACTGTAGATGATTATAGAGCCTTAACTAGTAATGACTTTATTTCAAACAAAGATACTGCTAGTAAATTCTCTAAGATTATTATAGATTTACTTTCTAAAGTTGATAAACTACATAAGTCTAATGTATTTTTAGGTGATATCTCTAGTCAAAATATTTTGGTTAACACAGATAAAAATGAAGTTTACTTTATTGATTTAGATCAAACTATATTTCTTGGAGAAGTAGATCTACATAAAAGAGAAAATAATTTCTATAGAACAGAAGGATTTTATGATAATAAAATTCAGTATTTGACTCCATTAAAGCAAGATATTGAACAACTGGGATATTTACTTATTTCGTTTTTTTGCCGTGCTAATATGTTTTTAAAAATTGATAATTCTGGTCAAACATCAATAAAATTTTTTGAAAAATTTGCCAATTTAAATAAAATACCTAAAGTTTTCGTTGAAGCAGCAGAACAGCTAATTAAGAATCCTGATATTGATCTGCAAAAAATGATAAATTACTTGAAAACTAGTAATTTAGATTCAGATTCAGTAATTAGCACTGATAGTTTTCCTGATAATTTTTTAAATAGATTAATTAAAACAGATGAATGCGCTAAAATTGATAACTTACTTATATCTGAGTCTTCCGATTCTTTTGTACTTACATATACAGATGATTTTATTTATTCTGATAAACTTTCCAAGCTAAGATTGTATTATTTAAAAGATGAGTCGTTAATACAAAACGTATTTAAAGATTTTAAAATGAGAACAAAGCTTTTTGATAAAGTAAATATACTTATTAAGGAAATTGAAAAACAGAACAAAGATATTAAACAGCTTAGTTTAGAAAATATTATTTCATTAATTTTTTGTTGTCTTGTTATCATTAAAGATTATAAACTGCATGATTCTGATTTCTTTAATAGAATAGTTGAATGTACAGATTTAATATTATCTAAATATTGTGTGCGAAACAAAAATTCAAAGTTGTTAGGATTTAAGGTAAAGCTTATATCAAAATATTTATCACCATACTTAAGTGACGGAACAGCAGGTATTTTAGAATTATTGATATATTTTAAAAAATATTTTGGAATTAATAAGTATGATGAATACATTTTTGAGATGGCAAAAAACCTTAGTAAGGCTATAATGCCTAAAAATGCTTCACTTTATCGTGGCTTAGGTGGAATAGTTAATGCACTATTGGACTATAGAATGGCTTTTGATGATAGCAGATATGATAATACTATTATTAAAATGATCAATTGCTTTAAGTACTATTCAATTAATTCACACGGTACTGCTTTAATGATTGATCAAAGTTTTGGAACAGCAACAACTAATTTTAAAGATGGTAATCAAGGAATAATTTATGTTTTACAAAAAGCAAAACATATTCTTGGAAAGTGACACCAATGAAATTAAAAGATCTTTTAAAATTAAATATTCCACTAAGTGTTGTAATAATCTTTCTTACATTATTAGGATCTATATCAATTGCATATAAGAATTATATATTATCAATAACTATTAATGCCCTAATAGCAACAAACTGGAGTAAATGGTGGCTCTTTACTTTCTTAGAAATGATAACAGATATTTTAGGACATTTTTTAAAGCGGTTAGGGATATATCTTTTTAGTAAACAAAGTCAAGCTTATATTCATCAGATAAGATATCGCATAACCGAAAATTATTTTTCAAAAACTGATAACATTTCTAAAGTGTCTACAATGCAGAATCGATTAACAAATGATTTAAATATGCTTTATGATTTGTATTTAACGCCAACTTATAGAATATGGGGGTTAGTTTGTGATATCATTTTTTCTTCCACAATGATTTTTACTTTTAATCCATTTTTACTTGCTCTAACTTTTATACTTGCAATTATTTTGCTTTTTGTCCCTAAAATATTGTCTAACTCTTTGCAAAAAGCCACCACTAAAATTTCTGTTAGCAATTCAACCTATCTTAATACTTTAGAAAAATGGTTATCTGGTTTAGCTATTCTTCAACGCTACAATGTTCGTAAAAAATTGTTAACAGTATTATCAGATAGTTCGGCAAAGTTAGAACAGGCAACAGTCACTAAAGAGAAAAAAGTTAATGAATTAGAAACTGTCAACATGGCGGCTAATATGATAGCGCAGATGCTAGTTGATATTAGTGCAGGTATTTTAGTATTAACTGGTCAGTTAAACATAGGACTATATTTTAGTTTAGGAAACTACTCTAGCGTAATTTTTAGTGAATTAGGTGCGGTGACATCAAGGATTACCCAAGTTCAATCAACTAAGAGTTTAAGAGATAGTGTTAGTACTAGTTATTCAATTATTCTAAAAAACAATCAAGAATTATCTAAATCTACTTTAGACAATTTTGCTACAATTACAATTAATAATTTAAGTTTACAATTTCCTAATGCTGAGCGACTTGAATATCCAGATTTTACTATTAATGCTGGTGAAAAAGTTTTGCTATCAGGTGATAGCGGTACAGGAAAGTCAACACTTTTAAAATTAATATTAGGAGAAATTATTCCATCAACAGGAACAATAACTTTTAAAGATAAAAATGGCAACTCATTGCAACCAAACTTATCACAGATTGGTTATGTTCCCCAAGAAGCGCAACTATTTCCGGGAACGATTGAAGAAAACATTACTATGTTTAATTCACAATTAGACCATAAGGCGTCGGCTTGGGCGGAAAAAATGCAATTATCCGCAGACTTAAATAAATTTCCAGCCGGGATTCATACAGCGGTCAATTTAAATAAGGAAAACTTATCGGGAGGACAAAAACAAAAAATTGTCTTAGCTAGAACAGAAACTTATGATAATAATATCATTTTAATTGACGAAGGTACATCTGCCATAGATTCTAATGCTACACACAAAATTTTAAAAAATATTCTTTCTAGCAATTCAACAGTAATCTTCATTGCTCACAACTTAACACCGCAAATTCATCAAATGTTTGATCATGAAATTCATTTAAAAAATCCCCAATAAATTTATAAACTGAAAAAAGGCTAGTGAAAATTGATATGGACCCTAAAATTAGGACAAATTATTAATTTTTAACTTAGGACTAGCTGCTGATATTTTATCTTAATTCTTTTGTTATTGTAGTAATCAATATATTCTCTAATTGCCTGTTCTAATTCAGTTGGCTTTTCAAGGCCATAAAGCATTTTCCGTTTTAAGATATCAAAAAACTATCCATTAATCCATCGTCTAATGAATTACCCTTGCATGACATTGATTACTCAACACCACTACTTTTTTAGCCATGCCTGGAAAGTGGTGAGTTGATACTGCCAATCTCGGTCAGTGTAAGTCATATAGTGCCGGATGCTTTTGCCAAGTTAACTCTAATATTAGTCATTGTCTGTCTTAAGTTAGGACTGTAGGAAATTGTATAAGAAATAATTTCTTGCGTGCAGCCATTAATAATTGTTGATAAGTAGGTCTTTTGTCCGTTAAGTTTGAACTCACTTACGTCGGAGTACCATTTATAATTAGGCAAGATAGAGAAGAAATTACGGCGAATTAAGAATAAGAATTTGGAATTATATAGTTTAGTTAAATCAACACCAAAAAGCTCAAGCAATTTCTGAACTACATTTTGTGTTTAAGAGTTTAGTTTTTATAAGACGCATTTTTCTGCATAAATTTTGAATTAATCTAAGTTCCAAATTATGTAGCCATCACTAGTTTTGGTCGCACTTATAAAAGAAGTCTGGTAATAAGTTTCGGAAATAGAGTTAAGGAGAAAATTTAAAACTTTAAAAGCCGCATTTAGCACAGATTCATTTTCGTGTTCTGATGTACTTAGATTATTAACTTCTGCTGCCATTCTTATATATATATTATTGTATTTTAACTCGTTATTTCCCTTATCTTGCGAAAGCGGATTGCCGCTTGGAAAATTTGTACGATTAATGGAAACCAAGAATTGCGACTTGTTTTTTTTGGCAGTTTCAATAATTGAATCAAGTACTTTAATATCCGACTTGGCAAATTCTTTAATAATTTCTTTTGTGATACGCATATTTCCTTCGGGTATCCCTTTACCCAGAGAAATATGCGTTTTTTTAGTTTGGAGGGATTTTTCAAGTGCCATTTTGCCGGTAGTTAAGGCTTCATGGAAAAACATTATCAAGCTTGCAGAAGACAGCTCCTCAGAAGATACTGACCCAGTAAATAACTTACTAGAACTCATGAAATAATCAAATGCTTCAGAAAAGTTAATAATACTAAGAACAAAATTGGCTACGGGCGCAATAAACTGAT
This sequence comes from uncultured Lactobacillus sp., assembly GCA_946482425.1. Next base: position 14,240 of record CAMLRO010000015.1, read on the forward strand.
ATTTCGTATATAAAATTTTTTCTTCTAATGTGCCAGCAGTTAATATATTTACGTCATCTGTAAAAAAATTCTTATCCCGAATTTCTTCAAGATACTTTACAGCGTAATTATATACATTGGTTAAATATTTTGTAACTTCTTGTCCATTGTCAAATAGAGTGTCAATATATTTCTTTTTTAGTGTGCGAATAATTGCTGCTCTTTGGACTGGATTTTCGGGTCTAGTAGGATTTGTGGGAGAAATCCAATTAGTAAAAGTTGAACTAGCAGTTTTTTTACCGTATTCATCGATCCGGATAGGTATTTTGTCTGCTTCTATAAAAATATTTTGATTTATATCTTCAATAACTTCAAAATTTTTCTTGTTTTTCTCTTTCCTATATTCAGTTAATAACTTAGGAAATTTGTTTTCAGGTTTAGGACATTCGGGCATAGTTTTGTCTCCTTTATTATTTTTGCTACCCATCATTTTGTATAAGAATGATGGGTTATATTTTTGTTCTAATAGCTATCATACTTAACCATGAAGATTAAATCTGATTGCAATCAAACAAATCTTCATTAGTTGAATAGTATATAAGTGAAATTTTACACCTAATTATGTAAGCGTATGTAAAAAAGCGCTTAGATTGGAGATAAATATGACAATTAAAATAAATTTAACGGCAAAACAAGTATTAAATGGTATCACAGCGATTGTTACTGGAATTAATGAACGTAAAGCCAGTGAAAAATATGACAATGCTAAAGATGTTACCGAATACCCTTATCTAGTGAGAATGGCAATTACAGTTGATAAAAACAATGTTAATAACGGTCAAATGTTAAACTTCAAACTTAAAAAGGTTGATGGATTAAAAGCTGGTAAAATGATCGATTTTGATAAAAGTTCTATTAAGAATGATCAAGTTAATTTATGGGCTAACCAACGTGGTTATGTTCAAGTTTCCATTAAAGGAGATGAGATCATTGCAGGGTAAACATACAACTATCTGTAATTATATTGAAAATGTGCTTGATAGTGTCTTATCGGATGAAGCAAGCACAATTAAGCAATCTTATCTAGTCTTGGAAGTAATTAAGGAGCCTTGTGGCTTCTTGTTTATTCCGCGTTACCCAACAAATTTAGTATTAAATACAGATACCTATTACCGTATTTACGATATTATTTCGGCAGCTGTTTTCCCTGAATATACCTGTGTTAGACCTACTTCTATGCAATTAGTGGAAGTGGACGGTGAACAATTAGCAACAGCCAGAGGGTTTTATTTTCCAGGTTACAAGGGTAAGAAACAACGGCTTGTTGGCACAATTACTAAAATTGTGGCTGATTATGATTTAAATAAGGAAATACCGTTGATGCGGGGCTTAACGGTTGGCAGGAATGCCACCACTTGGATTATTAGTGGTAATACAGGCAGTGGTAAAAGCTATGCTTTACGCTATTTAGAAGAAATAATTAGCCGTTTAACTAATCAAAATGGTGATAAATCAGCACAGGTTATCATGATTGATCCCAAAAAGTCTGATGGTGCAAGATATGCGAAAAAACATACTGAAATCAAATTGTTAATTCCAGAAGATAGCGATCGCCCAGAAGATTTTTTAACTAGAGTGAATGCGGAATTGGCTGCTGTAGTTAAGGAAATGCAGTTAAGGCAAAGTAAGCTTTATGAAGTTTCAAATAAGATTAGTACTGACGCTAACGAAATCAATGTACCACCGATTTTTGTTGTTTTGGAAGAAATGGCAAGCTTAACTTTGGGCTTAGCACCAACTTCAAGACAAGTTAAGGATTTATACCGTGAATTAGAATTAATTGCCTTACTTGGCAGAGAAAGCTTAATCAATTTAATTATTACCAGTCAAATTGCTAGAAATGATATTGTGCCTATTCCGATTCGCTCACAGATGAACGTTAGAATTTTGCTGGGTAGAATTGATAAAGCAACCGTGCAGTATTTATTTCCGTCAATGATTGATGGCTTGTCTATCCCTATTGGTGGCTTAGGAACAGGAATAATTGAGATTAATGATGGTAAACATTACGGGATTGAACCACTTGCAATGCCGACAATAACCAAAGGAGAAGAATCGTGAAGAGGATAGACTTAATTAATAAGTTATTTGATAAATTAATTGCTTTGCTTAGTAAGATCAGCGTAATTTTGTTGATTGTTCTAGTAATTCTGCTAATCGTACATTATTTTCTAAAATTTTATGGTAAATCAATTTCTAAAACAATTGCATTAGAACAAACATTAAAGCTTATGGAACCAGAAAAGCCAGATAAAATAATTGTGGCAGTTAATAAAGTGGTTTGTTGGGCGGGTGTTAAATACCTTGATAATAAAGAGCGTGTGCAGATAATTGTTCCAACTAAACGCTGGTTTCAATTATCATCACAATTAGAAGTTAAAAAACGGATTAGGGAAATGCTTAATTCAGAAGACTTCAGATTATTTTTAATGGATAATTTAAGCAATTATCGTTTTGTAAGTAAGCCTGACTATTATCATAATCAGTTTGTCTTAATCGGTACAAGAATTTAATAGAGGCAAGGTGCCAGCTTTGTCCTCAAGACAAAAAGAATGGCACCTTGCATAATTTATAAATATTCTACTGTGCAAGTGTGTTAAGCATTGATATAACAACATTTGCTGGGCTTGTTATGGCAAATGTTAAAAGTGTGCAAACTGTGCAGAAGGGAATTATATGGCAGAGATTAGAGCTAGACAGTTTATGTACATGCAAGATTTTGACCATTTAAAGATAGATTTTACTGAACTAACCAATATTTTAACTAAGGCTAATATTCAAGAGTGGGCTTATATAATTCATGACCAAGATTTTGATCAAGATAATAAGCTAATTAGGAAACATCTACATGTGGTCTTAAAATATGCTAATCCGCAAATACTTTCTCATGTTGTAAGGCTTTTTAATGATGAACCGCAATATTTAGAAGTTTGGCAAGGAAGAATCAGTAACGCTTATAGCTATCTAATTCATGCAACATTGGAAGCTAAAGATAAGTATCAATACGATCCTAATAGTGTGGTGGCTTCATTTGATTTTCCCGCAAGGATTACTGAAATACAAAGCAGTGTTAACCAAAGCAGGTTAAATTCTAAAGTAGTGGCTAATTTCTTAACGCAATATGCTAATGAAGAAATTGATTATCAAGAATTAGCGGATATTATTGGTTTAGCTGAAGTTGCCAAAAGAAAAAGTGTGATTGACAATATTACCAAATTAATCGCGGACAAAAAGCATGAAGAATGGTTACATGAATATCATGATCGCAAAGCAGAAACAATTTGGTTATGGGGCAGTGCAGGAGTTGGTAAAACACGTTATGCCAACAAGCTAGTTCGTGGTGAAAAAGTTGCTATTTTAGGCAGCAGTCGGGATTACTTTCAAGATTATCATGGTGAACATTATGTAATTTTGAATGATTTGCGTCCCAATGATTTTAGATATGCCGACTTATTAAGGCTATTAGATCCATATGAGCATGATAAAGTAGCGCCAAGACGTTATCATGATGTGAAATTGAACATTGAAATGTTGATTATTACTACTCCTTATAGTCCGTTTGAATTTTATCAACATGTGAAGATTGCTGACGAAAGAACAGATACTTTTGAGCAGCTTAAAAGACGAATTCATGCAATCCATATTACACCCAAATTTATTGCAGAAGTATTTAAAGACAGTGAATCTGAATATGAAGAATTATTTGAAGGTAAGTAAAACAATGAAAGAAGATGAAAAAATGTTTGGCAATGAATTACTTAATGCTAGGCAAATAGCAGAAAAGTTAGAAATTTCTAGCACCTACTTTTTTAAATTAACTAAATTAGGTATGCCATTTCACCGCGTAACTCCAAGAGGTAGAAAGTTCTATAACTATGATGAAGTGGTAAGTTGGATTAGAAATCGGTAGGAACTATGGTAAAATTTAAAGTGGTCAAGGGTATGTTCTTCTTGAAAATAAAAGGAGAGTAAACATGCCAATTAGTAAAATTAATAAAGGTAAGAAAGCTGGTAAGTATCGCGTAAGAATACAGCCAAGAGATGAACATACTGGAAAAGTTATTCCAGTTCCTAGTCAAGTTGCGGACAATTATCGGGCAGCTAAAGCTCTTTATGAAAAAATGTGGGTAGATTTTCGTTCTAATCCACGTGGTAATTATCAGGAACTGAATCAACCACTGGTGCAATCATATAAAAGTTTTATTGAAAGTGAGCATAAGTTAGGTAGATGGCAATCTGCAACTACTTATAAAGCGTGGACTTATACAGTTAGGCTATTAGAAGATTATTTTGGTGATAAAAAGGTAAAAGATATTACTGAAACTGATATCAGGCAATTTGCTCGTGATTATGTTGAAAAACATCATGCAAGTGTTGCGCCACATGCAACTATCGAACGCCAGTTACAGATTATTAGATGTTATTTTGGTTCATTAGATAATATTGTAAAAAATCCTGTTCCTGTAAAAGCTCTGTATAAGTTCTTTCGCAATGATGAGATGACTGTACCAGATGAAAAATATGTTTTTACTGATCAAGAAATTACTGCTATTATTGCAGATATTAAAAAACGTTTAGCTTTGACTAAAACAAATTATTGGTGTAGTCGCTTGGCAATTTGGATAGCTTTGGAAACAGGAATGCGACCGCAAGAAATTCAAGCTTTGAAATGGACAGATTTAACTAAAGATCATGATAAAGTAGTGTTTGAAATTAGCGATTCATGGAATAGCAAAGCAAAGAAATTAAACGGTCATTTAAAAAGTAGACCTAAAGGCGCTAAAAGATTAACTTTGCCAATATCTGAAACTTTGTATAAGACATTAATGATCTTTAAAGACAAGCAAACTGATGTATTGCAAGAATATGGTTTAGATAATGAGCAGGATTATATTTTATTAGCATTAACTACCTATAATTTATGTTCGTTAGGGATGCCAATAGATCAACGTGGCTTAAATGATATGATACGTAAAATCTGTAAAAAGATTGGTGTTAATAATCGTGGCTTGCGTGTTAGTATGTATACTTGTCGTCATACGGTGGCAACCAAATTAGCCAACATTCCAGGTATGAGTTACCCTTGGGCAGCTTATCGATTAGGTCATTCATTAAAAACTTTTATGAAAGTTTATGTTCATGTTGATCAAGATAAGAACGAAGATATGTTAAATATCGTCAGTTCACAATTAGTCACACAAAATTAGATACAATAGTTATAAATGCTAGAGTAGTACGACTTTAAAGTGTTTTGCTACTCTGGCAATCAGCATAATTTTATTGTTTAATATTTTAAAACCGCTCAAAAAAGTTCCATTATGACAGTATCTGAAAGTGTTTTGCTCAATTTTAGAAAACATAAATAATTATGATTTTAAATAAATAGGCACATCAGTAAGCACAATAATATCTAATTATGTTCGTAGTGTGTCTAGTGAATAAGAGTATTTAAAAAATATGATGAACAGGCTATAATAGACTATTTTTCCAAGTATCATAATAATTAGCAAATCTAGGGTACCTGTTTTTGAATTCTTCAATCGAGAGTGATGTATCAAGTAACTTATTATAAGTTTGAAAAACGCTAAAATGATCAACGCTAGCAAACCTTCGTTCATAGCATTGAGAATTATTATCTGCTTTTTGAATTAAATCTTCTATTGCTGTTTTATCGTATTTTTCTAGAAATGGCGCTATCCAAGATGTAAATATATTATTAGCAGAATCGTAAGACGAAGAATGTGCGTAAATAATATTTGCTAGCTCAAAAAATTGATGTGAATAGCCACTTCTTGAATATATGTTATACAGCTTTTGAACTTCATTTGTATAATTTATAAGATCGTTTTTCTGCATATTTGGTATATAACAATTTATAAGTTCAAAGAAATATTCTGCGAGAGTTATTTTATCCATATTATCTGCTCTGCTGGATCCGTACATACTTGTATACACTTTGTCAGAAGAAGATAGTAGTTTATTTTGATGTTGGGCAATGCTGTTAGAATCAATAAAGTAGTTCTTTAAATAAGTTATTGGATCTTTATATGAAAACTTGACAAGATTTTCTTTTAAAAACTTAGGAACATTACTTGAATATAGCTCAGGATATCTTTGAAATAATAGGCTTAATTTTTCAAATACATCAGGAGAATTAACTAAAACATTCTTAAATAAATTTGATGATTCTTGAAAATATTTTTTAGTCAGGTCTGGTTTATGATCAATCATTATAGCTAAAGTTTTATAAAGTATGTTTCTATTTTTATTACAATCAATGTCATCGATGCAAAACGTAAATTTGAATATATTTTTTAACACATAGATATAAATTTTATCATTGTTGTCAATTTCGACAAAATATTTTAGTTTTAAAAAATCGGTCAATGTCTCTTCATCGTTAATAAGAAGAGCATCACTTTTAGAAGCCAATTCTGTAACTAGGTGTTCAACAATTTTTCCATTGGGATGAGCTTGTTGGAGGAAAATGTTATCTAGACTTTCTCGAATAAGACCGGAGACAATTTCCATGCTAGGTTCTTGTAATCTACTCAATGAATTAGAATCAAGATTTGGATGAGCACATAAATTTCTCCAATTTTTAAGTCCCTCGATTGTGGCAAAAGCCTGTTTACTTAAAAAATCTGGCATATTTTCTTCTATTTTTTTGATCATTTTTGTTTCTTTAGATGGAACATAGTTTTTTTTATTATCCTGTATATCTTTCAAAATATCTTTTGCTGCTTTATCTTTATAATTTTTATCGAGATAGTCTAATTTATCAATAATGTTTGCCATTACCGCCGCATAAAGCATGACAATGGCTGATCTGTAATTTTTATTTTCATAAGATGAAATAACTTCTTTTAGATACTCTCTTGATTCATTATCAGGGATTTTTTGAATTTCGAATTCGAACATGTACTTTCCTTTCTGACAACTTTATTTTAGCTATTTTTGCACCCTAATCTTTATCCTTGATGTAAGAGAAAGATCAAAAGTCAATATAAATTTTTCTCAGCTAAGCAAGGTATTTATACAATATATAAATAATATTTTCATTTTCTAAAGAAAAAAATTATCGAATGATTGGAAACAAAGCTTAATTTATAGACTTTTTCCTATTATATCACTTTATTAGTATATTAAATTATAAATATTTGTACTAAAAACAATTCAGAAAAAGTATCTATTTAGATAAGTTCACAAGCTTTTTAGCAATTATAGATCCAATTTTAATTATCACTAATTAGGAGTTTAATAAAATGAGTAAAATTCCAACTCCCACAATTGGAGAAATATTAAAAGAAAAATTTATGAAGCCGCTACAAAATTCAGCATATAAACTAGCAAAATTAATAGGTGTGCCAACTTCAAAAATTAAAAATATATTGCATGATAGAGTTGGAATAACAGTGGATACTTCTATTAGATTAGGAAGAATATTTGGAATGAGTGACAAGTATTTTCTAAATTTGCAGGAAGATATAGATTTTCGTAATGCTAAGATAAAAAAGGGTAAAGAATACGATCAAATAAAAAAGTACCAATCTGCATAGCTGTTTTATCCGTTGATATGTTTGAAATTTGAAATAGTCTTTTAAAATAATTTTATGTATATGCTTATATTTCTTGCCAGGTAAAAGTTTCCTGCAATTAAATATAAAAACTGAATTTGGTTCGAGATTTTATATTCTAATAGAAACGCTATCTTGTATAATAGAATTAATTACTAGATTAATTACAAGGATAAAATAATGGATGTTGCAACACAAAAGAAAAATGCAAAAAAATTTATTAATGATTGGAAAAATCGTGGGCGTGAAAAGCAAGACAGTCAGTCATTCTGGTTAGCATTGTTACATAATGTATTAGATGTAGAAAAACCAGAAAATTTTATTCATTTTGAGGAAAAGGTGCATCTTGAACACGATAGTTTTATTGATGCATATATTGATCAGACTCATGTGATGATTGAGCAAAAGGGTAGTAATAAAGACTTAGATAAGCCAATCAGACAATCTGATAAAACATCTCTCACTCCGTTTCAACAAGCCCAGAGGTATTCTGCTGGGTTGTCTTATTCAAAACGTCCACGTTGGATTGTAACTTGCAATTTTAAAGAATTTCGTGTTTATGACATGGAGCATCCCAAGTCGGAACCAGATAAAATTGAATTAAAAGATCTTGTAACTGAATATTATCGCTTAGATTTTCTAGTTGATAGTAGCAATCAACATTTAGAAAAAGAAAAGCAAGTTTCAATTAATGCGGGAGAATTAGTTGGGCTAATTTATGATGAACTTTTAAAACAATATAAAAATCCTGATAGTCAATATTCACAAAAAAGTATTAATCAACTTTGTGTAAGGATTGTTTTTTGTCTTTATGCAGAAGATGCTGGTATTTTTGGCCGCAAAAATATGTTTCATGATTACCTTGAAGACTTTGATGCACATCATTTTAGATCAGCATTGATCAATCTTTTTAAAGTTTTAGACACAAAGGTAGAAGATAGGGATCCTTATTTAGCTGATGATGAACCTAAACTTGCAGAATTTCCTTATGTTAATGGCGGAATGTTTTCAGAAAAGGATATTGAAATTCCTTCGTTTACTGATGAGCTGAGAGATTTATTACTTAATAAAGCTAGTAATGAATTTGATTGGTCTGAAATAAGTCCAACTATTTTTGGCGCGGTTTTTGAATCTACTTTAAACCCGGAAACGAGACGCCAGGGTGGGATGCATTATACTTCTGTTGAGAATATTCATAAGGTAATTGATCCCTTGTTTCTTGATGATTTAAAAGATGAATTTAATGAAATAAAGAAAACTAAACAACCTGCAACATTAAAGAAAAAAGCTAAAACGTTCCAAGATAAAATTGCTAACTTAACCTTTTTTGACCCTGCTTGTGGTTCTGGGAATTTCTTAACAGAAACATATTTGCAACTTAGAAAATTGGAAAATGAAGCTATCAAGTTAATATATCCTAACCCAGTTTTAGATACTGACATAAGTGAAAACGTGATTAAGGTATCTATTAGGCAATTTTACGGTATAGAAATTAATGACTTTGCTGTTTCAGTTGCAAAAACTGCTCTTTGGATTGCAGAAAGCCAAATGCTAGAAGAAACAAAAGATATTTTTTATGCTAGTTGGGACTTTCTTCCATTAAAGACTTATACGCATATTCATGAAGGTAATGCTTTAACAATGGATTGGAACAAAGTTTTACCTAATTATGCATGTCATTACATTATGGGTAACCCACCGTTTATAGGAGCAAATTCAGAAAATAAGGAACAGAAGAAAGAAATTAAAAATTTGTTACCAGGTTTTAAAAATACAGGGTTACTAGATTATGTTGCAGGATGGTATATAAAAGCATCTGATTATATTAAAAAATGTAAAATAAGAGTGGCATATGTTTCTACAAACAGTATTACTCAAGGAGAACAGCCTGGAATTTTATGGAAATATCTCTTAGAAAATAAAATCCATATTGATTTTGCGTATAGATCGTTTCAGTGGTTCAGTGAAGCTAAAAATGGTGCAACAGTACATGTTGTAATTATTGGATTCAGTAAATTTTATAATAAATCCAAATTTATCATAGATGATACAGTCCGAGCCAATGCAACTAATATAAATGGCTACCTATTGGATATGCCAAATATATTGATAACCCGAAGAAATATACCAATTAATATTAATGCTCATAAAATGATTAAGGGAGTTCAGCCTACTGACGGTGGAAATTTAATATTTAAAGAGACCGAAATGCAATCTTTTTTAAAAAAAGAACCGAAAGCACAACCTTATTTTAAAAAATTAATAGGTGCAAAAGAATTTTTATATAATAAGCCAAGATATTGTTTATGGTTAGTAGGTGTTAAACCAAGTATTCTAAGAAATATGCCTAATGTTTTGAAACGTGTAAGTGCAGTAAAAGAATTTCGATTAAGAAGAGAGGCTCCTGAAGGAACAAAAAAGCTTGCTGAAAGGCCAACTGAATTCAGAGAAACATATAATTTTAAATCTTATATTGTTGTACCGAGTACTACTTCTTCAAAACGAAGATATATACCTATGGGATATTTTGATGAAAATACTATTTCTACAAATGCTAATTTAATAATTCCAAATGCCTCATTATACGATTTTGGTATTTTAGAATCGAATGTGCATATGGGTTGGATGCGTGTAGTTGCTGGCCGTTTAGAAACAAGATATAGATATTCTGCTAAAATTGTTTATAACAATTTTCCATGGCCTAATCCTACTGATGAGCAAAAGAAAAAGATAGAAAAAACAGCTCAAGCAATTTTAGATGCACGTGCTTTATATCCTGACAATTCACTTGCCGATTTATATGATCCGTTAACTATGCCATCTAAACTTTTGAAAGCTCATCAAAATAATGATCGTGCAGTAATGGAAGCATACGGATTATCGGTTAGGAATACAACGGAAAGTGATGCAGTTGCCTTTCTATTTAATATGTATAGCAAATTAGCTAAAAAAGATAAAAGTTAACTCATACCTATTCTTAAGAAAAATGGTTAACTACCGTAATGAATGGGAAAAAATACCACCTTTCAACAGTTTGGAAAAGTCTATATGACTAAAAATATTAATGATTATGAAAAGCAATACAAATTGTCTGGAAAAAACTAGTTCTCAGACCATGAAAAAAGAACCATGATTTCCTTACGGATTTCATCGCTTTTTGGCTCTTTATCAAACATCCTAAAGTAGGAAGCAGATAGAAATATGACGATATTTTTATCTGCTTTTGGATTATGCTTAAAAGCTAGCAATGTTTGATGCATCTGCTAGCCAACTTCTTCTTTAGCGTGAATGACTTTTGTAATTGCATGCGGATCTTTGGTGACCAAAGGCATCATAAAATGACTGCAACAGGTTGTAAGCATAAGTGAGCTCCTCACTCCGTGCTATTCCTGGCTTACTACTTTCTCTTGCGTCAGCTTGTTTTTGTAGTGCCAATTATACTGCTTATACTACGGATGAAATTTTTCGAATTCCTGATACTTCTTGAAATACAATTTCCACGGTGATTTAAGGAGTTTATATTCTTTGCTGGTCCTTTTTTAATTTCTTCATGCCCTGCACGCGCAGAGAGTTGAAGGAGCGCGTATGCATTTGTACAATGTGAAAGCGATCAATCACGATTTCAGCGTTGGGAAAGCGAATTCTCACACAATGTCCTAATAGTAAAAATTCAGGTCCAAAGAAACTGTTCTGACATCTGCAAAACCGCTGATGAAAACTTTCCTCTTAAGGTCATTAAGCAAACGGAAGAAATAATCTTCAAGAACAATGTTTTGATCTTTAATATCAAGGGCAAATTTAATATAATTATTAAAATAGAAGATAATTCAAGCTTTCTATAAAATATGAGGTAAAGTTAATATTCTATTACAAGAAACAAGAGGTAGAGGTTCTCTTTTTTATATAATAAAAATCTACTAACGGCTTATCACATGAATAAGTCATCAACAGGATAAATTACAGAGCCAAACAATTCTTAACGAATTTATATTTGAAAGGTTTTATTTTGCAACTAACTTTATATAGATTAAAGACGTTTACGCATAGTAGTCAATGATTGCTTTCAATATTTTCGCAGCGTCAGGGTTGCCGGTGCCTTCTTCATAATATTTGCTAAAACGTGGGTCACACACATACATTTGGGCAAGTTTCTTATGTGCTTCTCCCGAATACTGACCTTTAGGCCAAATTGTCAGTAAATATTCTTTATGTAAGTCGAAAAGGTGCTTGGCAGCAGCTAGTTTGATATCAGTAGTCGTATTAAAGTTCTTTAGTTCAGTTAAAATTTCCGCACTCAGTTTTTTGAAATGTGCTAATTTATCTGCAGATAAAGAACTGAACTTTTCATTACTAAGATCTATTTGAGCATCCCCATATTTCTTCCTGATTTCCGAACCGTATTGTTTTTCATTTTTGGTAATCATTTCTTTTTTTAATGTGGCAAATTTTTCCGTGTCAGTCATTTGTGCTTC
>CAMLRO010000016.1 GCA_946482425.1 uncultured Lactobacillus sp.
AATACTAGTCAAAACGAAATAACTGTTAAAATTACTGGCATTGATACAAGTGCAAGACCGCTTAACAGTTTGCCAGCAGAAGATGATTCTTTGACAACTCCGACTAATTTAGCACAAGATGATGAAAAAACTACTGCAGATTCCATCACGGTATCATGGCAACCGGTATCTGATTGCGATAGTTATCAGCTTAAAATTGACGATGTCTTATATACTAATATTAAAAAAGCAAGTTATACTTTAAGCAGCCTGAAGTCTGAATCTGAACATACTTTTAAGGTAAGAGCAGTTAAGGACTTAAAGGCATCTCCTTGGGGAACAAGATTTAACTGTAAAACTAAAAAAACTGACAAAGTTGAGCAGAAGTAATTTGCGTAAAGCAAGGTAAATGTTTTCTGAATTATTTATAATTGTGAAAAAGTTTACTAAAATTCTTGCTTTTCTTTAAAAGGCAACTTTATCAGTATATAATAATAGTTGTGCGATTAAAGAAAATGTTAAAGGAGATATATAATGAAAACAATTTCTGCAGCAGTTGCCAAACATATGGCAAACTTGTCAACAACTGATGGTATAATCAGTGCTTTGGCAATCGATCAACGTGGCTCTTTGAAAAAGATGTTAGCAGAGGCTGCTAATAAACCTGCTGATGAAACAACTATCGTTGATTTTAAAAAAGCAGTTTCCAGTGAGTTGACTCCTTATGCTTCATCGATTTTGACTGACCCAGAATATGGTTTGCCAGCAACAAAAGTGAGAGATAAAAATTGCGGATTATTACTTTCTTATGAAAAAACCGGGTATGATACCACAGAACCTGGCAGAATGCCTGACTTAATTGCTAATCAGTCTGGATTAAGAATTAAAAATGAAGGCGGAGATGCCATTAAATTTTTGGTTTACTATGATCCTGATGAAGGTCAAGAAATTAATGATAAAAAGCAAGCTTTCGTTGAAAGAGTTGGTGCAGAAGCTAAAGCTAATGAATTGCCATTCTTTTTGGAAGTTTTGACTTATGACGCAAATATCGCTGATGCTAAGAGTGAAGAATTTGCGAAAGTTAAAGCTGATAAGGTTTTGAAGACAATGAAAGAATTTTCAAAACCTGAATACGATGTGACTGTACTTAAAGTTGAAATTCCGTTTAACATTAAGTTTGTTGAAGGCTTTAATGGGGACAACAACGTTGTTTACACTCAAGAAGAAGCTAAGGATCTGCTTAAAAAGCAGTCTGAGATAACTGATTTGCCTTATATTTTCTTATCTGCTGGTGTAACCAGTGAAGAGTTTATTGCTGAAATTAAAATGGCTGAAGAAGCAGGGGCTGACTTCAACGGTGTCCTTTGCGGTCGTGCTACCTGGAAACCGGCTATCAAGCCATTTGCTGCTGAAAGTGAAACAGCCGGTAGAAAATGGTTAGCTACTCACGGCAAAGAAAATATTGAAAACTTAAATGAGGCTCTAAAGGGAGCTAAATCTTGGCGCGATAAGCTAGAAGTTGCTGAATAATTTTACCTATTAACTAAAAAGCTTTCTATACTTTGATTAGTATAGAAGGCTTTTTATTTGCTCTTGTAAAAATCGGTTCTAACTGAATAAGCATCACAAAAGATGCGGGTTATTATTTGTAGTGGTAGTCGCGATCTAACCTCATACTCGGGAAAATAATTGGTTTTAGATTTGTAGCCTAAAAAGGATAAAGTTGAAAAAGGCAAAATGCTGCCTGAAGAATTAGTAGTAAAAGTCAAAATTGGGACTTCATTTTTATTTAGCTCTTTAGCTGCGGTAACCAATTCCTCAGTTTCTCCGTTAAGAGTAATAAAAATTACTAATGAATCTTTCTTGATCTTACAGGCAATCGTCTTAATAATATTTGGGTCTGAATGAAATTCGCAATATTTTCCAGTTAATTGTAATTTAACCATCATTTCGTGAGCAATTGATTCAGATAACCCGCGAGCAAAGATAAAAACTATTTTAGCTTGTTTAGTCAGCGATATGCTGTCTTCGATTGTGCTGTAACTTAGGTTATGCAGTGTATTGTTCATTTCAATTTCGTTTTTAGTAATCACGCTTTTAATTTTATCGTCAGCATCCTTTAGCACACTAAAGGTAGAATTTGAATTGCTTTTTAGTTTCAAAGATTCGCGGTAAGAAGTGTAACCGCTGTAACCCATTTTTTGCATGGTGCGCACAATTGTTGCAGTTGAGACATTTGCAAATTGACTTAGTTTTACTATCGACATATTAGCAATCTTTTGGGGATTATTTTCTACGATATTCCAGAGATGTAATTCTGCTGAGGAAAGTTCTTTATTTGGCATATATACGCTCCTTTTGTAAATAGTTTCCCAATAATTATAGTAAACGCTATCAATTTGGAAAAACGTTACACTTTTTAACTTCTATAATAATAATGCAAAAGGCAAAAAAAGGGGAGAAATCTTTGATTTACACAATAACGTTAAATCCAGCGATTGATTTGGTAATTGTTACCCAAAAGCTGGAACCAAAGGTAGTTAATAGAACTGAAAAATTTGAATTGCAACCTAATGGTAAAGGGGTCAATGTTTCGTTCATTTTAAAGAAATTGGGCATTGATAGTGTAGCTACTGGTATTGGTGGCGGCTTTACATTAGATTATGTGATCTCAGGTTTAAAGGAAAAGGGGATTCAAACCAATTTTTTGAAGGTAAAAGATCCAACCAGAGTTAATGTTTTTACGGATGTTTTAGAGGAAAAAACAGAGTACAAACAAGTTAACCCGGGTCCAGTAGTCAGCTTGGAAAAACAAAACCAATTTTTGGATTATCTAAAAAGTTCACTAACAAAAGATGATATGGTAGTTGTTTCCGGCAGTTTCTCTCGGGGAATTAAACCGCACTATTTAGTACAACTGGCTCAATTAGTTCAAAAACAGGGGGCTAAATTCGTAGTTGACAGTAGTTACCTGGAAGTAATCGATACTTTAAAATATCGACCGTTTTTACTTAAACCCAATGACGCAGAACTGGCAGCTTTCTTTAATTATGAGGGTGAAATGACAGATGAGAAAACAGTCGCCTTTGCTCAAAAGTTAGTTAAACTGGGTTGCCAAAATGTGTTGGTTTCTTTAGGTGCTAATGGAGCAGCTTTTATTAATGAACGGCATATCCTGTTTGCCAATGCTCCTAAAATACAAGTGGTTAATTCAGCTTGTGCGGGGGATACAATGCTTGGAACCTTCATTGCCTTTTTGGAAAAGAAAAAACCTATTAGTGAGGCTCTCAAAATAGCTGTAGCTGCAGGAAGCGATACGGCTAGTCGCACTGGACTGACAGATTTTTCTTTAGATAATTTATTACCACAAATTTCAGTAAGGGAAAGGATGAATTAAAGTGGCTAAATATGATTTAGTTGGTGCGACTGGTTGTGCAACTGGTGTTGCCCATACATTTATGGCCGAAGAGGCACTGGAAAAAGCCGCAGAAAAGCTTGGTTATACCATT
Source organism: uncultured Lactobacillus sp. (assembly GCA_946482425.1). Next base: position 3,489 of record CAMLRO010000016.1, read on the forward strand.
AAAATTGAAACACACGGACAAACGGGTATTGAAAATAATTTAACAAATGCAGAAATTGCAGATGCGCAAGCCGTGGTTGTTGCTTCCGATATTGATGTTGGCTTGGATCGTTTTGCGGGTAAACGTCTAGTGGTAGTTCCAGTAGCAAGAGGTGTTAAAGAGCCCGATGCTTTAATTAAAAAAGCTTTGGCAGCACCAATTTATAAAGAAGGACAGGCAGCTGAAGATTCAAATCCTGACAACGTTGGAAAGCAAAAGCTAGGAAATAAGATTTATACCTCTTTAATGAATGGTGTATCTCATATGTTGCCTTTTGTCGTTGCCGGCGGAGTTTTAATGGCCATTTCGTTTTTCTGGGGAATTGATTCGGCTAATCCTAAAAGCAGTGAATATAACCAATTTGCAGCGATGCTAAATACAGTTGGCAGTACTACTATGAACTTGATGGCTCCAGTCTTAGGAGCTTATATTGCTGAAGCTTTGGCTCAACGGACGGGTTTTGTAGTTGGCCTTTCTGCCGGCTTTATCACTTTTAATGGCGGCGGTGGCTTTTTAGGAGCAATTGTTGGCGGCTATCTGGCAGCAATTGTTGTTTTAGGACTGCAGAAACTGTTCCAACCATTGCCTGATGATAAATTTAGGGGCTTGAAGTCAATCTTTCTTTTACCTGTTGTTGGTGTCTTAATTACGGGATCAATTATGTACCTGTTAAATACCCCAATTAAAGCACTGAACGTTGGTTTAATGTCCTGGCTTAGAGGTTTCGAAAATACTAATCCGGCATTGCTAGGAATTATTGTTGGCATAATGTGTGCAGCAGACTTTGGTGGTCCGATTAATAAGGCTGCCTATGTTACAGGTACGGTATTACTGGCTCAAGGAAACTACTACTTTATGGCAGGAGTTTCTGCTGCTTGTATTGCTCCACCACTTGCAACAGGATTTGCTGTCTTAATGAATCACAGAGCATATTCTAAAAGTGAAAGAGCAGCTGGCTATGTCAACTTTTTACTGGGATCTACTCACATTACTGAAGGCGCAATTCCATTTGCCGCTAAACACCCGTTATGGAATATTCCGGCTTTTATGATTGGTTCTTCAGTTGCGTCAGTTTTAACTTATATAACTAAGATTAGTGTGCCTGCTCCTCACGGTGGCTTTATTGTTTTACCATTAGTTAATAAACCATTCTTATGGGTTTTGTGGATTCTGATTGGAGCGGCTATTTCGGGGGCATTACTTGCTCTAATCGCAGGCAGATTTGCTAAAAAAGATGCTTTAGCAACTGCAACTGACTCGGCAATTGCACCTAGTGTTGACGACACATCTGACCAGCAAGCAGAAAGCAAAGTGGAAACTTTTGATCCAAGTGATATTCTTGATTTACAAAATATTAAAGTTGGTGTTGATGTTGCGAGTCGTAAAGATGCACTCAAATATTTAGCAGATTTTGCCGTCAAAAACAACTTGGCTAATGACAGCGAAGCTGTTTACAATAGTTACGTTAAGCGTGAAAAAGAAGGCTCTACAGGGATGACAGACGGTTTTGCTATTCCTCATGCGCAGTCAGCAGCAATTGCCAAGTCTTCAATGATCGTTTTAAAACTCAAACAACCAATTGATTGGCAATCATTGGATGGCAAAAAGATTGATACGGTCATTTCTTTTCTGATACCGCAAGTCGATAGTAATGCTCATCTGCAATACTTATCCAATACTGCCAAGCTTTTGACTCACGCCGACTTTATTGCTAAGTTAAAAGCAGCCAATACGCCTGCAGAAATTCAAGATTTGTTTGCGAATAATTAATAGGTTAGTAAATATTAGTTTAAATAAAGTAAGTCCCGCAAGTTGTCTAACTTACGGGACTTATTTTGCTTATGTCTTTCAATTTTGAATAATTTTATAATCAATTGGGTTTTATGTTCATTTAAACGCAACTGCTGTTCTAAAAATGCAAAAAAAGAAAGCACATTAGTGCTTCCTAGCTTAAATATTAGTCTTCAACCTTTTTTGCTTCATTTAATGCCTTCATAATTGAAGGATTTTTTGAATGGCAATCTTCAAGCATTTGCAAATCTTTTTCGTCCAGTGTAACTTCGAACTTACTCATTCTGTAATTTCCTTTCTACCAAATTTTAAATTAACTATATCACTTTTATAGCATAAATATGCAAAGCTAGCTAATTTTTTTCATTTATGTTGCAAAAGTGATTTCTTTTTCTTTAAATTGCTACATACAAACGCATGTTCTTGCTAGTAGCAATTAACCGAATAACCTTGTCATGATAAGACTTTGTCAAATTAAATAACAGTTAACTTTGTGTTACAACTGTGACATTTTTACTAAATTAGGTAACTAATTCTTAAAGATTGAGTGATATTCCTGTTATGATTCTGCAACTTTAACGTTGTAGTATTTATAACATCAAATTGAATAGTAGTTTACTATGTTCAATTTGAAAAACATATTATGGATTTTTATTTAAGGAGAGAATTTTTTTGAAGGTAAAATCTATCTTAGTTAAATCAGCAGCAGTAGCAGCATTATCTGCTTCCGGAGTTGCAGTTATGAGCAGCGTTAAAGCAAATGATGTTCAAGCAGCTACAGTAGAAAATGATGCAGCAGTTGTAACTGTTAACTACGTTGATGGCAATTCAATTCGCGTATGGAACAGTTACAAACATCCTGAAGCTACTGGGCAAATTTTACCAAGTAATTCTTCTTGGAAAGTCATTAAAACTGCTTACGACAAAAAGGGTCACAAGTGGTATGACTTAGGCAAGAACCAATGGGTTAAGGCCAAATACGTAAATAAAGGCTACTATCCGGCAAATGAATCCCAAAATTCAGCAGTTGCAACTAGCACCCAAACAGAAAACAGTTCAGTTTCTAATACCAATAATGTAGAAACTACGAATTCTACAAACAATACTGCTTCATCTGATTCAGAAGCTGGAGCAAAAGCATGGATTGCCAGTCGTGAATCTGGTGGCTCATACAGTGCACAAAATGGTCAATACATTGGTAAATATCAGCTTTCTGCCGCATATCTTAATGGAGACTACTCAGCTGCTAACCAAGAAAGTGTTGCTAACAACTATGTTACTAATCGTTACGGCTCATGGGCAGCAGCTAAACAATTCTGGCAAGCTAATGGCTGGTACTAATTAGTTAGTCAGTTAAAAACAGAATATTAAAAAAGTAAGCAGACACTAGTTGAAAATGATGTGCTCCCCCAAAATTTGTCCTAATTTTAGGATTCACATCATAAACTAGCGCCTGCTTTTTTATTTTTAAAAATTTTTAGAAAGCGTCTTGAAAATATTAAATAGAGTAAATATTACAAACTGTTTCTTAATTGAAAAAATAATTTAATTGGCAATCTCTCATAATAAGTTTAGAATTAAATTTGTACCATAAAGAGCCAATTTAGAATAACTCTCGAGGAAGAATATGAAGAAAAGCAAATTTGCTATTGCCGTAGTTAATATTATTTTTTTAATCACAATTCCAGGAATAACTATAGGTGAAGCTGAACAAGTAACAGCAGCCACTATCAAGGGCTATGTTAAAGTAAAAAAGAAGAAAAAAGTTCGCCTGTATAAAATTTCTGGAAAACATTCTAATTTTTATGCAGAATCTAAGTATAAGTACCCGTATAGTGCCAAGAAAAAAATTGGCAAGAAAAAAAGAACGGCCTATAAAATTGGCAATAATTCGCATTGGATTTTAGCCAAAGATGTTAAAGTCGTTAAGAAGAATACTAAAAGAGTATATACTCAGGCAAAAATGAAATTGCCTAAAGGTTATACTAAAACTGAACTGTTACTAGCTTATCAAGGTAAACCCAGCAAGAATTTTATCAATGCCTCAATGCAAGGGATGAAAACTAATGATTTTAGTCGTCTCAAAGTGTCGGAAAGTAAAGCTGATGATGTAACTCAGGTTGATTTAAATCAGCTTACGCCGAAACAAATTGGAGATTTAACTGCTTTTTCTCTTCGTCTTATTAATGAAGCGAGAAGAGATTTAAATTTAGCTCCCTGGGTTGAAAGTGATGGGACTAGAAAATTAGCAGCCGATATTGCCTTGGAATATACTAAAAACAATAAAACAATTAAGGACAGTCATTATGTTCCTGGTATTATTCGCGCTTGTCATGCTAATGGACTTAACCTTGACGATAATTTTGTTGAAGATATGGCCGGCTTTTATAATATTAGCCCTACAATGTCCATGACGGAATTAAAGAAAAGCGTTTATTTTGGTTTAAAACAAATGATTTTTGGCTACGTTGGCAGCGGTGAAGAGCAGAGATCTGAGCGAAGTTATTACCAAGAATGGGAACATGCAGGGGACTTGTTTAACATCCAAGGCTCGCTTCATGACGGTGATTATAATTATTATGGCTTTAGTATTTCGCATAATGATAATATTTGTTCCATGCATTTTATTAGCGTTCCTACGTATGTAGTTAAAAGTAAAAAGTATAATAACGGTTTTCAACCATAAAAAGCAGCCTATTTGGAAGGCTGCTTTTATTGTATAATTATTTTTAAAATAAATTTGTGAAAGTACAGAGGAAAATAAAATGTTAATTTATATTCGTTTGGCTGAAAAAGAAGATTTGGACCAAATTATGAAAATCATTGAAGAAGCAAAAAAATTGCTGAAAAAAGACGGTAATCCTCAATGGCAAAATGGCTCTCCTAACCGCAAAATGCTTGCAGAAGATATATCTTTAAAACGTGCATACTGTCTTGTTGCTAATAAAGAAATTGCCGGTGTTGCCGTTTTACTAACTACACCTGATCCTAATTATGCTGAAATAGATGGGACTTGGAAAAATAATGATGAACAATATGCCACTATTCATAGAATAGCAATTAGTACAAAATTTCGCGGACAGCACCTGAGCCAATTTATGATGTCAAACTTAATATCGCGTGGGTTGATGCTGGGCATTCATAATTTCCGTATTGATACACATGTGGTTAATAAGCGCATGCAAGGTTTGATTAAAAGTTTAGGATTTGAATATCGGGGTGTTGTTCAGGTTGATCAAACTGAAAATGGCGCTAGAAACGCATATGAGCTAAATTTATAGCAAGAAAAAAGCTGTTTTCTCTTGACTTGCAGGACACAATTTCCTATACTATTAAATGTTGAGCATACAAGTAAAAGCTCAGATGGTATTGGGTTATAGCCAAGCGGTAAGGCACTAGTTTTTGGTACTAGTATGCGCTGGTTCGAATCCAGCTAACCCAATTGTTCTTACGAACACCCAACCCGAAAAGAGACAGTTCTGTAATATGAGCTGTTTCTTTTTTTGCAGTAAAATTATACAAAAAATATTTTTGTTTTTTTGGTATTTTACTATTTAAAAATTAGGGAAAAGGGTTTATTATATCCTCTATGTTTGGTTTGTAATGTTTTCTTTTTTTATGAGGTTTAACCAACACAAAAATATGAATAGTGGCAAAAATAAAACAATAGTATTTGGTCATAGAGGATATCCCGTCAAGTTTGCAGAAAACTCAATGGAGGGCTTCCGCAATGCCGTGCAAAATGGGGCAGAGGGGATTGAATTTGACGTCCATTTAACTAAAGACGGCATACCAGTAGTAATGCACGATGAAAAAGTTGACCGAACAACTGATGGCACTGGATATATTAAAGATTTTACTCTTAGCAAACTAAGGCAGCTGCACTTGTCAAATGGTGAGCCGGTTCCAACACTGCAAGAATTATTTGCGCTACTGGAAAATAGAAATATTCAGATAAATTTGGAATTTAAAACTGGGGTAATTCATTATCGAGGTATCGAAAATACTGTGTTAAGCTTGGCGCAGCTTTATCACTTCGTTCATCCCATTATTTACTCATCTTTTGATTATGTTACCCTAAAGAACTGTCAGGAAATTGATCCTAGCCAGATCTATTGTTACCTGACTGATGAAGAAGTAGTTAATTCAGCTAAATTGGTTAAAGATAACCACTTTGCTGGCATTCACCCAGGCAAATTATTGCCAGGAGAGGAAGCAGTTACAGAGCGTATTTGGACAGTTGATGACCCGCAAATTGCTAAACAATATTTTCAAAAACATGTTGCAGGCATTTTTACTAATAACTATCCCCTGATGATTAAGCTGCGTGATCAAATTCAAGGGTAGGCTGCCTTAAATTAAAATTATCAATATTGAAACACCTTTAACTGATATAGTACAAAGGTGTTTTTATATATGAAATTAATTAATAATTAGAAAAATATTGTAGAAAAATAATTTTATTAAAGGTATAATCTATATAATTGAAAAGAAAGTTTGGTGAAAAATATGGTAGATTTAATTAAATATGTACGAAAAGGGCTAGCTGATGCCCCCTCTAATCCGATTTTGAAATTTTCAGATTATGCCGGCAAAATTCCCGATGTCGTTAAGTTTACTTTAGGTGAGCCGGATTTTAATACACCGGATCATATTAAAGAGGCAGCAAAAAGAGGAGTTGATGAAAACCACTCTCATTATGCACCTTCAAACGGGACTATCGGATTGCGCAAGGCAGCCAGTGAGTTTTTAAGTAAAAAATATGGTCAAAATTATGATCCAGAAACTGAGGTTTTGGTTACCAATGGTGTAACTGAATCCATTTTTGATTCAGTGTTGGCTACTTTGAATCCTGGAGACATTATGGTTGTGCCAACTCCTTTATTTCCACTTTATATGACTGACGAGGGCGTTATTAATGAAGGCGTTGAAATCGTAAAAGTAAATACAGCAGACGACGGTTTTAAGCTGACACCTGAAAAATTGCAAAAGGTAATTGACAAGTACGGGGACCGGGTACGGATGTTGGTTATGAATTATCCTACCAATCCAACTGGGGTAATGTATAGTCAAGAAGAATTGGATGCTTTGGCGGATGTTATTCGTGATAAGCCAATTTTTGCACTATGTGATGAAATTTATAGCGAATTGAACTATGATCAACCACATGCCTCAATGGAAAAATCATTGCATGACCAAGTTATTTTAATGAACGGCGTTTCCAAGTCATGGGCCATGACCGGTTACCGAATTGGTATTGTTTGTGCGCCTAAAAATATTTTGCAACAAATTGCAAAAGTTCACCAAGCAATAGTTACTACTGAGCCAACACCTATGCAAGATGCAGCCGAAGAAGCCTTTAAAAACGGTATGGATGATGCATTACCAATGAAAAAAGAATTTCAAAAGCGGCGCGATGCTTTGTATTCCGGCCTAACCAAAATAGGTTTTGAGTGTGCTAAACCCCAAGGCGCATTCTACATTTTTGCTAAAATACCTGATGGTTTTGAACAAGATGATAATAAATTTATTTATGAATTGGTTGACAAGGCAAGAGTTGCTGTGACAGCAGGTTCTAGTTTTAGTGAAGGCGGAGAAGGCTATATCAGATTTTCTTACGCTGTTTCAATGGATCAAATTGAAGAGGGGCTAAAGCGCCTAGAAAAATTTGTAAAAGAGGATAAGAAGTAATTTTTAAGCAAATTTTGCTTGCAATCACGTACGTTTTTCGGTATTATAATTAACGTGCGTGACGGAGGAGTAGCGAAGTGGCTAAACGCGGCGGTCTGTAAAACCGCTCTCTCTGAGTTCGGCGGTTCGAATCCACCCTCCTCCATTATCATTGGGTTATAGCCAAGCGGTAAGGCACTAGTTTTTGGTACTAGTATGCGCTGGTTCGAATCCAGCTAACCCAATAAAAAAGACGACTCGTTAGAGTCGTCTTTTTGCGTCAGCTTAAGCTATGTTATTGACCTTAATGTACTTATTTTTAGCGATTATATTATATATCTTATTTTTTATTTTAACAGGAGTACCGTAGACTTGAATTGACTTGCCCTTTTTTAAAAAAAGCTTGCGGACTCTCTTACCCTTTTTATTATAAACGTATGAATTATGTACAATCTTTTTCTTGTTACCTTCAATGTCAGTAACATTAGCAAAAATATCTTGACCGAGTTTATAAAACTTTTGATTATTAATCGTCTCTACACCATAAGTTTCAATAGTCAAACCTGGTTTAAGTATAAAACCTTTAATAGGGCTACCATTTTGATCGTAAACTTGAATTGAACATAGAACTTTACGAGCTAATTTAACAGTATCACTATCTTCTGCCTGGGCAGTTATTGCATTAGATTTAATAGTTGAATCTTTTGCAGGTTCTTGAATCTTTGAACTTTCGGTTGGAACTGAACTTGTGAAGCCACTTGTTTTGTTATCATAATTGGGATTATTAATTTTATTTGCTGGGATGTGTATGTTATTAACGGAACTATCTAAGTCAATCGAACCAACAGGCCAAGTAATTGGCTGGCTGACATATGTTTCTGCTGGGCAATCTTGGTCTTCCTTGTCATATAATTTAGCTAAATCTGTGACGTAAAGAGTTTTTCCAGCAGGTTTGGCAGCACTACCATTGCCTATTGCAATAACTTTAGGCATTTTAAAATTGACAAATGCTGCTGGTTTTAAGCGATGTTTACCTAAACTAAGTACAAAGCCGTCGGAATTACTTCCTAAACCATCAAACATGTTAGTCATTTCAAATATGTTTCCTGTATCCCAGTGGCTTAAGTTTAACTGCTTCAAATTAGGGTCTCTAAACATATTACTCATGTTAGTAACATTGTAAGTTTGCCAGCTGGCAATATCTGGTAATTCCGTAGCCGCGATGCCATTAAACATATAACTCATGTTCTTAACGTTACCGGTTTTCCAGTTGGCTAAGTTTAAAGTGGTTAAAGCTGCGTCACCTTCAAACATGTGACTAAAGTCAAAAACACTATCTGTTCTGAAATTCTTTAAATTAATTCTGGCCAATTTAGTGTCGTTTTTAAACATACTATTCATGTCCCTGTTTGAAATAGTGTCCCAAGAAGTCAGGTCAAGTTCTTCTAAACTTTTGTCGTTTTCAAACAAGTTACTTAAATCACTGGCCTCACTAGCATCGACATTATTGAGATCTTTAAACCCAACTAAATTTGGTAAGTCAGCAAATTTACTACTTGAATTATGTGCTAGTTGAACTTTCAGCTTACTGCCATAGTCGGCAGTTGCAATCTGAAACGCAATATACTGAATATCATTTGGACTGATACCTTTTCCTTGATCATTTTGTTGGCTTTTTACCAACTGACTGATTGGTGTAGAGGATAGTGCTCCCCCCGTAATTGTAAGTGTTTTGTTCTCCTCATCAAAGGACCATTCACATTTGTTATCTGTGCCATGAATAGTATTACTATTTTGTGAATTTATATTGTTGTTATTTTTTGAGACTGAACTTTTTGTAGTAGCAGAATTTTTTATTAAAATAGACATTGAATCAGCTTGAACATCAATAGCTTTGCTGCAGGTTCCTAATGCAGTTACTATTAACGTCGTTGTGAGTAGACTATAAGAAAAAAATCTAATATTGTTATTTTTATAATGAAAACAGTAGTTATTTTTTCGCTTTCTAACATTTTTATTTAGCATAACAAAAACCCCTTGCGTAATTTATACATTTACCTTTAGCTTAGGGTTATACAGTATTTATTTTTGGCAGTCAACATTTTTAGCTGACCAATATTTACTTTATGTTATCTAAAATAGGTAAAAAGTTTACTACGATGTGCGACAAATTAATAGTTGCTAATTTATAAAAAATTAAAAAACGTTATTTATAAAAACGTATATATTTGGTATAAATAAATATTAATAAAATAATTTAATAAATATAAAAATGTGTATGAATATAATTAAGATGTAAACATTGAAAATTTTTAGCTGAATTAGTTTGTGATTTTTAAATTTTTTAATAATAATTGTTATTTAAAATGAGCTTTAGTTTTTTGTATAATTTATGCTAAATTTCTTTGAATGAAGTAAATTCAGTTGCTTAAATTTGCCTATTTTTGGTTTATTAATAGTACAATAAAGAAGCTAACTTTGATTAAGAAGGGAAATATATGTCAAGACTTGTGCGAGTTGGTGCCGGAGGTAAAGAAATTAGCTGGCATAATGCCTTAAAAGATTTACGTGCGGATGATGTCTTGCTTCTGGAGCCAGGATTTTATGAATTACCTGCTGGAACTTTTTTAGCTGATATTACGATTAAAGGAACTGGCAATCTTCCTGAAGATACAACAATACTGGGTTATGTGAATGTAGATGCTGGTAGTCAATTTGTTAATTTAGAAAATTTGTGTGTTAATACTGTAAATGATGCTAACAGCTTATTTGTGCCTGCTGCAGCCAATACTTTTTTGTCATTACGCAATTGTATTGTCAAGGGTTTCGGTGGTGATACTGCTACTATAGCTGCTAATGGTAAAGTGACACTGGAGCTGTTTTCGACAGTAATCATGAATGGTTCAGTTTCTTTATTTGCTGATTCAAATTTTCGCTTGGAAATGAATGATTCGACTATCAAAAATGTCGTTCAAGATATTGGAGCTTTGGCACTGGAAGGGCATGGCACTGCTGTTATCAATAACTCTCGCATTCATGGCAGTATTGATACCTTTAAAAAAGCAAATGTTGAATTAGATATAAATAACACCGTTGTTTCCTCACTTCTTATTCAGGGACAGGTCTGGTTGAACATGCTTAACAGCAAGCTTTTGTCACAAGAAGATACCGGAATGTTCATAACCGATGAGACCTGGATTAATATCATTGGCAGTGAGTTTAAGGGTGGCTTTTACTGCGAGAAAAACCCACACATAATTATTCAAAACAGCAGAATAAACCGCTTGATTGCTACAGGAGAAGCGAAGATCACACTTAACAATTCTGTTATTGTTAACCATGCTGATTTTCAGAATGAAGTTGAGTGCAATTCCAGGCACGTAACTTTCAATGGAGGCAATGAGTACGAGTATTTTTTAGCTTTAAGCGATCAGGCTAAGTTTGAAGGACATGATCTTATCTTTAATTCTAATGGTGCAAACTTGGCCGTAGAAAATCAGGCACACTTGCATGCCAGCGTGATTGCCACAAGTGATGATTCGATAACGGTAGAATGTGGACAAAATGCTGAATTTCGTTTATGGGGCATGAAATGGACCACTAAGAAAAATTAGGTTGCTAAATTATAATTTGTAACGTATCATGCAGAGTAGACCAATTTGAATTATAATAAGATGTGTAATGGAGGTGCATTCATGGAAGAACCAATGTACATCAAAATTCACAATCAAATTAAACGTGAAATAGAAAAGCATAATTACAAAGTTGGTAGTAAAATTCCAGCTGAAAGGCAGCTAGCCCAAAAGTTTGGTGTTTCTCGGATGACGTTGCGACAAGCAATTAAAACTTTGGAAGATGAAGGCATTTTAGAACAGCGTGTTGGTAGCGGAACATATGTAGCTAACCAAAAAGTGCAGGAAAAAATGTCGGGAATTATGTCTTTTACCGATATTACACATGCTAATGGCCAAACGCCTTCAAGTAAGTTGATTTCTTATCGTTTTGGTAAGCCTTCCTTATCGGAAATGGAGCGGTTGAATTTAGATGATACGCAGGAAGTTTTGCGTATGGAGCGTATCCGTTATGCAGATGAGGTTCCGATTTGCTATGAAGTTGTATCTATTCCTCATAGCGTGATTTTAAATATGTCCAAAGCCGATATTTCTTCGCATTTATATCAAACTTTAGAAAAAAATGGTTATAAAATAGGACGTGTAACTGAATATATTTCTGCAGCGGTGGCAAACGAAAATGCCGCAAGATTGCTCGATGCCAAGAAAGGTGAAGCATTAATTACTCGCCTGCAAGTAACTGAACTCTCTAATGGCGTACCCTTTGAGTATACTAGAGCCAGCTATGTTGCGGATCGTTTTGAATTTACTTTTGCAAAATAAAAAACTCTGAATTAACTTTGTTAGTTAGTTCAGAGTTTTTGTTATTTTAAATCATCTTTGATTTTAGTGGTAGAGATTCCCGGTGTACGAGGCAAATAGACTACTTTGCAGTATGGTTTTAAAAAGTCAAATTTACCCTTCCAGTCATTACCCATAACAAAAGTATCAATGTCATATTTTTGAATATCACTAATTTTTTGTTCCCAGTCTTTTTCGGGAATAACCTGATCGACGTAACGAATAGCCTCTAGGATATATTTACGCTCAGCGTAATTATTATACGATTCCTTGTGTTTTTGAAATTGATTGAATTCGTCGGTAGACAAACCAACAATAAGATAATCGCCTAATTCGCGAGCGCGTTTTAGCAAGCGGACATGACCATAATGCAGTAAATCAAATGTACCATAAGTAATTATTTTTTTCATAGTTCCAGTACTCCTATTAATTTGACGAGTTAATAGTATCATATTTATAGAAAAGGTAAAGCGTATCCTCAATTCGAAATTATTTTGATAAAATAAAGTAAATTGAGGATTAGGAGATATAGTTATGACTAAAGTAAATGTTTTAGGAGTTAATTTCGATAATAAAAGTTTTAATCAGTTTCAAAATGAATTTGTTGGTAGAATTAATGCTCATCAATCAACCTTTATAGTTACTGCCAATCCTGAAATTGTTATGTCAGCTAATGAAAATCCTGAATTTATGAAGATTTTAACTTATGATGCTGACTATATCACCGCTGATGGCATTGGCATTGTCAAAGCAAGTCATATATTAGGAGAGCCGCTTAAGGAAAGGGTAACAGGTTATGATCTGTTTTCTTGGCTAATGAAGTTGGCAAATGACCGCAGCTTAAGAGTATTTCTTATCGGGGCTCGACCAGAGGTAATTCATGCCATTCAAGGAAAAATTGCCAGGGACTATTCTGATATTCAGCTGGTAGGAGCTGAGGACGGCTATTTTAAGGAAGATTTGGAACTTGTTGCTTACCAGATAGAACGTACAGAGCCTGACCTGGTTTTTGCTGCCCTAGGTTCCCCTCGTCAGGAACAGCTTTTGTCTGTTTTGCGAAGAAACCTGCTGCCCGCTCTTATGATGGGAGTAGGGGGCAGTTTTGACGTCTTTTCAGGAAAGGTCAAACGAGCTCCTCAGATTTGGCAGACTATTCATTTAGAGTGGTTTTATCGTCTTCTTAAAAATCCTGCTCGGTTAAAGCGAATGATGGTTTTACCGCATTTTGTTCACGCAGTTTACCAGTCGAAAAAAGGAAAAGAATAATTATGAAAGTTTTGCACGTTAATGCTGGACTCGAAAATGGTGGCGGTCTGACCCATATCATTAATTTGCTAAAAGAGGCTAAAAATGAACAACAAAACTTTACTTTATTATGTTTAGCCGAAGGCCCCGTTGCTCAAGCTGCTCGCACGGCAAAACTGGATGTACAAGTTTTGGGAATAAAAAGTCGTTATGATTTAGGCAGCTTGAATAAGCTGGCTAATTTCATTAATCAGGGAAACTTTAATATAGTTCATACTCATGGAGCAAGAGCAAATTTATTCCTGTCTTTAATTAGGCGAAAAATTACGGCTAAATGGTGCATAACTATTCATTCCGACCCCTATCTTGATTTTGCCGGTCGTGGTTTAAAGGGTAAAATATTTACTAGAGTTAATTTGCATGCAATTAGTAAGGCTGATTGTATTTTTGCTATTACCAAAAGATTTGCTGACTTAGTAGTCAAAAAGATAAAAATTAAGAAAGAAAAAGTTCACGTGATATATAATGGCACTTTTTTTCATGAAGACAGCCAGATTCCTGCTAAATATGAACATCCCAATTTTAATATAGTAAATGTTGCCAGAGCCGAAAAAGTTAAAGGTCAGGCGTTGCTGCTGCAAGCATTAAAAAAACTAAATAATGCCAATGTTCATTTATTTATTGTCGGGGACGGTACGGAGTTAAGCTCCCTAAAAAATCTAGCGCAACAGCTAAAATTGGGTCCGCAAGTAACTTTTCAAGGCTTTATGACGCACAAACAATTGAAAAACTTATATCGGCGTATGGACCTAGCGGTTTTAACTTCATATTCAGAGAGTTTTCCTTTAGTTTTATTGGAAGCAAGCGATAATCTTTTGCCGCTGTTGTCAACTGCAGTTGGTGATATTAAAGTAATGATACCAGATCAAAAGCATGGTTTTGTAGCTAATATTGGTGATGTAGATTCGATTTGTACCCAGTTAAAGCAGGCTGTAGACACCCCTAAAGATCAGCTTAAGGAAATGGCTCAGCGTGAGAAAAATTATGTTGAACGAAATTTTTCATTAAAGAAGCAGTTACAAAGCATTTTGCAGGTATACAACAAGATTGAATAAATTACTAAGTTTGTTAAAAAATCCACAAATGTTTATAATTAGAAAAAAATATTAGTGGATTTAGTTAAGAGGACAGAATGTTTTACCAAGAATTGGATAAAGATGACTCGTTAACTCTTCATACAGATTTGTATGAAATTAACATGATGTATACCTATTTTAAAAAAGGAATTTCAGAACGTAATGCGGTTTTTGAGGTTTATTACCGTAAAGAACCGTTTGGCAATGGGTATTCTGTTTATGCAGGATTAGAACACGTAATTTTATACTTACAAAACTTAAAATTTAAAGAAAGTGATCTGAAGTACTTAAAAGAAGAAATTGGCTATGATGATGATTTTATTGATTATCTGCGCCAACTGAGACTAAAGCTTACAGTAAGGTCGATGCCCGAAGGAGAGATTGCTTTTGCCAATGAACCTTTGCTGCAAGTTGAAGGGCCATTAGCTCAATGCCAATTAGTTGAGACTGCAATTTTAAATATAATTAATTATCAAACGTTGTTAGCAACTAAAGCTGCTCGTGTCAAACTAGCCGTGCAAGGCGACGGCGTCATGGAATTTGGTACTAGACGGGCACAGGAAGCAGATGCTGCAATTTGGGGTACTCGTGCAGCTTATATCGGTGGTTTTGACTCAACAAGCAATGTTCGTGCCGGTAAGTTGTTTGGGATTCCTGTTTCTGGCACGCACGCTCATTCATTAGTAGAAGCCTTTGGCAGTGAATATGAAGCATTTAAGGCATACGCAGAAACACATAAAGACTGTGTCTTTTTGGTAGATACATACGATACAGTTAGAAGCGGCGTACCAAATGCAATTCGAGTTGCCAATGAAATGGGTGATAAGATTAACTTTCAAGGCGTGCGCATAGATTCTGGTGACATGGCTTATATTTCTAAGCAGGTTCGCCGTGAACTAGATAATGCCGGTTATACCAAAGCCAAAATTTTTGCTTCAAATGATTTGGATGAAACTACGATTACCAGTTTAAAAATGCAGGGAGCCAAAATTGATGTTTGGGGCATTGGCACGAAATATATTACGGCTTATGACCAACCGGCTTTAGGAGCCGTTTATAAATTAGTTTCCATTGAAGATGATCAGCACCAGATGCGTGATACTTTAAAAATTTCTTCTAATGTGGAAAAGGTTTCAACTCCCGGCAAAAAGCAGGTTTGGCGTATTTCAGCCAATACCGAAAAGAAAAATGAGGGTGACTGGATTGCACGGGCTGGTGTGGATCCGCGAGAATTTGATTCACTTTATATGTTTCATCCCCAGTATACTTATATTAATAAAGTGGTAACTGATTATACTGCTGAGCCACTTTTAAAAGATATTTTTGTAAATGGCCAATTAAAATATCACAAGCCTAAATTAATAGATATCAAAAACTTTTGTGCAGCTAACTTAGATGGTCTTTGGGATGAATATAAGCGTAGTTTGAACCCACAGGAATATCCTGTTGACCTTTCTCAAGACTTGTATGACAGTAAAATGAACATCATCCAGGATATTCGCACTAAAATCAATAAGGGAGATACTGCACAATGAGACCACTGCAAAAGGAAATTATAAAATATGAACATGTTTTGCCTCAAATTGATCCGCAAAAAGAAATTAGATGTTCAGTTGATTTTTTGAAAGATTATCTTAAAGCAAATACATTTTTGAAGTCTTATGTGTTGGGTATTTCTGGCGGGCAAGATTCCACGCTGACTGGGAAATTATGTCAGATGGCAATTACTGAAATGCGTAAGGAAACGGGCGACAATTCATATCAATTCATTGCGGTTCGTTTACCCTATGGCGTTCAAGCAGATGCACAAGATGCGGCAGATGCCATTGCCTTTCAAAAACCTGACCAGGATTTAACAGTCAATATTAAACCGGCTGTTGATGCTTTGGTAGCTAGTTTGCATGAAGCTGGACAAGAAATTACTGATTTTAATAAAGGCAATGTAAAAGCGCGCGAGCGTATGGTAGTCCAATATGCTATTGCAGGAGCTAATAACGGAGCTGTTGTTGGGACAGATCATGCGGCTGAAAATTTTAGCGGCTTTTATACTAAATACGGTGACGGCGCGGCAGATTTAACGCCACTATTTCGCTTAGACAAACGTCAAGGTAAGCAGATGCTCAAATTTTTAAATTGTCCAGAGCATTTGTACCAAAAGGCACCAACGGCAGATTTGGAAGAAAATAAGCCAGGCTTACCTGATGAAGTTGCACTCGGTGTTAGCTATCAGGATGTTGACAACTATTTAGAAGGGCATGAAGTTTCTGAAACAGCCGCTGAAAAAATTGAATCTCTATGGCGTAAAAGTGAACATAAACGGCATTTGCCCATAACTGTTTTTGATGATTTTTATCGTAAATAAGGACTAGATATTTGGAGCTTGATTTTTCCTCAGTAGGCCTGTTATTGACAAAAACTGTGCAAGTAGTACAATTACTGATAACTTAAGATATGTTTTTTAAGATTAGCAGTTCAAAGAGAGAATCGCCTGGTGAAAAAGATTTACTGCTATTTAAAAAATGCTCCTTACAGTTCAAATAAATAAAAATAATTAAGAGGTAACAAGCACTGTTGCAATTGAGGTGGTACCGCGTTTAAAGGCGTCCTTAAAGTAAGCAACGGTGTTTTTATTTTGGCAAAAAGGGAGATATATTTGATGAAGAAACTGACAAGTTCAGAATTTAGACAGATGTTTTTGGATTTCTTCAAGCAGCATGGCCATATGGTATTGCCCAGTCAATCATTGATTCCGCAAGATGACCCCACCTTGCTGTGGATCAATTCCGGTGTGGCGACGATGAAGAAATATTTTGATGGCTCAGTAGTGCCCAAAAATCATCGCATTACCAGTTCACAAAAGTCCATTAGAACCAATGATATTGAAAATGTTGGTAAAACAGCCAGACACCAAACTTTTTTTGAAATGCTCGGCAACTTTTCTGTGGGCGATTATTTTAAAAAAGAGGCAATTACTTGGGCCTGGGAATTTTTGACCAGTCCCGACTGGCTTGATTTAGATCAGGAAAAACTTTACTGTACTGTTTACCCTAAAGATACAGAAGCACATAAAATTTGGCTTGAAGTTGGTATGCCTGAGGATCATATCGTTAAACTGGAAGAAAATTTCTGGGATATTGGTGAAGGTCCTTGTGGTCCTGACTCTGAAATTTTTTATGATCGTGGTCAGGAAAATAACGATGTGGCAGAAGATGATCCAGAAAACTTCCCTGGTGGTGAAAATGCCCGTTATTTGGAAATTTGGAATATCGTCTTTTCACAATACAATCACTTGGCAAATGGCAAGTATGTTGATCAACCGCATAAGAATATTGATACCGGTATGGGCTTAGAGCGCGTTTTGTCTATTTTGCAAGATGCGCCAACTAACTTTGAAACTGACCTCTTTTTGCCGATTATCCATGAAACAGAAAAAATGACTGCTGCTAAAAAATATGGCACTAATAAAGCAGACACGACTGCATTTAAGATTATTGCTGACCACGTGCGAACAGTCAGTTTTGCCATTGCAGATGGTGCATTGCCATCAAACACAGGCCGGGGCTACGTTTTACGGCGCCTAATTCGGCGTGCCGATTTAAATGGTCAGCGCTTAGGCATTAAAGGTGCATTTCTTTATAAACTTGTACCAGTGGTTGGTAAAATTATGCAGAGTCATTATCCGGAAGTGACAGAGCAAAAAGATTTCATTGCCAAAGTAATCAAGAATGAAGAAGAAAGATTCCAGTTAACTCTTGAATCAGGATTAACTTTACTTGATGACTTAATTGCAAGTGCACAAAAGTCAGAAGATAAAACTATAACTGGTAAAGATGCGTTCAAGTTATTTGATACCTATGGCTTTCCTTATGAACTGACATTTGAGACTGCACAGGATGCAGGCTTAAAGGTTGATCAAAAGGGCTTTGATGCTGAAATGGCTGCCCAAAAAGAACGTGCTCGTAAAGCTCGTGGTAATTTGCAATCAATGAGTTCTCAAGATGAAACCCTGATGAACTTAAAGGATAAGTCAGAGTTTGAATACGGTGTTTATGAAGAAAAGCACGCAAAACTAGTTGATATTATTGTCAATGATCAATTGGTTGATAGAGCAGATGGCGATAATGCCGTTTTGATTTTTGATAAGACTCCTTTTTATGGTGAACGTGGTGGTCAGGTGGCTGATCACGGCAATATTTATGATCAGGAAGGAGAACTAGTTGCCCAAGTAACTGATGTGCAACATGCGCCGAATGACCAAAATATGCACTTTGTCGATGTGATATTACCTCTGAAAAAGGGTGAGGAATACACTTTAAAAATTGATCGAGTTCGTCGGGAAGGTCTGCGCCACTCACACACGGCTACTCACTTGTTGCATGCAGCTTTGAGAAGCGTACTGGGTGAACATACTCATCAAGCCGGCAGTTTGGTTGAACCCGATTATTTGCGCTTTGACTTTACTGCGCTTGAACCAATGACTGAAAAAGAAATTAAGTCCGTTGAAAACCTGGTAAACCAAAAAATCTGGGCAGCTATTGATGTCAAAACTACCATCACTGACCCTGATACTGGTAGGAAAATGGGCGCTTTGGCTTTGTTTGATGGTAAATACGGTGACCAAGTTCGGGTTGTGCAGATGGCTGATTTTTCTATTGAGTTTTGTGGTGGTACTCATTGCGCCAATACTAACCAAATAGGTATTTTTAAGATCATTTCTGAATCAGCTATTGGTGCAGGAATGAGAAGAATTGAAGCAGTTGTTTCTAAGAAAGCGTATGAATATTTAGCCAATAGGTCTGAACTGTTAGATGAGATTCAAGCAGAAGTAAAATCAACTAAACCAGAAGATATTATTGATAAGGTTGATTCGCTTGAAAAAGATCTGCATGACAGTCAAAAGCAGGTTGAAGATTTGAATTTGCAAATTAATCAAAGTAAAGCCAACACTATTTTTGATAATATAGAGCAGGTCGGTGATCTTTCTGTTATTGCACAAAAAGTTGATGTTAACGGGATGAATGATTTGCGTGAATTCGCTGATACTTGGAAGAGTGGTAAAAAGTCAGATGTGCTGATTTTGGCGACTGCTAGTGACGGCAAGGCCAATATGATCATTAGTCTAGGTGATAAAGCCTTAGCCAAGGGCCTTAAAGCAGGTGATTTAATTAAGCAAGCTGCTCCAATCTTTGGAGGAGGCGGCGGCGGTCGCCCAGATATGGCTCAAGCCGGAGGTAAAAAACCTGAAGGTCTTGAAAAGGCTATTCAGACAGTGATCACAGCGATTTCAAAAAATTAATTGATTGAGTTTATACTGTTTTTCAAGTAAAATTGTGCTAGGAGGAATGATTATGAGTTCGCTAGATAAGACAATGCACTTTGACTTTAATGAAAATAAAGGCAAAAACGTTCATGATACTCTGCAAGATGTTTATAATGCTCTGGAAGAGAAGGGCTATAATCCAGTTAATCAGATTGTCGGGTATTTGTTGTCTGGCGATCCAGCCTATATTCCACGGCATAATGATGCTCGCAATTTAATTTTAAAACACGAACGTGATGAAATTATTGAAGAGCTTGTCAAAAATTATCTTGGAAAAGATAAATAATGCGATTAGTTGGTTTAGATGTTGGATCAAAGACAGTAGGCGTTGCAGTCAGTGATGAATTAGGCATCACTGCACAAATGCTTGAAACTATCCCTATTGATGAAACGCGTTATAATTTTGGTATGCGTGCAATTAAAAAGATTGTGCGCCAATATGAACCAGCGGGTTTTGTTTTAGGTTTGCCCAAAAATATGGATGGTTCTTCAGGTGCAGCGGTTGCCCGAAGCAAGGCATACGGTGAAAGGCTTGAAAAGAAGTTTGGTTTGCCAGTGCACTATTCTGATGAGAGACTAACTACAGTTGAATCTGAACGTGTTTTAGTTGAAGAAGCAGATATGCACAACCGCCACCAACGTAAAAAAGTGATTGACCAAATGGCCGCTGTCTTGATTTTACAAAATTATTTGGATCTAAACCGAAAGGATTAATATGACACAAGAAGTTAACGGTGATGACCGTCAAATTACCTTGATTGATGATCAAGGCAATGAAGAATTATATGAAATTTTATTTACATTTCATTCTGATGACTATGATAAATCATATGTTCTGCTTTATCCGGCAGCTGCCAGTGATGATGAGGAAATTGAAGTTTTGGCTTTTAGTTATGACTCCGATGCCGCAGGTGATGTCACTAGCAGTGACTTACACGAGATTGAAGCGGATGATGAATGGAATATGGTCCAAGGAGTTTTGAACACATTTTTGGACGACGACCGATTGAGTGGTGAATAAAAAAGACTGGCTGGGCCAGCCTTTTTTATTCAAGATTAATAATTTAGAAACTAATGAATGATAAGATATTAGAAACTTTAGAATTTGCAAAAATTACTGAACAACTGCAACAAATGGCGATTACTACACCAGCTAAAATGGCAGCTTTTAATCTTGTACCAAGTGATGACTTTGCTCAAGTCGAACTGGCACTGAAGCAGACATTGGCAGGTGCTGATATTTTGCGGATCAAGGGACAACTGCCCTTAACAGATTTTGCTGATGTTGAGCCGAGTATTAAGCGTTTGCGGATCAAAGCAAATTTGAATGCAAAGGAATTAGGCAACTTATTGCTGGTTTTAGCACTTGCTAATGAAATCAACGACTTTTTTAGTGATGTTGATGATGAAAAACTGGATTTAACGGCAATAAATTCGATTTTAATGCAATTGGACGTGCCTCAGTCACTGTTTAAGCAACTTAAGCGTTCACTGGATTTTGACGGGGAAGTTCTTGATACTGCATCTGCTGAATTATCCCATTTACGTCGCGAAATCAAAAATAATGATGCAGAGATAAAAGATAAAATGGATAGCTACACAAAAGGTAATAGCAGCAAATATTTATCTGAACAAATAGTGACTATTCGTGACGAAAGATACGTTATTCCGGTTAAGCAAGAATACCGCAATAAATTTGGTGGTGTGGTTCACGACCAAAGTGCCAGCGGGCAAACGCTTTTTATTGAGCCGAGTGCAGTTTTAAATCTTAACAACCGCCAGCAAAACCTTTTGGCACAAGAAAAAAGGGAGATTAGTCGGATTTTACGCAATCTGTCAGATTTAGTGCGCTCAGAAGTTGAAAGTATAGATGCTATTGCAAGTTCCTTGGTTGAGCTTGATTTTATCCAGGCAAAGGCAAAATTGGCTCATGCTATGAAAGCAACTGAACCTAAGTTGACTCATGATCAGTCACTTTTATTTTTACAGGCGCGACATCCTTTAATCGACCCTAAAAAAGTAGTTGCAAACGACATTCGCCTTGGTGAAGATTTCGATACGATGCTGATAACTGGTCCCAATACTGGTGGAAAAACTATCACATTAAAAACTGCAGGAATTTTACAATTGATGGCCCAGTCAGGGTTATTTATCCCGGCAGCAGAAGGCAGTAAAGCGGGCGTCTTTAAGGATATTTGCGCTGATATTGGGGATGAACAATCTATTGAGCAATCACTCAGCACATTTTCTTCACATATTAACGATATTGTTAAAATAATGAAAAATGTTAATGCTGAAACTCTTGTTTTGATTGATGAAATTGGAGCTGGGACGGATCCAGAAGAAGGAGCCAGTCTTGCAATTAGTATTTTGGATTTTTTACGGCAAAAGAAAGCTAAAATTATCGTCACTACCCATTACCCAGAACTTAAACTTTATGGTTATAATCGTAAAAGAACGACTAACGCTTCAATGGAGTTTGATCTAAAAACACTGTCTCCAACCTATCGTTTACAGATTGGTATTCCTGGTCACAGTAACGCCTTTGCTATTGCTCGCAGGCTAGGGATGCGTGAGGATGTTG
>CAMLRO010000017.1 GCA_946482425.1 uncultured Lactobacillus sp.
GACTAAAACTGCTTATACTAACGTTAATTTGTTTAACGGGATTGATGATAAAATTCAGTCTAATACAACATTAGTGGTTGATGACGAAAGTGGTAAGATTACCGAAATTGCTACAGGTACTGCACCTCAAGCAGATAAAACAGTTGATTTGCAGAATAAGTATGTGATTCCTGGCCTAATCAACTGCCATACTCATATTATTATGGATCCTTTAACGCCTGATGGTGGTAGTGATTCAGATGTAGTTTCTGCTACGGTTCGTGCTGTGAAACATTTGCATGATTTATTGAAATCAGGTGTTACCTATATTCGCGAATGTGGGAGTACATATAATATAGATATTGCTCTTAATAATTTAATCAAGAAAAACAAATTGACTAAGGTGCCAGAAATTGTGCCAGCAGGACACCCGTTTTCTATGACTGGTGGACACGGTGATTTGCCTAACTTTGGTGTATTGGTTGATTCACCTGATGAGATGCGTAAGGCTGTTCGCCAAGGAATTAAGGCTGGTGCTAAAGCAATTAAGGTTATGGCAACAGGTGGAGTTATGACTGAGAATGATTCTCTTGATGACCCCCAATTAAGTGAAGCTGAAATGCACGTTGCAGTAGAAGAAGCTCATCACAAAGGTTTAACTGTAGCGGCACATGCGGAAGGCAACCCAGGAATTTTGAATGCGATTAAAGCAGGCGTTGATAGCATTGAACATGGTTTTTACGTTAATGATGAAGAAATTAAGTTAATGATTGAAAAAGGAACATATTTAACACCAACAATAGTTGGAGCTTGGGCATTCATCGAATATGCTCCTGGTAAAATTCCTGACTGGGAAATGAATAAAATAGCTGCAGCTTGGAAAGACTTGCGCGGTAACATAACTAAAGCTAAAAATGCTGGTGTCAAAATCACTCTGGGTACTGATGCGGGGACTCCATTTAATGACTTTACAATGACTCCTGAAGAATTGCCTTTGTTGGTGGAACAAGGCTTTACTAATTTTGAAGCCTTAGAAACCAGTTATAATTCTGCTAAGCTGCTAAAAATAGATAAAGAATACGGTTCTTTAGAAAAAGGTAAGTATGCAGATTTTTTGGTTCTGGATGAAAATCCGTTAGAAAAAATCAGTGCAGTCGTACAAAAGGACAAAGCGGTTTACAAAAAAGGCAAACGAGCTTACTAAAGATAAGCATTTTATTTCATATTTTCGAACAAATGTTCTATAATAAAGGAGACTACTAAAAAAGCAGCTTCTTTTATTTTTTAGGAGGACAAAAATGAATCAGAAGTTTTTAGATGTAATGAAAGATGAAGGACCAGTCACCATTGTTACTATTAATGCCCATCCAGCCAGTGTGGTAAATACATGGATGTCATATGTAAAAGTCGACGAGGAAAATAATCGCCTTTATCTCCCAGCAGCTGGCATGCATAGTATTGAAAATGATTTTCCTAATGACAATCATGTTCTTTTGACTATGGGTTCTAAAAAAGTAGAGGGTACAGCTGGTCCAGGAGCTGGCTTTCATGTTAAAGGAACCGGAAAATTCTTGGCAGAAGGACCGGAATTTGCTGAAATGAAGGCACGTTTTCCTTGGTTAAGAGAAGTTTTACAGGTTAATATCGACCAAATTGAACAAAAAATTTAGCACTTTAAAATAATGTACAAATCAGAAGAGCTTATTAGCTTTCATATGATAAGGCTTAAATTATTAATTATTATTTTTAAAATTTATCTTTAATTTTATTCTAATTTTGGATACAATAGGAGATATAAATTTTTTATCCAAAAAAGGAGGATTAATAATGAAAGCTTTACTTTACAATATGACCCCGGAGCAACAGGTTTATGCTGACAAGTGGAATAAAGATCATCCTGAAGATGATTTAGTTTCAACTGAAGACAAGCTTGATGCTAAGACTGTTGAGATGGCGAAAGGCTATGATGTTGTCAGCGTTTTGCAGGTCTTTGACATAGATGAGGAAGAGGTCTATCGTAAACTGAGCTCATATGGAATTAAGCAAATAGCTTTAAGGTCTGTTGGGTATAACATTGTCAATTTTGACTTTGTGCACAAGTATCATATGATTGTAACTAATACACCGGCATATTCTCCTCGTGCAGTGGCGGAGAACACTTTGACTTCTGCAATGTACTTGTTGAGAAAGTGGGGTCCTATTTTAGATAATGAAAGAGAGCACCTCAATTTTGTTCGGTCTGAAGATTTGATGAGTGATGAAATCTATAACCAGACAGTTGGTATTATTGGTGTTGGTCGTATCGGCTCTTGCGTTGCAGAAATGTTTCATGCTTTAGGAGCTAAAGTACTCGGTTATGACTTGGTTGAAAATCCTGCCAATGAGGCATTTTTGGAATATACCGATTTTGATACTGTAGTCAAAAATGCGGATATTTTGACATTGCATACACCTCTTGAGCCTTCAATGGAAGATATGATTAGTGCAAAGCAGTTTAAAGAAATGAAGAATACCGCATATCTGATTAATGCAGCTAGAGGTCCATTGGTTAATACTCAAGACTTGATTGATGCATTGAAGAACAAAGAAATTGCTGGTGCTTCATTGGATGTGATGACAGGTGAAGAGGCAATTGTTATGAAGAAATTCAAAGATATTTCTGAATTGCCAGTTGAGTACCAGGAATTGGCCAAAATGCCTGATGTCGTCTTTACCCCGCACTCCGCATATTACACTAAGACCTCAGTCAAGAATATGATTGAGCACAGTATGACTGATGTTAGGCGAGTTTTAAATGGTCAAAAGCCAGTATATTTAGTTGAAGAATAATTTTTGTTTATTAAGTGATCGACTTTACAGCCGATCACTTTTTTTATTGTTAAAATTGTAGTTAGCAACTGTAGTGGAAAAATTGCTATAATGTACAGGTGTAGAAAAAATAAACGGAGATAAAGATGAAAAGGTTTCATCATAAGTTTACGCTACCTGCAATTCTAATCTTATTAGTTGTTGCGATTGGACTTCTTATCACTGGTATAGCCAATATGCATAAGCAAACTACTTTACCGCCAAATGGCAATTCAAGTGCAATTGGCGTTGAATTAAACCAGAATTATGGTTATGTTGATTTACATGAACTGCAGGCTAATGGTATTTCATTTGTCTATTTGAGAAGTACACAGGGACGTTCGTACTTTGACGACGATTATCTGTCATATCGTGATCAAATATTAGGAACTAAAATGGCTTTTGGTACTATTGTTGCCTACAGCAACGAATCAACACCATTACAGCACTATCAGTATTTTCTGAAAAAGGTGGGCACGGACACGGGAAGTTTGCCGATTTGGATAGAACCAGCTATTGATAACTATGATTTAGCATATATTAAACAAATGGCTCAATTTGCTGGCATGCTTCAAGGATTAAATAAACGCGTCATGGTAGATGTCCCGGTTAAATATAAAAAGTATTTTCCCCATAATGTGCAGTTCATTACTGGTGGCAAAAAGGCTCCGAACAAATTGCAATATTCATTTTGGCGCTATAACAATGACGGACGGGTAAAGTCTGTGAGAAATCTGGAAAGTGGGGTAGTTATGTTAACGTACAATGGCACAGTTACCCAGTACAAGGAGAAATACGGACAATTAACACAATAATGAAACAAGAAATTCAAGCAGTTTTAACAAAATTAAAAATGGCTGAACCAACTTTGATTCAGCAAGAAACGCGAACTCCAATTTTAAATGGTGCAAGTTGTATCGCACTTGCAAAAACGGGAACCGGAAAGACCCTGGCTTATGCTTTACCTGCACTGGAAAAAGTAGAAAAAGGCAAACCCAATAGTTTAATTATTATTGCACCAACAACAGAATTAGCGGTGCAAATTCGCCATGCCATTAATCCCTTTATTCATGCTCTCGCTTTAACTGGAATTACACTTGTTGGAGCAGGAAATCGCAAACGTCAGGAAGATAATTTAAAAAAGAAACACCCTGAAATTGTCGTTGCCACTCCCGGAAGATTTTTTGATTTCTTTTCCGCTAATCGCATAAAAGTTAATCAAATAAGAACTCTGGTAATAGATGAGGCAGATGACGTTTTAGAATTCAATAAAATGGAATTATTAAGTTCTTTAGGGCAGAATATGACAGCTGATTCGCAAATCTTGCTTTTTGGTGCTACGGAATCTGATATAACCAAACAGGCAGAAGATATTTTTGCCCGCAAATTTATCACGATTGATGTGCGACCAGAACAGAAATCAACTGTTAAAAATTATTTTTTGCAAATAGATAATGCGCATAAAGTTGATTTTATTCAGCGATTGATGCGCCTTGATGGTTTTAAAGGTATCCTATTTTTTGATTCAAACCAAACAATGATGCGTTTTGCCGGAATTTTGGCACATACTAAGACTAAATTTGGTATTTTAGCTAATGAATTTGGCAAACAGAAAAGAGAGGCGGCTCTCAATAGTTTTAAAGTTGGCAGAATCAAATTGCTTCTAGCCACAGACTTGGCTGCTCGCGGTTTAGACATTGCAGGGGTAACATATGTGGTGAACTACGACATTCCTAGTGAAGTTAACACCTACATGCATCGTGCTGGACGAACTGGTCGCATGGGTGCCAAAGGATTTGTGGTAACTTTGGGTGATGATCATGATCTGCGCGATCTCAGGAAACTGCTTGAACAGAGTGTTAAAATTGAACGTGTATATTTTGCCGGCTTTCATTTGACTACCAAAATGCCACGTAAAAAGGAGAATAAAAAGCAAGATCCAACTAAAGAAAAGAAGTTTAGTGGATCAAGCAAAAAACATAAAAAGCATAAGAATAAAAACAAGGGCTATCATCCCCATTATTTGAAGAGAAAGGAGCAAAAATGAGTCGATTAGTTACTTGGCTTGAAGACTATATTTTGCCTGTAGCTAACAAAATAGGGCAAACTCACTGGCTTGTGGCGCTAAGGGATGCATTTGTCTCAGTAATGCCTATTACTATTGCCGGTTCCCTTGCTGTGTTGGTCAAAAGCCTGATTGCTGCAGCCAAAACTGAATTAGGCTGGAACACTTTTGCCTGGGTAATGCAGCCGCTTTCATTAGTGTGTAATGTAGTTTGGCGCGGTACCTTTGCTTTATTTGCCCTCTTTTTGTCAATGTCTTTGGGCTATCATTTAGCTAAAAGCATGGAAGTTGATCCAGTTGCTGGAGCAATTGTTTCTCTGTCTTCTTTGGCCATGAGCATTGCTAATTTAACTAAACTTAAAATTAACGGCAAAATAGTTTCTGTTCAAAAAGCTTTTAATATTTCTCAATTTTCAACTACTGGCATTTTTACTGCTATTTTATTTGGTTCAATCGGTGTTGCTATTTTTGCACTTTGTTTTAGAGCCAGAATCAAGCTTCATCTTTCTGCCAATTTGCCTTATGCTGAGCAGATGGCATTTGATTCACTCATTCCTGCAATTATTGCGATATTTTGTGTTGGTATGATTAATTTTGTCTTTCAGACAATCACGGGAACTTTTTTTGGCAACTGGTTGCTCAATTCGATTCAAACACCTTTAGTAAAATTAGGTCAAGGCTTCGGCATGGTAATGCTTGTGACCTTATTAGTTCAGATTTTCAGCTTTTTTGGTTTTAATGGCTTAAGTGTCTGGGCTCCAATTTTAGATTCAATTTGGTTAACTGCCCAGAATGTCAATGTCACAGCTGCCCGTGCAGGAAGAGAAGCACCTTTTATTTGGGTTCGCGGATCATTTGACGCATTTGCCTGGTTCGGAGGAGCAGGGGGAACGTTAATGCTGATTGTAGCCATACTGCTGTTTTCCAAACGGAGTGACTACCGAACAATTGCTAAAGTTGCACTTGCACCGGGAATTTTTAATATCAATGAACCAATTGTTTTTGGTCTGCCTGTAGTGCTCAATCCCGTTTATTTTATTCCATTTGTCGTTGCCCCTTTAGTTAATGTGGCTTTTTCATACGGTGTCAGCATGATGAATTTAGTTAATCCTGTACAAGTAGCAGTTCCTGCCGTTGTGCCACCAATCATCGGGCCATTTTTAGCCTGTAATTATGATTGGCGTGCTATCGTATTGTCAATTGTCAACATGCTGATAGCTTTAGCCATTTGGACACCCTTTGTTTTTGCGGCAGATAAAATTGCTGATTCTAATGCACCGAAACCATATTTTACTCGTCAATATTAATTACTAAAAAAGTTGGCTTTTATCACTCAAATTTGGTAAAGTTAATCTATTGCGACCCTGTAGTTTATCTGGATAGAACAATGGTCTCCTAAACCGTAGAGGTGAGTTCGAATCTCACCGGGGTCATATAATGTTTAATTTAAATGCAAATTTGGTAGCATTTAAATTTATTAGAAACAGTTGCTAATCTTTTGTAGCAGGACCATTTTGTCTTAACTAACCTGTTTTAAACGAGATTGGCTTTTTTAGTTTAATTAGAATTTTTAAAAATGAATCCACACAAAATGTCTTTACCCGAGGTTTTAGATAATTTTCGGGCTCGTAATGTAACTTTTAAATTAAAAGATGGTACTAAAAAAACAATCTTTGTTAATGAAATTGAAGACGAAGATGATGACCAACCTGAAATGATTTTTATGGCTGATGATCCAAAAAATGATGTTTTTATCTCACAAGTAGTTGATGCAATTCCAAGCAGTGCCAATTTTTCTTTAGATATACATCAAATGCCATTCTGTGAATTAAAATTTTTCCTAAAAGGTCAAAAAGTAGAATTTATGCTTAAAGATGGTGCAATTAAAACCTTTTTGGTAACGAATGTTTTAATCAAAAACACAACAAAGACAAACTTTACATTTGTTGGTAACAAAAAAGAAGATAGTATTGATAGTTCAGATATATTAGGGGTAAAAATAATTGCAGACAAATAAAAGTCTGACTATCAAGAAGATAATCAGACCAGAATTTGAAAGATTTGTTATTTATGTAAATATGAATAAAATAAAGTTTATATTTTAGTTTGAGAAATATAGATTAATTAAAATGTCAGAATAGATAAAATATATGAAAATAGTAGTAATAACAATGTATCGATATATTAGCCTGCGGCTTTGGGACTGTCATGACCATACGAATTTTTAAGATTAATACGCCCGTTTCTTTTTTGACTAATTAGTTCGGTCTTTTCCTTTTGTGCCAAACTTTTTGCATATTCTAAAGCGTCAGCTTTGCGGTCAAAAGTTTTAGAGATTTTGTCGCTCCCGGCAATTTTAACAGCCCATTTGTCGCCGTGAGTAGTGACCCAAACATTTTTAGTGACTTCTGCCTTACCCATAATTTATTCACCTCTTTTCAAAATCATTATACAGCGAATTGATATATAAAGTGAAAGAATAAACACTTTTATAAAGTAATTATTTGTTGAATTACTGTTCTAGAGCAATTGCTGCTATATATTTAATATAAAGGCGATTCCAAAATTCGGATAACTAATAAGATAATTATTATGAATAGGATTAATGCTATTCCAAGTAAAATTCTTCTGCATTTGATTGTCCTTCTCTTGTCAAAAGCAAAGACAAAGCAAAAAGAGGCTACAATAATTAGTAAGCCTGTAATTAACAATAATCTAAAATTATAATTCATTTTTTTCACCGGTTTCAGTCAAGGAAAGATGTTGAATAATATTAGCTTGTCTTTTTGGAGCTAATTTACTAATATATTAATAAAATGGAGGAATTTATGAGCAAAATTAAGGTAATGACGGTTTTTGGTACCAGACCGGAGGCTATAAAGATGTCGCCGTTGGTACAGAGACTAAAAAAAGATAATCGATTTGAAGAAGTTACGGTGGTGACAGCACAACACCGGGAAATGCTAGATCAGGTTCTTGATATATTTAAAATCAAGCCGGAGTATGACTTTAATATCATGAAGAAAAACCAAACTTTGGAGGGCGTCACAGCCAAGGTATTAATCGACATGACAAAAGTCTTAAAAGAAGTTAAACCAGATATTGTTTTGGTCCATGGAGATACAACCACCAGTTTTGCTGCCGGTTTGGCCAGCTTTTATAATAAATGTACCTTAGGTCACGTCGAGGCGGGACTGCGAACATGGAATAAATATTCACCTTTTCCTGAAGAAATGAACAGGCAAATGACTGATGATTTAACTGATCTTTATTTTGCACCAACTGCGGTTAGCAAGCAAAACTTGATTAAAGAAAACCACAATTCTGACAATATTTTTATCACAGGTAATACAGCTATTGATGCTTTGAAAGAAACAGTTCAAGCTGATTACCATCATGAGGTTTTAGACTTGATTAAACCCGGAAGCAAGATAGTTCTTGTGACCATGCACAGGCGGGAAAATCAGGGTGAACCTATGAGACGGGTTTTTAAGGTGATGAAACAGGTCGTAGACAACCATGATGATGTTGAAATTATTTATCCTGTTCATTTATCACCAAGTGTGCAAAAAGTCGCACACGAAATTTTAGGTAATGACTCGCGTATTCATTTGATTGCCCCTTTAGATGTGGTTGATTTTCATAACTTAGCCAAATTAAGTTACTTCATTATGACAGATTCTGGAGGAGTTCAAGAAGAAGCTCCTGCTTTAAACAAGCCAGTTTTAGTTTTAAGAGATACTACAGAGAGACCAGAAGGTGTTAAAGCTGGTACACTCAAATTAGTGGGAACGCAAGTTGATAATGTCAGAAACGCAATGTTGGAATTACTTGAAAATAAAAAAGTTTACGACCAGATGGCCAATGCCAAGAACCCTTATGGTGATGGTCATGCATCAGAAAGAATAATGGATGCTATTGCCTACTATTTTGCTCAAAATAAGGGTGAAAGACCAGCTGATTTTAAATGAGCCGTCTAAATTTTATTACGCAAAAAGCCAAGAAAAATTTTCTTGGCTTTTATTTATCGTTTTTTTCTTTACGTGATTTAATTTTCTCTTTTGCTCGTGCAATCATGGTAGTTTCTTGAGCTTGAAAAACTGATCTCGTAGTCAGGTAATTAAAAATCCCCACTAAAATTTGATCAACAATTTTTACTAACAGTGCATCTAAATGAAGCCAGGACAATCCGACCAACATAATTAAACTGTCAGGGATAAGACTAATAATCCTATAGGTGAAAAAGACGACCAGCTTTTGCCAAGTTGAATGCTCCTCATCGACGTTATTGATAAAGACGGCCTTTTGGTTAAATACAAAAGAGGCGAGGTTAGAAACAATAAATGCAATAGTATTCGATACTAAAACAATGCTGTGCCACCATTTATGCAAAATCATAAACACCACAGTGTTGATTAGAGCCGCTATAAAACCAAAGATCATGTAAACAAATAAATTGCGATGTCTTTTGACTACATTTTGTGCTAAGCGGTGAATTTTAGGATCAGACATTGAGTCGAATTTTTGTGAATCCGTTTTCTTATTCTTAACCATTTAATAGATCAGCCATTTCCTTAGCTGCATTATCAATTGCTTTTATATCATCATCATTCGGGGCATTTTCAATTGTAACAGGTTTTGTCACTTCTTTTGCTCCAACTTGCTTAAACATTTTTTCAAAATCAAAGACATTTTCGCAAAAATGATCGGCATACATCATGTCACCGCTACCCATCACGGCAAAATATTTCCCACTTAAGTCTAAATCTTTTAGTTGATCATAAAAGTCTGCAATGTCGTCGGTCATAGTGCCTTCGCCATAGGTATAAGTAATAAAGATGCACAAATCACTTGATAAGTAATCACTGGCGTCAGTAAATTCAGCTTCGCTTGTTTCAACATCAAAGCCCAAATCCTGCAAATCTTCTTCCAGAATATCTGCCATATCTGCATCGTTGCCAGTCATACTTGCATAGACTATTCTAGCTTTCATTAAATTCATACCTTTCACAAAAACTAATTCATCAAAACATTATACCTAATTTTGCGTAATTAATGAAATTCTTTAGTAAACTTTTAAAAAACGCTATAATGTAATCAAACATCATTTAATAGAGGAGAATTTAAATTTGATTACAATTAAATCCATTAGAGAGTTAAAGGGTATGCAGGCTTCAGGCCGATTATTAGCATCAATGTTTGAGGGCCTGCGAGACGTGATTAAACCTGGAATTACCACTTGGTCAATTGAAGAATTTTGTCAAGATTTTGTCAAAAGTCGTGGTGGCAGGTTGTCAGAGCAAGGCTTTGAGGGTTATAAATATGGGACATGTATTTCTGTTAATGATCAAATAGCCCACGCTACGCCACGTAAAGACACAGTTTTAAAAGAAGGCGATTTGGTTAAGGTTGATGTGACTTGCAATCTCAATGGCTTTGAAACAGACTCTTGCACAACTTACCCAGTAGGTGAAATTTCTCAAGCTGATCAGGATTTGATGGATACAACTAAAAAAGCCATGTACTTGGGTATTGATCAGGCAGTTTTAGGTAATCGCATTGGAGACATCGGAGCCGCAATACAGCATTTTGTAGAAGATGAACATCACTATGGCGACGTTAAAGAATTAGTCGGTCATGGCATCCAGCCAAGTATTCACGAAGATCCGGAAGTACCACATTGGGGTAAGGCAGGGCACGGATTAAGACTGCGTGAAGGAATGACTATTACTTGTGAACCAATGGTTGAAGCCGGTGGTGACTGGCGCATTGTAGAAAAAAGCGTTTCTGATCCTAAAGATGATTGGGTCTTTTACGCTACACCGGATGGCTCAAAATCAGCTCAATTTGAACATACTTTTGCAATTACTAAAGACGGTCCTAAAATTTTAACGCTGCAAAAGCCATACGACGGCTACGAAAAGTACTTACCACATTTTGACGAAATGGATGACTAAATTGCATGGGTAAAAAAGCTGAGGCAATCAGGAAACGCTCTTTTTTATTTTATAAAACTGTTTCCTTGAAATTTACTCAAGGTGAAGTTTTGACAAGCGCAATTGCGATTGCTTACTACGTTTTGTTTTCGATATTTCCGTTAATTATTATTATCGGAAATATTTTGCCGTTATTTAATATTAATACTGAACCGATTGCCAGTTATTTAAAACTAATTTTTCCAGATAAAATTGCTAAATTTATTATGCCGATAATTAACTCATTATTGAAAAGAAAATCAAGTGGGTATATTTCATTTGGTATTATATTGGCTCTATGGTCAGTTTCTTCGTTAGTTAATGCTATTAGAATTGGTATGAATCGGGTTTATGGTGTTCGTGCACAAGAATTAAAGCAAAAATGGCAGGTTACTGTTTGGACAAGATCTATTACTATTATGTTGACCAACCTCATGATTATAGTATTTGCCTTGCTTAATTTAACTTTGATTTTTGGTCAGCAGGTGCTGGAATTTCTACGACCAATTTTCTCCTTTTCTGTTGGCGAAATTGAGAAAATTTTTAGTTATCGCTATCCTGTCATTATAATCACGATGATGGGTTCGTTATATTACGTCAATTACTTTTTACCTAACATCAAATTAAAGAAAAAAGTTATTTGGCCAGGTGTTTTTACTACTTTATGCGGGTGGATCATTCTTTCCTGGCTTTTTAGTTTCTATCTGCATCATTTTCGTATTAGCTGGGAAAACTATGGCATTATCGGTACTTTTATTATTTTTATGTTGTGGTTGAATATTTCCTCAATTCTCTTTTTACTGGGGACATGTGTAAATGCTGCAATAGTGACACTAAATTATGGAGAAGTACACTATTCAGTGGGTCGCTTAGCTGAATATATTCAAAGAAAGCGCAGTCATTAAAAATTGGCGCATTCAATTTTATTTTGGTATATTAGTTTTATGATTTTAAAGAAAGCGTAAAAAATATGAAAGTAAGAAAAGCAATTATTCCTGCAGCTGGTCTGGGTACTAGGTTTATGCCGGTAACTAAAGCAATGCCCAAGGAAATGTTGCCGATTGTCGACAAACCAACTATTCAATTTATTGTTGAAGAGGCCAAAAAATCTGGTATTGAAGACATTTTGATTGTCACTGGAAAAAATAAGCGCTCGATTGAAGATCATTTTGACTCCAATCCTGAACTTGAACAAAATCTGCAGGAAAAAGGTAAGACTAGTCTGCTTAAAATGTCGCAAGAAATTACTCACCTGGGAATTAATATTTATTATACTCGTCAGCCTTATCCAGCAGGTTTGGGGGATGCAATTGCCCGTGGACGTAGTTTTATTGGGAATGAACCATTTGTTGTTATGCTGGGCGATGACCTGATGATGGACAAAGAACCGTTAACCAAGCAATTGATTGACCGCTATAACGATACGAATGCGTCAACAATTGCCGTTATGCCGGTACCCCATAAAGAGGTTTATAAATATGGCATAATTGAACCGGATAGTGAAATTGCACCTGGCTTAATAAATGTTAAATCTTTTGTAGAAAAGCCAGAAGTAGACAAGGCTCCGAGTGATTATGCCATTATTGGTCGTTATCTTTTAACTCCAGAAATTTTTCCAATTTTGGCTAAGCAAAAACCAGATAAAGGTGGGGAGATTCAATTAACTGATGCGATTGATACCATGAATAAAACGCAACGCGTTTTAGCCCATGTCTTTAAGGGAACCCGTCACGATGTCGGTAATAAAGAAAGTTACTTGGAAACCTCAATTGAGTATGGCTTAAAACATCCGGAAACTAAGGATGCATTGCGTAAATACATAATTGACTTAGGAAAGAAATTAGAAGAACAAAATCAACAATAACAAATAAATTATGCAATTAAAGGAACCATCATTTAATGGTTTCTTTTTTTATGTAAAATTTTTCTTAATGTCGGACTAATTACTGTCTTCGAGTAGAAAATTTTTGTATCATGCGACTTGAAACTTTTAGCTAGGGGATAGGTTAAATGAAAGATATATACATTGTTGCAGCTAAAAGAACTCCTTTTGGTCGCTATCATGGGTTATGGGCTGAAAAAAATGCAATAGATTTAGGAGAGTTAGCCTTAAGAGAAACGTTAAAAAGCATTAATCTGCCTGCTGAAAAACTAGACGCCTTATTTATGGGTAATGTTTTGGGTGCTGGTTTAGGACAAAATATGGCGCGGCAAATTGCTTTGAATACGGGTATGAGCCCTAAAAGCAGCAGCGTGACAATTAATGAAGTCTGTGGTTCAAGTCTAAAAGCTCTCAGACTGGCTCAAGGACAGATGGAACTGGGCGACTTTGATCTGGTAGCTGTTGGTGGTGCCGAAAGCATGTCGAATGCTGTTTATTTAACAGAGGACAAAGAAAAGCCGCATTTTCAAAGTGAAATGCTGCAAAATGGCCTCATTGATGCTTTTTCTCATGAGCATATGGGTTTAACGGCTGAAAATGTGGCAGAAAAATATGGGGTTACGCGCGCAGAAATGGATGAATATAGTCTAAATTCGCATCGCAAAGCAGTTGAAATTGTTCAGCAAAACTTTTTTCAAGATGAAATAATTGGCGTAGAAGTAGACGGTAAAATGATCCAGCAGGACGAAACAATTCGAGCTGATACTAATTTAGCAGCACTGAGCCAGTTAAAACCTGTTTTTAAGAAAAATGGTTTAGTTACAGCTGGCAATTCTTCGCCCTTAAGTGATGGTGCCAGTATGATTATTTTGGCAAGCGCAGAAAAAGTAAAGGAACTCAAACTGCAACCTCTGGCGCGGTTGGGATCGTTTGCTGAATCTGGTACTGATCCGGCATACATGGGTGTAGCACCATATTTTGCAGTGGAAAAATTATTACAAAAAACAAACAATACCATTAATGATTATGATGTAATCGAAGTTAATGAAGCTTTCGCTGCACCTAGCGTTGTCTTAGCTCGAGAACTCCGAATTCCACCTGCCAAACTAAACATTTTTGGTGGAGCAATTGCACTAGGTCATCCTCTTGCTGCTACCGGAACCCGTTTAGTAGGAACAGCCGTCAATATTATGAATCATATCAATGGTCACAAGGCTTTGGTAACTCTTTGTATTGGTGGCGGACAAGCAATTGCATATGAAATAGAGAAATTGTAAATGAAGTTTTATAAGTTAGCACCAGAAAAAAGACGAGAAATGCTGCAAAAACAGGGAATTAAACTGGATCAAGTTGACTCTCAGGTTTTGCATGATTTGGATTTATTAAGTGAAAATGTAATTGGTCAATTACGTTTACCTGTTGGTTTAGCACAAAACTTATTGGTTAATGGTCAAAATTACCAAGTGCCAATGGTGACCGAAGAAGCCTCGGTAGTTGCTGCGGCTAATAATGGCGCTGGTATCGTTGCAAAAGCTGGTGGTTTTACGGGAACCAGTCAGCGAGACGGTATTTGGGGTCAAATTGTGATGCAGGTGGCTGAAAATTTCGAGGTCTCTAACTTGCAAGAAATATTGCCTGCTCTTATAAAAAAGACAAATACCTATTTTGCCAGTCTTGTAAGTCATGGCGGTGGAGTCCGTAAAATAGAACTTAAGCAAATAAATGATTTGCTTTATATAAAAGTATTAGTTGATCCCGCGGAGGCGATGGGCGCCAACAAGGTAAATTCTATTTTAGAATTTATGGCAAATGAGTTAGACGATTTTGCTGGCATTAAACAAAAATTATTTGCCATTTTGTCAAATTATCCTAGCCAAATCACAACGGTCAAGGCTGCAATTCCTGTTAATTTAATTGGTGGAACAGAAACTGCTCGGAAAATTGTTTTATTAAGTCGAATTGGTCAGGACGATCCAATGAGAGCCGTTACCAATAACAAAGGGATCATGAATGGAGTTGATGCTGTTTTACTGGCAACTGGAAACGATACTCGCGCAGTAGAGGCAGCTTGTGGTGTTTTTGCAAGTAAAAAAGGCACCTACGCCAGTCTCAGCAAATGGCAGCTTGAAAATGAAAATCTTGTCGGAAAACTCAGCATTCCCTTGCCAATTGGAACTGTGGGCGGCTCAATTAATACCAGAAAAGATGTTAGGCAAAATTACCGTATTTTGGGCGAAAAAATTACTGCAGAACAATTAGCTAATATTATTGCTGCCATTGGTTTAGCCAATAATTTAGCAGCACTACTGGCAATTTCTACCAAGGGAATACAAGCAGGACACATGAAACTGCAAGCCAGAAATATTGTGGCAGTTTTAGATGCTACTACTGCCGAGAAAAAAGTAGTATTTCAAAAAATTATAAATAGCAAAAAATACAGTCAATCTGCAGCCAAAGAATTTTTAAAAGAAATCAGAGAGGAAAATAATGCAAGTCGGAATTGATCAAATTGGTTTTTATACACCAAACAAATACGTTGGTATGGTAGATTTAGCAAAAGCGCGCAATGAAGATCCTAATAAATTTTTGATAGGTATTGGACAAAATAAAATGAGCGTGGCTGATCAAACTCAAGATGCAGTATCAATGGGAATTAATGCAACACTTAGATATTTAGATCAAATTGAACGTAAAAAAGTCGGTTTATTAATCGTTGGAACAGAAAGCAGTGTTGACCAGTCTAAATCAGCTTCGCTTTTCATCAAATCGGCTTTGGAATTACCGGCAAATGTCAGAACTTTTGAAATAAAAGAAGCGTGCTTTGGTATGACTGCAGGCATCATGATCGCTCGGGATTACGTCCGCCTTCATCCCCATCATAGTGCAATAGTAATTGGCTCTGATATTGCTCGCTATGGCGTTAACACTGGCGGTGAGGTGACACAAGGAGCTGGCAGCATTAGCACGCTAATTAAGGCTGATCCCCAAATTTTGGCTATCAATAAGGGACACAGCTCATACAGTGAGGATATTAATGACTTCTGGCGCCCTAATGATTCAGCAGTTGCCGTAGTTGATGGTAAATATTCTAAAAACGTGTATTTAGACTTTTTTAAACACACATTCAAGGATTATCTTAGACAAACTGGAATAAAAACTAGTGATTTCACAGCATTACTTTATCATTTGCCTTTTGTAAAAATGGGTTTTAAAGCAAATGAATGGGCAATTACTGATCTGGATGAAAAGGCAAAAAAACGACTGACAGAGAATTTTACTGCTGCAGCTCGTTATGGCAAGGAAGTCGGTAATATTTACACTGCTTCTTTATATTTAAGCCTTTTGAGTTTACTGGAAAATGCTAAATTGCCCGCAAAGGCAAAGATCGGTTTATTTTCTTATGGTTCAGGGGCAATGGGTGAGTTTTATTCAGGACAAATAGTTGAGGGCTATGACAAGAATCTACATAAAAATGCAGATCAAAAAATGATTGCTCGCCGCCAAAAATTAACTATTCCTGAATATGAACAAATTTTTAATCAAGCTTTAGAATCTCTGCAAGATGACATAGAGCTTCAAAGTGACGAACAAACCGGCACCTGGTATTTTGCTGGGACCAAAAACCGTATTCGTCAATATTTGCAAAAATAGTTAGAAAAAGCTGCCAAGCGGCAGCTTTTTTAGGTTAGCCTAACTCCATTTTGATCAGGCAAAATTTGAATACCATAAACAGCAATTCTCTTTTTTTGGTTATAAATAAATATGGGAATACTGCGACCGTGGATATTTTTAACCAAATTAATCAGTTTGCCTTTTGTTAGAGGCTTTTTTCCGGGAAAAAGCAAACATTCACTGCTTGAAATTTTTACTTTTGCCAAAGGAATATTTTTCTGGTTAATAGTCAGATACAAGTTAGTTTGGTTGCTTAAATCATTGGTTAATTGTAATAAGTCTGTTAATCTCATTTTTTATTATTCCTATACAAATTAAAAATGCTATACTATAAGATATTATTTTAGTGAGGGTGGCAAAACTAATTGAAAAAATTAAAACATAAAAAGCTGTGGCTTTCATCAATTATTATTATTTTACTAGTATGCTTATTGTTTACCGGAGCCGGTTACTATTTCTTTAAAGTGGCATGTGTTCCAGGTAAAAAAAGTTTTTTAAGTTCTTCCAGTGACGTGATCAAGAAGTCAGATCCTCTTTACCGTGAAAAAATTTGGTTTAAAAAAACTGCTAAACAAAAGTGGTATATTGAATCCGCTGACGAAAAGTTTAAATTGGATGCGAATTTCATTCCCTATAAAAGTTCCAATAAGACAGCTATTATTTTACCTGGTTATATGGATACGAAGGAGGATATGGGAGAATATGACGCTTTGTTTCATCAGTTAGGCTATAATACTTTAACCCCAGATCCAAGAGCCCAAGGCAAGAGCGAAGGAAAATACATTGGGTATGGTTGGCCGGAAAAAGATGATGTCAAAAAATGGATCTCATATTTATTGCAAAAATATGGCCAGAACCAGCAGGTAGTGATTTACGGCTTGAGTATGGGTGCGGCAACTGCCATGATGACCAGTGGACTTAAACTGCCTCATCAAGTTAAAGCGTTTGTAGAAGACTGTGGTTATAGCAGCGTCAAGGATGAAATTGAGCATGAAGCAGGAGTCTTGTACAATATGCCTGCCTTTCCTCGTTTTCCATTAGTTGAAATTCTAAGTGGCATTAATAAGATAAAAGTTGGCTATTTCATGGGTAATGCCTCTAGTGTTAAACAGTTACATAAAAATCATAGACCAATGCTGTTTATTCACGGCAGCCGTGATAATTTTGTGCCTACTAGAATGGTCTATCCTAATTATAAGGCTACTAGAGGACCAAAGGAAATATGGGTAGCTCCTGGAGCCAAACATGCCAAGTCATTTTCAAAGCATCCCAAAGAATATAAAAGACGGGTAGCAACATTTTTAGCCAAATATGTAAAATAAGCTATGCGTTTTATTTGCTAGCGCTTACATTTATTTGCTATTATAAAAGTGTGGTCAAGGTTAACAAGATTTCTATCTCCATAATATGTTTGTTATCTACTTTTGAAATGACAATTTTATCGCGAAGTTTTTATAGTTTTATATATTTGTATATGATGGTTTTATCTCAAAAGAAAATAATCTCAATTGACACCCGATCCACAAAAATAGTTGTCGCTAATTGCGACAACTATTTTGCTTTTTATTTATCTTAAAGTTAGTTTAACGACACATTCACACCTTGGAGTCTGCGGCAACATGTCGACATTTTCAATCAGTCTGACATTGTAAGCTTCAGTCAAAAGGACTAGATCTTGTGCGAGAGTAGATGGGTTACAGGAAATGTAAACAAAGGTTTTAGGTTTTACTCTCAATAGGGTTTTGATCAAGCTTTTGGCCAGACCAGTTCGTGGTGGGTCCACAATCAGCGCGTCAATTGGAATTCCATTTTGAGCTAGTTCAGGTAAAACTTTTTCTACACTCCCCTGAATATAATTAGCATTTTTAATATGATTGAGTTCCACGTTATGATTGGCGTCAGCAATTGCTTCAGGAATAGTTTCAATACCAATAACCTGTTTGACTTGATCTGCCGCTAAAATTCCCAGCGTTCCCACACCACTATAGGCATCAATCAGGGTTTCATCTGGCTTTAAATCTAAAAATTTTAGCGCCCGTGAGTAAAGAGTAATGGTTTGCACCGGATTTAACTGGAAGAATGCTCGCGGTGATAAGGCAAACTTTTTTCCTAAAATTTCATCAGTAATTTGGTTTTTACCTGCTAATTTAGTGGTTTTATTGCCCCAGACTTGAGGATTACGCCAATCAGTTTCATTTTGAAAAACACTGACTACATCAGGAAGCCTCATAATTTCTTTTGCAAGTTGCTCCAGATTTTTAAGACTGTGGCCCACTGTAATTAGAGTTACTTGAATTTCGTGAGTGGCATAAGCTTGACGAACAACTATAGTTTTAAGTCCGTCAAAGTGACGGTAAGGATCGGCAATTCTAATGTGCAGCTTTTCAACTAGAATTTTAATTTTGCGTTCAGTATCTTGGGTTGCCTGACTTTGCGTTGGCATTTCGGGCAAATCAAAGAGTTCGTGCGAATTAGGGGCAAAAAGTCCTAAGCTAATTTGACCATGTGATCGTTCAATTTGATATTGCGCTTTATTGCGATAATGCCATTCTTCTGGAGCCGGAATGGTATTTTTGACTTTATACTTGCTGTAACCACGGGGATGAAATTTCTTGAGGGCTTCAAGAACATTGTCCCGTTTAAATTCTAACTGCTTAGGATAAGCTAAATGAGCCAGTTCGAGTCCACCAATTTCTGGATTGACATTAGTGGGGAAAGGTACTCTGTCAGGACTTTTTTCTTTAATACGAACCAGTTCTGCATCAATATAGCGGGGGTATTCTGTAATAATTTTGGCAACAACTACTTCATTAGGCAAGGCACCAGGAATAAAAATTATTTTTTTACGGTAATAGCCGATGCCCTCACCATTAATACCCAGTCTTTTAATTGTAATAATAATATCTTTTTCTTTTGGTTGATTTTGATTAAATTTCTTGTACATAATTTTCTTTCTACAATAAAATATTAAATGTTAATAATTAATTGTACTCCCAGTAAAAAGTATTTAGCAAGAAAGAGCAAAATTTGCTAGCATGGAATTAAGCGAGAGAAAGGTGATTTTTAATGCCAATTATTACTAAAGTCAGCAGTCAGAAAAGACCTGGCCGTTTTAATATCTTTTTAGACGGTAAGTACTCTTTTTCGGCCACTGAACAAACTGTAGCTGAATTCGTGCTCTTAAAAGGGCAGGAACTGTCTGAAGAACAAATTGTGGCAATTAAGCAATTTGATGCTGATGCCAAGGCAACAAATATTGCGGCTAATTATTTGAGTTACGAGCCTAGGACTGTTTTTGAAGTTTTACAATACCTCAATAAACATGGTATTGATAATGAATCTGCCCAGGCTGCGGTTAGTCAGATGACAGAAATGGGCTTTTTAGACGACGCCAAGTACGCCCAATTATTGGTCAGACAAAATCTGCGCATTGGCACCGATGGCCCTCTTAGCGTCAGTAATAAACTAAAGCAAAAGGGGATTGATCCTGAAATAATCGACAATGCTTTAGCCGAAATAGCTGACGATAAATGGCTGGATGCTGGCAAAAGAGTACTCAAATCAATGAAAAGCAAGGTAGGTAAGTTGTCACAGCGAGAATTGGAACGCAAAATGACAACTAAGTTGTTAAACCATGGCTTTTCCAGTGCTCTGGCAAGTGCAATAATTGGGCAAATGGATTTTGCTCAAAATGATGAAGATCAAATCGCAGCCTTAAAAAAGCAGGGCATAAAAGCATATAAACGTTTTCGCCGCTTACCTGAAAGCCAAAGACAGAATAAAATACGCAATTATCTTTTTACACATGGTTTTGCCAGC
This sequence comes from uncultured Lactobacillus sp., assembly GCA_946482425.1. The sequence continues at coordinate 20,240 of CAMLRO010000017.1, forward strand.
AATGAAATTGATGCCTTTCTGGCCGGTGAAATTATTCCTTTAGATGAACTAGCTGAGTATTAGGAGAATTTATGAAAAAACTGCAAGAAAAAATAACATTTGTTGGTCATCCTTTTCCAGATCAAGTGATGGATGAACAAAAAACTTTTAATCAGGCAAACATGGAAATGGAACAAAATCAAGCTTTTCAAGATTTTATTAGCAAAAACAATTTGAAAAATACTAGGAGCAGCCTAATAGTTTTTGGACCTGAAAACTTTATGTATTGGTATGGTGTCGTTGCACCAAATGATGTTGAAGTTCCTCAAGGTTTAATGAGATTTGTTTTGCCTGAAACTCAAGTAGCAATTGAAGAAAAAACTGATCAAAATATTTCCTTTTTTAGTCAACCTTTAAATGTGGTAATTTCACAGTTTTTAGCTGCTGTTGCGGATGAGGGCATTAAAATTTATCAAAATCCGGGAGATAGTTTAACTCCCTACGTTTTGCAAAACTTGAATTTAGACACAAAAAAACTGACCCAAGAATTATATCTTGAAGACAGTCTTAAAAATTAGTGTTGCTTGGGATCAATTGATAGGTTGTCGTATTCAACATATGCACCCAGACAAGTTGACAAGAGCATAATCAGCATCACAATTCCGACTGATTTACCCACAATTTGGTCAAGAGTTAGAAATTCACGAACCACAAAAGTAGCAGCAAAACAGAGAATGAAATCCAAAATTACGTTAGCAATTTGCAAAAGGTAGCGTCGTCTGATACTGAAAAAACGTAGCAATTGCTTCAAGAAGCCATCGTTTATTTCTACTGCCAGCAAGTCGACCGGTCTTTGAATCGTTGCCTTAATGGCAAACATAATTAAGGCACCGACTGTTGCGCCAATAGTAGTGCGCAAAAAATCAGCCGAATGCAAAACCAAAGCATCATAGCCGATACCAATAATGGTGAGACTACACAGATAGGGAATTAACAGCAGAAAGGTGAAAACAAGTATGACATGACTTTTTTTCATAGTTTGACCTCATTTCTTACGTGCTATTCTAACATATTGTGTGCGTACATGATATAATGTTGGTATTTAATACGTTATTTTAAGAAAGAGAGCAATAAAATGGCTAGCGACCCCGACAAGGGGAATTTATTTGAGCGTTTCAAGAATAAATTTTCCCCTACAAACGATGAAGAAACAAGAGAGCACTTAATTTCAGAAATTGAAGATTTACATAAAAATAAGAAAATTAATGACAATGAATTTTCAATGTTAAATGCAGTTTTGGATTTTCAGGGACGGATGGTACGTGAAGTGATGGTACCCAGAATTGATGCTTTTATGGTTGATTGCCAGGAAAGTTTGCAGGATCATCTCAAAGAAATACTGCGTGAACCATATTCCAGAATACCGGTTTATCAACATGATAAGGATAAAATAGTTGGTATCATTCATATTCGTACTGTTTTGCGTAAGGCCTGGGAAAAAGGCTTTGATAAGATTACCTATGATGATGTCATGAATCCACCACTTTTTGCGCCGGAAACAACCGAACTTAGAGAATTACTAGTTGAGATGCAGCAAACACAGCAGCAATTAGCTATTTTAACCGATGAATATGGTGGGGTGGTCGGAATTGCAACCATTGAGGATATTATCGAAGAGATAGTCGGTAATATTGATGATGAAGTGGACCAAACCGAAGTTTTAGTGCATCAAATTGCCCCTAATAAGTATGTCATTTATGGTAAAATGCCTCTTGATGATTTTAACGAACAATTCGGCACAAATCTGGAAATGGAAGACGTAGATACCATTGCCGGCTACATGATCACTAAATTAGGCATAATTCCTGCCAAAGGAGAAAAACTATCGGTTAAATTAAATAACGGCATGGTTTTAACTACCAGAAGAATGATGCGTTCGAGATTGATGACCGTTTTATTAACTATACCTGAAGAAAAACCTAAAAAGAAAGAAGAACAAAATACTTAATGAGTAATGAACTGTTAGATAAGGTAAATAAAAGAAGAACATTTGCTATCATATCGCACCCAGATGCAGGGAAGACTACGATTACGGAGCAAATGCTTCTTTTTGGTGGCGTGATTCGCAGTGCTGGGACAGTTAAAGCACGTAAAAGCGGCCATTATGCTACAAGTGACTGGATGGAAATTGAAAAGCAACGTGGCATTTCAGTTACCAGTTCCGTCATGCAATTTGAATATCAGGGAAAGAGAATTAATATTCTTGATACTCCTGGGCATGAAGACTTTTCCGAAGATACTTATCGTACTTTAATGGCAGTTGACTCAGCAGTCATGGTGATTGATTCTGCTAAAGGTATCGAACCTCAAACTAAAAAATTATTTAAGGTCGTAAAACAAAGGGGGATTCCAATTTTTACCTTCATGAACAAGTTGGATCGTGACGGCAGACCGCCGTTAGATTTGATTGCTGAACTTGAAGATCTGCTAGGCATTGAAGGTGTGGCCATGAATTGGCCTATTGGCTCGGGCCAAACCTTGCAAGGACTATATGATATCGCTAATAACCAAATTGAAATGTATCATAAAGATGGCCCTGACCGCTTTTTGCCACTAGATAAAGATGGTAAATTGCCAGACAGTGAACCCTTTAGTCAGAACCCGCAGTTTCAAGATACCCTAGGAGAAATTGAATTAATTAAAGAAGCTGGCAACCAATTTGACTTGCAAAAAATTGCTAAAGGTGATCAAACCCCAGTATTCTTTGGTTCTGCCTTAACCAATTTTGGTGTTGAAACTTTCCTGCAAAGCTTTGTCAAAATGGCTCCTGCTCCTGCAAGTCATACAGTTAATGAAACTGAAGACCTGGCTCCTGATGATCCTGAGTTTTCTGGTTTTGTGTTTAAAATTCAGGCTAATATGAATCCTCATCACCGTGATCGTATTGCTTTTGTCCGTATTGGCAGTGGCGAATTTAAAAAAGGCTTGGATGTAACTTTGGCTCGGACTGGTAAACCGATTAGACTTAATAATGCCACCGAGTTTATGTCGAGTGAAAGGATGCAAGTTTCAGATGCAGTTGCCGGGGATATAGTTGGCTTATATGATACCGGTAATTTTCAAATTGGTGATAGCATTTATGCTGGTAAAAACAAAGTGGTTTATCCACCACTACCAGAATTTACTCCTGAATTATTTGTCAGAGTCACTGCAAAAAATGTGATGAAACAGAAATCATTTCATAAAGGAATGGTCCAACTGGTTCAAGAAGGTGCGATTCAGTTATACCAAAATTATCAAACTGATGAGTATATCTTAGGTGCAGTTGGTCAATTGCAATTTGAAGTCTTTAAATTCAGAATGAAAAATGAGTATAATTCAGACGTTGAGATGACCAATATTGGTCATCGCGTAGCGCGCTGGATTGCTCCTGAACAGCTTGATCCAGCTATGGCAAATAGCCGAAATCTGCTAGTTAAAGATCGTTATGGTCAACCACTATTTTTGTTTGAAAATCAATTTGCAGAGCGGTTTTTCAAAGACAAATATCCTGATGTTAAACTAACTGAAAAGTTGTAATAAAAAAACTGGCATTGAAGCCAGTTTTTTTATTTATCAATATGGATTTCAATGACATGTTGACTTTTATCAAAGGTCAACATATATGAAGGGTCTTTTTCTTTAATTAAGCGTTCAATCACAAAATCTGTTTCCTCTTTGCGCACTCGGCGATTGTGATTTTCCAAAACAATTCCGATCGCCTTATCACTTTCGGTGTAGATAACAGAGGTATTACCCAAAGAGTAAACCTTAACATAATTTACATTGGTCGAATTTAATTGACTGTGAACTAGGTCCCTATAGCTATTGGTTACATCTATTAAATGCATGGATTTCACCCGTTTCTTCTAGTAGTTCTTTTTATTTTAGTATACAACTTATCAACACTTTTTTCTTTAATAAAAAGCATGATTATTATTATCTGTAATAATCATGCTTAATGAAGAGTTACTTTAACTAATTATTTGTAGATTGATCAACTGACTCACTGGCACTGTTTTCATTATTATCTTCACTAATGATAATTTGATTATCAGAAACACTGGCAAGTAAGTTCTTGGCAGTTGGATGATCAAGTTTGTAGTCAGCAACCTTGTCTTCAATTTCCTCCTGAATAGTTCTACGTAATGGTCTTGCACCCATAGCAGGATTGTAACCTTCCTCAACTAGTTTCTTCTTAGCATCTTCACTAACCGTGATTTGTAAACCTTGGTTCTTAACCATGTCATTAACATCGGTGAGCATTAAGTTGACAATTTTCACTAAGTCGTCCTTAGTTAATTCGTTGAATTCGATCACGTCATCTAAACGGTTTAAGAATTCAGGCTTAAAGAATTGACTCATTGAGTTTCTAGCAGTATCAGGTTTATCTTTAGCATTTTCAGCAGCAAAACCTACACTGGCATTTTTAATACCCTGACCAGCATTAGAAGTCATGATAATAATTGTATCTTTGAATGATACCGTTCTGCCTTGAGAATCGGTCAAGCGCCCATCATCTAATATCTGCAGGAAAAGATTCATAACAGCTGGATCGGCTTTTTCAATTTCGTCCAGCAAGATCAAACTATACGGATGACGACGTACACGTTCAGTTAATTGACCAGCTTCTTCATAGCCGACATAACCAGGTGCCGAACCAATCAATTTGGAAACTGAATATGATTCCATATATTCTGACATATCGAAACGAATTAGAGCATTTTCTGAACCAAACATTTGCTTGGCCAACTGTTTAGCCAGTTCAGTTTTACCGACACCAGTTGGTCCAACAAAGAGGAAGGAGCCAATTGGACGACCTGACTTATTAAAGCCAATCCGATTACGCCTTATTGCTCGTGCCAGCTTGTCAACAGCTTTATCTTGACCGATAACATGTGCTTTCAAATTTGGTGCCAAGTTTTGTAACTGGTTTTCTTCCTGCTTTTGTAAGTCGCCAACGGGGATGCCAGTTTTTTCTTCCACGATCTTATTCATAATTTTACTAGTGATCACTGGCGATTTATCCGGATCAACCTTTTGGTCTTTCATCTTATTATATTTTTCAATTTGATCGCGGTAGTAGGCAGCTTTTTCATAATCTTCGTTCTTTAAGGATTCCTGCTTTAGTTTTTGGGCTGCATCAATTCGTTCTTTCATTTTATCTTTATCAACGTATGGAATTGTCAGATTCATGCGTGAACCTGCTTCATCAAGCAAATCGATTGCCTTATCAGGTAAGAAACGATCTTGAATATAACGCTCAGATAGTTCAGCAGCAGCCTTAATGGCATCATCAGTGTAGTGAACGTGATGATAATCTTCATAGCGCTTTTGAATACCCTTTAAGATCTGGATAGTTTCTTTAACCGAAGGCTCTTTAA